>NZ_JBWKEC010000005.1:0-380301 GCF_056435645.1 Amycolatopsis sp. NPDC043889
CTCAGCGGGTGTGTTGACCGTTCGGTACCGGTGTTCGTGGGTGGCGCTTCGTTTTCCACCCCAACCCCCCCCCCACGACCACCTGGACCGATGACTCACGGCCACCCTCACCTGCCCGATGGACATGGAAGCCCCTTACTCGCGCCTGGGGTGGTTGTGGCGATCACCGGGGTAGCGAAGGCCTCTTTTCACTACCTTCAGGGTAGGCAAGGAGGCCTTCACGGATCGGCCCCGCAGCCAGACCGCTACTCACGAGCGCGTGGACCGCGGCAGGTCCAGCGCGCCCGCGTGAAGCGCTACCCGACGACCACCCTTTTGGGTTAGGTTCCCCCTCATGAAGCTGCGCTGGGGTGTCACCGCTGTCGTTTCCGCTCTCGCCGCCGTGCTCCTGCCCGGTGTCGCCACCGCCGCGCCCGCGTCTTCGGTGCCGATCGTGCGCTGCGAGTTCACGCCGACGCCGGAGAACCCCGCGGCCCGCCCGGTGCTGCGCCCGCTCCCCTTCGCGTTCACCCGCGGCACCGTCGACGTCACCTTCCGCTTCAACTACGGCCCGGTGACCGTCCGGCTGAACCGCGCCGGCGCCGCTCCGTGCGCCGTCCACAACCTGGCGAGCCTGGCGCTGCAGCGGTTCTACGACCACAGCCAGTGCTGGCGCCTGACGAACTCGTCGCGCCTCGGCGTCCTGCAGTGCGGCGACATCTACGAAGCCGAGAAGGGCGGGCCGGGCTACAAATTCCCGGACGAGGTCGACGGCACCGAGACCTACGAACGCGGCACCATCGCCATGGGCAACCAGGGTCCCGGCACCAACGGCAGCGAGTTCTTCATCGTGCACTCGTTCGCGAACATCCCGAAGAACTACTCGGTGATGGGCGAGGTCGTGCGGGGTATGGAGGTGCTGGACCGGATCGTGGCGAACGGCATCGTCCCGACCGATCCGAACGGCCCGCAGGACGGGTTGCCCGCGAAACCGGTGAAGATCCAGAAGGCGACCGTCGGTTTCTGAGAGCGGCAAGCCTCGGACACGATCTTCTCGTCCGAGCTAGAGGAGAAGATGCTGCGCGCCGCTCATCGACGGTGCGCGGATGGAGATATTCGCACCCCATCGATGAGCGGTTTCACGAGTCAGTACGGTCAACGACGACATCATCTCCCCGCGCTCCAAGAACGCCCGGCTGTTATAGCCGAATGCCCAGCCCTCATCCTCCTCGACGCACCTGGCGATGACGATTTCCGTCGCATGTTCGGGCCGAATCCTCTCATCGAGAAAACGTTGAGCAGCCTCGAACGCGTCTTGCAACACCACGTTACTTCGCCCTAATAAAGTGGAAAGTTCGTTGTCGGTACCGACCATCGACCGCGCGCCATGCGGCGACGTAGCGCGCGACCAGCTCAAGGCCGCAGGGACGCGAGCGCTGGACATGACCCCGTCTCACAGTGCGGGAAGCCGAACCCGCGTTGGCCAGCGGGTGAGCAATTCGGGCGAAGTGCCCTTGTCTTGATCCGGTAGTCTTGGCCACCAAGGTCGAGAGGCGCTGCAACGGACCGCCGGGTCCGCCACGCTCGGCCCCGGACTTCACCGCAAGGGCGCCTCCCACGACATGGGAGGAGCGCTGGATGAAAACGACCGCCCTGCGAAAGCTGCTGGATGAGCGCATCGTCGTGCTTGACGGGGCGTGGGGGTCGATGCTCCAGAACGCCGGCCTCAAGCCGGAGGACTACCGCACCGAGCGGTTCCAGGACCACCCCCGTGACATCACCGGCGACCCCGACCTGCTGAACATCACCAGGCCGGACGTCGTGCGCGACATCCACCGCCAGTATCTGGACGCCGGCGCGGACATCACGACCACGAACACGTTCACCGCCACCACGATCGGCCAGGCGGACTACGGGCTCGAGCACCTCGCGTACGAGATGAATCTCCGCGGCGCCCAGATCGCCCGCGAGGCGGCGGACGCGGCGGGCGGGAAGTTCGTCGCCGGGTCGGTCGGGCCGCTGAACGTCACCTTGTCGCTGTCGCCCAAGGTCGAGGATCCGGCGTTCCGGGCGGTCACCTTCGACGAGGTGTACGCCGCGTACGCCGACCAGATCAAGGCGCTCGCCGAGGGCGGCGTGGACCTGCTCCTCATCGAGACGATCTTCGACACGCTCAACTGCAAGGCCGCGATCGCCGCCGCGCGCGACGTCGCACCGCATCTACCGCTGTGGATCTCGGTGACGATCGTCGACCTCAGCGGCCGGACGCTGTCCGGGCAGACGGTCGAGGCGTTCTGGAGCTCCATCGAGCATGCGGATCCGCTGCTCGTCGGCGTCAACTGTTCGCTGGGCGCCGAGGAAATGCGCCCGCACATCGCCGAACTGTCCCGCCTCGCGGGCACGTACACCGCCTGCCACCCCAACGCCGGCCTGCCGAACGCGTTCGGCGGGTACGACCAGACGCCCGACGAGACCGGCGGCCTGCTCGGCGACTTCGCCACGGCCGGGATGGTCAACGTCGTCGGCGGCTGCTGCGGCACGACCCCCGCGCATATCAAGGAGATCGCCGACGCCGTCCGCGGGATGGCGCCGCGGAACGTCCCGGCCCCGAAGCCGCACACCCGGTTCAGCGGGCTCGAGCCGTTCGAGATCGGCAAGGACACCGGGTTCGTAATGATCGGCGAGCGGACCAACGTCACCGGATCCGCCAAGTTCCGCAAGCTGATCGAGGCCGACGACCACCAGGCCGCCGTCGACGTCGCGCTGGAGCAGGTCCGTGGCGGGGCGAACCTGCTGGACGTCAACATGGACGCAGACCTGCTCGACAGCGAAAAGGCGATGACCACGTTCCTGAACCTCATCGCCACCGAACCCGAGGTCGCCCGGCTGCCGATCATGATCGACAGCTCGCGCTGGACAGTGCTCGAGGCCGGGCTGAAATGCGTGCAGGGCAAGGGAGTCGTCAACTCCATCAGCCTCAAGGAGGGCGAGGAGCAGTTCCTCCAGCAGGCCCGGCGCATCCGCGACTACGGCGCGGGCGTGGTCGTGATGGCCTTCGACGAACAGGGCCAGGCCGACACCGCCGACCGGAAGGTCGAAATCTGCGCCCGCGCCTACGACCTGCTCACCCAGCAAGCCGGTTTCGTCGCCGAGGACATCATCTTCGACCCGAACGTGCTCGCGGTCGCGACCGGTATCTCCGAGCACAACGGGTACGCCAAGGCGTTCATCGACGCGCTGCCGCGGATCAAGGAACGCTGCCCCGGCGTGCATATCAGCGGCGGTATCTCGAACCTTTCCTTTTCCTTCCGCGGCAACAACGTCGTGCGTGAGGCGATGCACTCGGCCTTCCTGCTGCACGCGGTGCGCGCCGGGCTGGACATGGGCATCGTCAACGCCGGACAGCTCGCGGTCTACGAAGACATCCCCAAGGATCTGCTGGAGCTGGTCGAGGACGTGCTCTTCGACCGCCGCGAGGACGCCACCGACAGGCTGGTCACGTTCGCGGAAACGGTCAACGGCAAGGGGACCCGGCGCACGGTCGACCTCTCCTGGCGCGAGAACACGGTCGAGGCACGGCTGAGCCACGCGCTGGTGCACGGCATCGTCGACTACATCGAAGAGGACACCGAGGAAGCGCGCCAGAAGCTGCCGAGGCCGCTGGAGGTCATCGAAGGCCCCCTCATGGACGGCATGAAGATCGTCGGCGACCTGTTCGGCTCGGGCAAGATGTTCCTGCCGCAGGTGGTCAAGAGCGCGCGCGTGATGAAGCGGTCGGTGGCCTACCTCGAACCGTTCATGGAGGCCGAGAAGGAGAAGGCGCGCCTCGAAGGCCGGATCGAGACCCGCCAGGGCAACGGGAAGGTCGTCCTGGCGACGGTCAAGGGCGACGTGCACGACATCGGCAAGAACATCGTCGGCGTCGTCCTGGGCTGCAACAACTACGAGGTGATCGACCTCGGCGTGATGGTCCCGGCCTCGGTCATCCTGGACACCGCCGTCTCCGAAGGCGCCGACGCCATCGGGCTTTCCGGCCTGATCACGCCGTCGCTCGACGAGATGGTCAACGTCGCCGCCGAAATGGAGCGGCGCGGCCTGAAGCTGCCGCTGCTGATCGGCGGTGCGACCACGTCGCGCCAGCACACCGCGGTCCGCATCGCGCCCGCGTACGAGCACACGACCGTGCACGTCCTCGACGCCTCCCGCGTCGTCGGCGTCGTCGGCGACCTGCTCGACGCCGACCGCGCCGAGATCCTCGACAAGAAGAACCGCGAGGATCAGGAAGAGCTGCGCGTGCAGCACGCGAACAAGCAGCGGACGCCGTTGCTGACGGTCGAGCAGGCGCGGGCCAACCCGGAGAAGGTCTCCTTCGACGACATCCCGACGCCCGCGTTCACCGGCGTCCGGTACGTCTCGCCGTCCCTCACCGAGCTGCGCGAGATGATCGACTGGACCTTCCTGTTCCTGGCCTGGGAGCTGAAGGGCAAGTACCCGGCGATCCTGGAGAACCCGGTGGCGCGGGAACTGTTCGACGACGCGAACACCCTGATGGACCAGATCATCGCCGAAGAGCGGTTCCAGGCCAAGGGCGCGTACGCGTTCTGGCCGGCGCACTCCGAGGGTGACGACATCATCCTGGAGTCGGGCGTCAAGTTCCCGATGCTGCGCCAGCAGACCAAGAAGCCGCTGTCGCGCCCCAACCGCTGCCTGGCGGACTACATCGCCCCGGCCGGCGCGGGCGATCACCTCGGCGGTTTCGCGGTCACCATCCTCGGCGCCGAGGACTTCGCGGCCGAGTTCGAGGCGAAGCAGGACGACTACCGCGCCATCATGGTGAAGGCGCTCGCGGACCGGCTCGCCGAGGCGTTCGCCGAGCACCTCCACCTCCAGGCGCGGCGGGACTGGTTCGAGCCCGACGCCGATCCGAAGCTGGAGGACCTGCACGCCGAAAGGTTCCGCGGCATCCGCCCGGCGCTGGGCTACCCGGCGAGCCCGGATCACAGCGAGAAGCGGGAGCTGTTCGAACTGCTCGATTCCGACCGGCTCGGGATGGGGTTGACCGAGTCGTTCGCGATGACGCCGGCGGCGAGCGTCAGCGGGCTGATCTTCGCCCACCCCGATTCGCGGTACTTCACCGTCGGACGGCTGGGCAAGGACCAGATCGAGGACTACGCCGTCCGTCGCGGCCTCGAACTGTCCACTGTGGAGCAGTGGCTGCGTCCGAACCTCGCCTACGAGCCCGAATGACACAATGATCAGGTGACCGCCGAAGGCTCGGACTTCCTGCAGCTGGACATCGGGGACGCCCCGCCGGGACGCCGGTCGGACTGGCTGGCGTCGCGGTTGCGGCACGCCATCTCCGACGGCCGCCTGCCGGTCGGCAGCAGGCTGCCCGCGACCAGGGCACTGGCCGCGGACCTGCGGGTCTCCCGCGGTGTGGTCACCGAGGCCTACCAGCGGCTGGTCGAGGATGGTCATGTCGCCGGACGCGGCCGCGCGGGCACGGTGGTCGTCGCGGCGCCGGCGCGGACGAAGGAGCAGACGGCGCCCGGTCCCCCGTCCGCGGGCACGATCTTCCGGCCCGCGCCCGGGATCGGTGTCTTCGACTCACTGCGGTCGACCCCGGCGAGGATCGACCTGTCCCCCGGCGTGCCGGATCTGACGGCGTTCCCGCGAACGGCCTGGCTCCGCGCCGAACGCGCCGTGCTCAACAATCTTTCGGCGGCGGACTTCGGCTACGGCGACCCGCGGGGCGCGCCCGCGTTGCGGCTCGCGATCGCGCACTGGATCGCCCGCACCCGGGGGATCACCGCCGACGCCGACGACGTGCTGATCGTCGCCGGTGTCGCGCAGGGCCTCGGCCTGCTGGCCCAGGTGCTGTGCGACACCGGGATCTCCGAGATCGCGGTCGAGGATCCGAGCTCGCTGGGCGCCCGGCAGCATCTGCACGACCGGCGGCTGGCGACGCCGCCGATCCGCGTCGACGAAGACGGGATCGACGTCGAGGAGCTCGTGCGCAGCGGCGCGCCCGCCGTACTGCTCACGCCGGCGCACCAGTTCCCGACCGGGGTCGTGCTCGGCGGGGAACGCCGTCGCGAGCTCATGCGCTGGGCCGCGGACGGCGGGCTGATCATCGAGGACGACTACGACGCCGAGCACCGCTACGACCGTCCGCCGGTCCCCGCGCTGCGCTCGATGCTCGCCGAGCAGGTCTGTTACGCGGGCAGTGTGTCGAAGTGGCTCGCCCCCGCGCTCCGGGTGGGCTGGATGCTGGTTCCGCCGCGGTACCGGGACGAGGTGGTCGCGGCCAAGCGGTTCGCCGACCTGGGCAACGCCGTCCTCCCGCAGCTGGTACTCGCGCATCTGATGGAGTCCGGCGAGATGGAGCGGCAGCTGCGGTTCGTGCGCAAGCGGCACCGCCGCCGCCGGGACGCGATGATCGACGCGCTCCGGACGCATCTCCCGGACGCCGTGGTGCACGGCGCCGCCGCCGGGCTGCACCTGACGATCACCTTCGACGCGGAGTTCTCCGATCTCGACTTCGCCGCCGCCGCGCTGGATCAGGGGGTGAAGGTGCAGCCGCTGTCGTGGCACTGTCAGCGGCCGATGAATCCGGGGCTGGTCCTCGGTTATGGGGCCAGCCCGGCGAGCGACATCGCCGAGGGCATCGCCGTCCTGGGCAGGCTCAGGCGCTAGCCACCATCGCATTTCGTCCTCTGAATGCGGTGGTTCGATGGCGAACTACCGCATTCAGAGGACGAACTGCCGGGGGAAGGGCAGGAGCGCGGACGGGTCTTCGACGTGGGCGTTGTGGCCCAGTCCGGGGAACTCGACGGTGAAAGAGCTGAGCGCGCGAAGCTGCTCGGGACGGCTCATGGGGTCGTGCTCCCCTGCCGCGAGGACGACCGGGCAGCGTGCCGCGCCGAGCAGTCCACGCATGTCCGGAGCCCCGACGGCGAACGCCCGGGGGTCCAGCGCCAGCCGCCAGCCACCTTCGGTTTCGGCCACCCCGTCGGGATCCGCGTCGGCGATACCGACCAGGCCGGCGATCTTGAGGAAGCCGCGTTCGGCGTCCTCACGGGACGGGAACACCCTGGGCGGCTTGGCGGCCATGGCGGCCGCCCGCGCGAGGTCCTCCTCGCTCCATTCGACCTTGACGCCGACCGCGAGCAGCCCGGCGACCTTCACCCCGAACCAGCCGGAGGCCAGCGCGAGCCCGACCACACCACCCAGTGAATGGCCGACCACCAGTACCGGACCGCGTTCCGGGAGCGCGTCGGCGACCGCCGCGGCCAGGCCGCCGAACGAGTAGTGCGGCAACCGGGGCGATCCTCCGTGACCAGGCAGATCCGGTGCCAGCCAGCGATATCCCGGCTGCGCCATGAGGCCGTCCCAGACCGCTCCTGTCGCGCCGAGGCCGTGCAGCAGGAGCACGGCGGGGCCTTCGGTTCCGGCGGTGCGCATCTTCAGCGTGTCCACCGGACGGATCTTTCCGCAGTCCCCCGTCCGCGGGCTAGGGTCGGAGGCGTGATCACCGATCCGGACGTATACACCCGGGGCGTGCCGTACGAGCACCTCGCGTCGCTGCGCCGGGGGTCACCGGTCGTGCGCGTCGACGATTTCTGGGCCGTGCTGCGGCATTCGGACGTCAAACACGTGCTCAGGAACCCGAAGCTGTTCTCGTCGCGGCTGGGCGGGACGCAGATCCGGGATCCGGCGACCGAGCAGGACCTCGGGTACGTCCGCCGGATGATGCTCAACATGGATCCGCCCGAGCACGCCCGGCTGCGGGGCCTGCTCACCAAGGCGTTCACGCCGCGCGCGGTCGGCAGGCTGACCGAACGGATCCAGGGCTGGGCGAGGGATCTGATCGCCGGAGTCCGCGCGGACGGTGGGTGCGACTTCGCCGCGGTCGCCGCCGATCTCCCGCTGCTGACGCTCGCCGAGGTCTTCGGGATCCCCGAGCAGGACCGGCGGCTGATGTACGACTGGAGCAATCGCGTGATCGGCTATCAGGACGCCGACTACGCGGTGAGCGCGACCGTCGAGGCGGACGAGGTCACCGATCTCGCGCGGGCGGCGCTGGCCGTCCGGCCGGTTCCGGGGCCGGACGGGTCGATGCCCGATCCGCGCACCCGCTCGGGGATGCCGGATCTCTACGCGTACGCCAACGAGCTCGGCGAGTACAAACGCCGGCATCCCGGCGAAGACGTGATGAGCAACCTGATGAGTCACGTCGAAGACGGCGGCCGGGTGTCCATCGCCGAGTTCGAGAACCTGTTCTGGCTGTTTTCCGTGGCGGGCAACGAAACGTTGCGCAACGGCATCCCCGGCGGCATGCAGGCGCTGCTGTCGCATCCGGACCAGTACCGGCGGCTGCTCGCCGACCGTTCCCTGCTTCCCGGTGCGGTGGAAGAGATGCTGCGCTGGTGGACGCCGGTCATGCACTTCCGCCGGACCGCGACCGAGGACGTCGTCCTGTCCGATGTGGACATCCGGGCGGGTGACAAGGTGGTCGTCTGGTTCTCCGCCGCGAACCGCGACGAGACCGTTTTCGAGGACCCGGACCGCTTTGACATCGGCCGCACCCCCAACGATCACCTGACCTTCGGGCACGGCCCGCATTTCT
The DNA here is from genome assembly GCF_056435645.1 of Amycolatopsis sp. NPDC043889. Taxonomy (NCBI): domain Bacteria; kingdom Bacillati; phylum Actinomycetota; class Actinomycetes; order Pseudonocardiales; family Pseudonocardiaceae; genus Amycolatopsis; species Amycolatopsis sp. NPDC043889. The sequence goes on from NZ_JBWKEC010000005.1 coordinate 8,609, forward strand.
GCCTCGGCGCCCAGCTCGCCAGGGTGCAGCTGCGCGCGATGTTCGGAGCGGTCCTGGACCTGCTCGGCGAGGTCGAACCCGCCGGGGAACCGGTGAGGTTGCGGTCGAACTTCCAGAACGGGCTGAAATCGCTGCCGATCCGCTGGTAGCGACGGGCCCCTTCCCGCCCCCGAGCGCGGGAAGGGGCCATCACCCCCTGGTCATTCGGCCGCGGCGAACTCCGGTTCGGCGACGGTGGAGCGGACTTCGGCCTTGCGCAGGCCGACGACTCCGGACAGCGCCACCAGGACACTGATCACGGCGATGCCGGTGACGACGGTGAGCGCGGGCGCCAGCCCGTTCAGCAATGCGGCAGGACCGGTGGCACCACCGGAGTTACCGGTCAGGACCGCGGTCACCACGGCGAGGCCGATCGCGCCGCCGACCTGGATCGACGTGTTCAGCAGCCCGCCGGCGAGCCCCTGCTCGTCGTCGGAGATGCCGTTGGTCGCCTGGATGTTCAGCGAGGAGAACGCCAGCATGAAGCCGATACCCAGCAGGATCATGCTCGGCAGCACCGAACCGGCGTAGCTGGAACTCTCGTCGATCCGCAGGAACAGCGCGTACCCGATGACGTGGGCGACGACACCGGCGAGGATCGTGCGCGGGGTACCGAGCCGGTCGATCAGCGGCTCGATCCTGGGCGAACCGAAGGCCACGATCAGCGCGGCGGGCAGGAAACCGAGCGCGGTCTGCAGCGCGGACCAGCCCAGCACGGTCTGCAGGTACAGCATGACGACGAACTGGAAACCGATGTAGGCGCCGAAGAACGTCGCACCGCCGAGGTTGGCGCGGGCCAGCGGGCCGGAGCGCAGGATGCCGAGGCGGAGCAGCGGGTGCTTGCTGCGCTTCTCGATGAACACGAAGGTGACGAGCAGGGCGAGCGCGAGGGCGAACGAGATCAGCGTCCGCGGCGCGGCCCAGCCGATCTCCGGTGCCTCGACCACGGCGAAGACCAGCAGAAGCGAACCGGCGGCACCGGTGATCGCGCCCGGGAAGTCATAGCCGCCACCGGTCTGCGGCCGGTAGGACGGGATCAGCTTGATCGCGGCGACCAGCGCGGCGAGCGCGATCGGCACCGGCAGCAGGAACGTCCAGCGCCAGCCCACCTGGGTGAGCAGACCGGAGAAGACGAGGCCCGCGGAGTAACCGCTGGCACCGAAGACGGCGAAGATGCTGATCGCCCGGTTGCGGGCGGGGCCTTCGTGGAAGGTCGTGGTGATGATGGACAACGCGGCCGGTGCGGTGAACGCGGCGGCGAGTCCCTTGATGAAGCGGGTGGCGATCAGCAGCGCGCCGTCGTCGACGAGGCCGCCGAGCAGGGAAGCGAGCGCGAAGACCGCGACGGCGACGAGGAAGACCCGGCGCCTGCCGAGCAGGTCGGCGGTGCGCCCGCCGAGGAGCAGCAGGCCGCCGTAGCCGAGCACGTAGGCGCTGATGATCCATTGCAGGGCACCGGTGGAGAGACCGAGTTCGGCCTGGATGGACGGGAGGGCGACGGCGACCATCGACACGTCGAGCGCGTCGAGGCCCACGACGACGGACACAGTGAGCAGGACACCCCAGAGGCGCGCGTCCCACCTTGTCGAGCTGGTGGACAGCTGCACGGAAGAACTCATGACCCGTACAGTACATGCACGCGCATCTAATGCAAGTGCATTTAATGACTTTGCATAAAATTCATGTGCATGCTATCTTGGGCCGCGTGAGCGACGTCGCCGAACAAGACCTGCTGCGGGAGTGGCACGAACTGTCCGCCCGGCACGCGGCGGTCTTCGGACGGCTCGAGTGCCGCCTCCAGGAGCGCCACGGCCTCGGCGTCACCGAGTTCGAAGCTCTCGAACGACTGGTGACCTGCGTCGTCGGCAAATGCCGCGCGGCCGACCTGACCGAGGTCGTCCACCTGAGCCAGAGCGCCACCTCACGACTAGTCGCCCGCCTCGAACGTGAAGGACTCGTCCAGCGCGCGCTCTGCGAGTCGGACCGGCGCGGGATCTTCGTCGTTGTGACCGACGAGGGCCGCCGTCGCTACGAAGAGGCGAAGCCGACGCACCGGGCGACCCTCGAAGAGACCCTCACCGTCGACGCCTGAATCTCGGCAGCCGGGTCAGTTCCGGGCGAGCTCCTCGCGGATCGCCGGGACGACCTCGTTCCCCCAACGGCCGAGCGCACTGTCAGTCGTGGTCGCGTCTTCGACCGGGAAGTAGATGAACCCCGCGGCGCCGTGGTCGCGCACCGCCGGAACCAGTTCCTCGACCCACCGCTCCGGCGAACCACCGCCCCATCGTCCCTCGTCGTCACGCGGCGACGGCAGGGGCTTTTCCGTTATGCGGCCCGGGAAATTGTAGATGGTGGCGATCTCGCCAGGGTCGCGGCCCGCGTCGGCGGCGGCCTGGTCGATCACCGGACGGGATTCGGCGAACCGCGGGCTGAGCCAGTCCTCGGCATGCCCGGGGATCCAGCCATCGGCGAGTTTTCGGTCACTGCCAGGGATTTGGGCCCGACAGCGCCCGTCCAGACCGGGGGCGCGGGCGCGGCCGCCGGCACCAACCCGTCGACGGAGTAGAACTCCCCCTCGAACGCCAACGGCGCCCCGCCGCCGGAAAGCGCCTTGATCAGGGTGATCGCCTCGCCCATCGCCCGGACCGCTTCGGCGGGCGTCCGATGCTCGACACCGAGTTTGGCGTTCTCCCGCCAGAGGCCGCCCGCACCGATGCCGAGCGTGACCCGGCCGCCGGAGAGCGCCGAAAGCGAGGTGATCGTCCTCGCCAGCATCGGCGCGGGACAGCTCGGCAGGTTGGTCACGTTGACCGCGGCCGTGACCTGCGACGTCCGGCCGAGGATCACGCCCAGTGCCGCGTACGCGTCGAGCCGGTCGGCGAAGTACGGGTGATCGGACAGGCTGACCAGGTCGAGTCCCGCGCGGTCGGCCTGTTCGGCGTGCCGCAGGAGGTCCTCCACCTCGCCGACGCCGGTTTCGAGCCCGAATCCGAACAGTGTCATCACCACTCCTTAAGTTCGCACTACGCACTATTTGCATCACGAACTAGCTGCCCGCGTCGAAGTAAAGAATGTTTGACATCATGTCTAGAACTCTTTACCTTTGGTCTCGTGGCTATGGAAGAGAAACGCGCGTGGATCATGGTGGTGGTCACGGTCTTCGGCTACGCCGCGTACCTGATCGTCGTCCTCCACCGGGCGGGCTCCGGCCCGCTCGTCGATGTCCCTTACGTGGCGGCACTGGTGTGGACGATCGGCGCGGCCATCGCGGCTTCGATCGTGCTGCACATCGCCGCGGCGATCGCCTCACCGCGCGACGCGGGCCGCAAGGACCAGCGCGACCGCGAGATCGGCCGGTTCGGCGAGCACATCGGACAGTCGTTCGTCGTGATCGGTGGTGTCGCGGCACTCGTCATGGCGATGGCGGAGCTGGACCACTTCTGGATCGCCAACACCGTGTACCTCGCCTTCGTCCTGTCCTCCGTGCTCGGCTCGATCGCGAAGATCGCCGCCTACCGCCGGGGATTCCAGGCATGGTGAAACCGACCAAGGTCACGAACTCCATCCGTGCCCTGCGGTTCGCGAAGGGTGAGATGACCCAAGCGGAACTCGCGGACCGGATCGGCGCCACCCGCCAGACGGTGATCGCCATCGAACAGGGCCGCTACTCGCCGTCCTTGGAGATGGCCTTCCGGATCGCCAGGGTGTTCGGCGTCGGGCTCGACGACGTTTTCCAGTACCCAGACCAGGAATGAGGCCGCCGTGAAGGCGATCGCCCAGAACGAGTATGGCAACACTGACGTCCTGACACTGACCGACCTGCCCGAACCCGAAGCCGGACCGGACGGCGTGGTCGTGCGGATCCGGGCGGCGGCGGTCGATCCCGGAGTCTGGCACCTCATGGAGGGCACGCCGTACTTGGTGCGCTTGATGGGTTTCGGCGTACGGAGACCGAAGGCCCGCGTCCGCGGGCTGGACTTCGCCGGCGTAGTGCACGCCGTCGGCGACCGGGTGACCCGATTCCGGCCGGGCGACGAGGTTTTCGGCACCTGCCAAGGGTCCTTCGCCGAGTACGCACTGACCACGGTGGACAAGATCACCCGGAAGCCCGAACGACTCAGTTGTGAAGAAGCCGCGGCGGTCCCCATCTCCGCTTTCACCGCGCTCCAAGCCCTTCGGGACAAAGGCCGGGTCGCGCCCCGGCAGAAGGTCCTGGTCATCGGTGCCGGCGGTGGCGTGGGCACCTTCGCGGTGCAGATCGCCAAGGCGTTCGGTGCCGAGGTGGACGGCGTGTGCGGAACGGGCAAGGTCGACCTCGTCCGCTCACTCGGCGCGAACCGCGTTTTCGACTACACACGCGAGAACTTCGGCGGCGGCTACGACCTCATCCTCGACACCGCGGGCAACCGGCCGCTGTCCTCGCTGCGGAAGGCCCTTACCCCGCAAGGCACTCTCGTCCTCGTCGGCGGCGAGAGCGAGGGGAAGTGGATCGGCGCGGTAGGACGCAATGTGCAGGCGCTGCTCCTCGGGCCGTTCGTGAAGCAGAAGCTCCGTGGCCTGTTCTCCACGGAGGACCACGACGATCTCCAGACACTGCGGGCGCTCATCGAAGCGGAGAAACTGGCGCCGGTCATCGATCGGGCCTACTCGCTGGCCGAGGTGCCCGAAGCCATCCGGTACGTCCGCGAAGGACACGCACGCGGCAAGGTCGTCATCACCGTCTGATGTTCTCCCCCACGTCGGACTCCGGCCATCTTGGCAGTGTTCGGTGTCGGAGAGCGATCCGCCGAGTGCCGAGGAGACCACCGATGTCCGTCAACCGCCGCGACCTGTTGCGAGGCGCCGCCACCGCCGGTGCGCTGGGGCTGGCCTGGCCGTTGAGTTCGCGGATGACGGTCGCGCAGGCCGAGGAGGCCGCGGCGGCGCTGGGCGCGACCTGGGACGAAGCGCCGTTCACCCTGGGCGTCGCGTCCGGTGACCCGGTCCCGTACGGCGTCGCGCTCTGGACCAGGCTCGCGCCGAAACCGATGGAGTTCGAGCAGCCGCTGGACGACACCGTCGAGGTCGCCTGGGAGGTCGCCACCGACCGCGCGTTCCGCCGTCGCGTGGCACACGGGACGACGGCCGCCACCGCCGGGCTCGGGCACAGCGTGCACGTCCCGGTGTCCGGGCTGGAGCCGGGCTCTCAGTACTACTACCGGTTCCACGCGCTCGGCAAGGTCAGCCGGATCGGCCGCACCCGAACCGCGCCGGTCGGGCCGGTCCGGCGGGTGCGGTTCGCCTCGGCGAACTGCCAGGCGTTCCACGACGGGTTCTACGCGGCGCACGCCGGGATCGCGCGGGAGGACCTGGATTTCGTCGTCCACCTCGGTGACTACGTCTACGAGCACGGTCAGGTCGGCGGGAATCCGCTGCGCGATCACGAAGGACCCGAAGTGCTCACCCTGCCGGCGTACCGGCGGCGGCACGCGCTCTACAAATCCGATCCCTCGCTGCGGGACGCCCACGCCGCCCACCCCTGGTTCATCACCTGGGACGATCACGAGGTCGTCAACGACTACAGCGGTACCACCCCGTCGTTGCGGGCGCGGCGCTCGGCGGCGTACCAGGCCTGGTTCGAGCACATGCCGGTGCGCCCCGACCACCCCTCGTCACCGAGGATCCACCGGCAGCGCCGCTGGGGCGACCTCCTCGATCTGTCCATTTTGGACCTCAGGCAGTACCGGTCGGCGCAGAACCTGCCCGACGGCACGATCCTCGGCGCGGACCAGAAGGCATGGCTCAAGGACCAGGTGACCGGTGCGGGCGAGGCGTGGCACTGCTGGGTGAACTCGATCATGCTGAGCCAGCTCGCGAAGCCCGGCGGCGGCTACATGTTCACGGACCAATGGGACGGCTTCCTCGCCGAACGCAAGGAAGTGCTGACCCACGTGGCCCAGAGCGGTCTCGAAGACCTCGTGGTGATCACCGGCGACTGGCACTCCGCGTTCGTCGACGACATCCGCCCGGACTTCGCGGATCCGGCCACCCCGGTGATCGGCACGGAGTTCACCGCGCATTCGGTCACCTCCGGGGCCTACTCCCCCGAATGGAACGCCACGAACGGACCGAAGATGGGTGCGGCGAACCCGCACCTCAAGTACTTCGAGGGCGACCGGTACGGCTACGACGTCTACGAGGTCACCCCGCACCGCTGGAGCACGCACATGCGGGTGATCGGCGACCGGCGCGACCCGCGCTCCCCGGTCAGCACCCTGACGACGTTCCACGTCGACCGCGGCAGGCCCGGGTCGTACGAGGACAGGTCCACCATCACGTCTCCGGCGCAGTACCGGAGGCGCTAGGCCAAAAGGGGAGCCGGGAACTCAGAAGAGGGGCGAGCGACGCCCTTTCGGAGCAGCGTGGTTCACCGCACGCGTTCTCGTTTCACCTGCCCGATGAATTCACGACAATTCTTCCGTGCGGCTAATCTGGGCATTCCATTGGGAACGAGCCGCGGGAGAAAGCAATGAAGAAGAAAATCGCCGCTTTAGTCATGGCCGCCTTTTCGGCGGCCGGAATCCTGGCCGCTTCACCGGCCTCCGCGGCGACCGAGGGCAGGTTCCCACCCTACGGATGCGGCAGCGATCGCTATGGAATCCTCTTCGGCGAGGGTATTTCCCTGACCTGTTTCGGCCTGCCGGGACACTCGGAGACCTACCGGGTGGTCGCCCACTGCGCGTCCGGATCCTCCTATTGGTACACCGTCGGACATTGGGTTCCGGTCGGTTTCGGCCCGTCGACGGCGGAATGTCACGGCGCACTGCTTTCGAGCGCATACGTGGCCGGATATCACGTAGACGACTTCTAATATCCGAATGACTTGATGTCGATCTTGACGGCGCGGTTCAGCGTCCGCTCCCGGCAGGTCCCCACCGGCCCACTTCCGCGGTGAGCCACCGATGCAGGGAAAAGGCCAGTTCGACCGGCGCGTCGTACTGGATCAGATGCCCGGCCTCGGGAATGACGTCCAGTAGCGCATCGGGAATCGCGTCGGCGAGACGCTTCGCCCGGTCCACCGGGATCCACGTGTCGTCCGCACCCCAGATCACCTTCACCGGCAACGCCAGTTCCGGATAGCGGTCCTGGATCTCGTCGGTGTAGCGGACGTCCGCCTCGGCGATCTGCCGGTAGAAGGCACGTTGCCCGTCCGCGTCCAGCCAGGGCCCGGTGAGCGTGGCCAGCTGCGCGCCGGTGAGACCGCGATGGGAGGCCGTCCCGATGTAGGACTCCAGCGCTCCCCTGTGCACCGCCGGGGGCTGCGCCTGGAAGACCTCTGCGTTCTCCGCGACGAGCCGGAAGAACTCCGAACCCCACGGCCGCAGCGCGACGACGTCCACAAGGGCGAGCGAGGCGTACTCCGCGCCGTGCAGCAGCTTCGCGCGCAGAGATACGGCCCCGCCGTAGTCGTGGGCGATCACGTGCGGTGCCGTCAACCCCCAGTACTCGAGCAGGTCGGCGAAAAGCTCGCCCTGCGTCCCGAGATCGACGGCGTGGCCGGGGTCCTTCGACGAACGGCCGTACCCCGGCATGTCCCAGACGTGGACGGCGAACTCCGCGCTGAGCGCTCGCGCGAACGGCGCCCACAGTTGCGCCGACCACGGTGTCCCGTGGCACAGCACCACCGGGACGCCTTCGCCGAGGCGTTCCCACGCCACCGAACGGCCACGCCACTCGAACGTCCGCGACAACTCCAGCTCACCGAAACCCATGATCGCGATCGTAGTGGCGGCCGCCGGCTCAGTCCGGCAGTTGCAGTTCCGTATGCCGTTTGGACAGCATCTCCGCCAGCTCCCGGAGTTTGACGTTCATGTTCTGCGACGTGTGCCGCAGCACCTCGAACGCCTCCGCGGCGTCGATCCCGCGCCGCGCCATCAGGATGCCCTTGGCCTGCCCGATCGCGTCGCGGCTGTCCAGCGCCTGCTGGAGCTGCTCCTCCTGGAGCTGACCGCGCGTGACCGCGTGGGTCGTCGCCAAGGCCAGCGACGCGTGCGTCGCCAGAAGCAGCAGCACGTCACGGTCGGCCTTGGCGATGCCGTGCGGACTGCGCGAATAGACGTTCAGCGCGCCGGAAGGCTGCGAACTCGACGCTTCGGGCAGGAGGGCCGTCGAGACCAGCGAGTGGAACCCGAGCGCCGCGGCGGCGGGACCGAAACGCGGCCATCGGGCGTCTTCCGCGAGATTGTCGCTGAACGCCGCCGCCGGCCCCGAAACCCGCGCCGCTTCGACGCACGCACCCTCGCCGTACTGATACTGCAGCTGATCCAGCTCGCCGGCGATCTCGTCGGTCCGCACCGGCGTGTGGAACCCTCCGTCGGGATCGAGGAGGGTGACGCTGACCAGATCCGCGCCCGGCACCAGGTCTCGCGTCGCGAAGACCACCCGTTCGAGGACCGCCGCTATCGAACCGGAATCCAGCAACGCCCTGGTCAGGGCTACGAACTGGGTGACAAGTGGCCCGGCGATGAGCCGGACGCCGCTTTCGGAGATCACCGGCAGGTCGCCGTCGCCGACATCCTCGACGAATCGGTTCTTATCCTGCTGCCAGTCGAATTCATCGGCCAAAGCCCGCCTCTCCCACTTCTGCACATCGGCGTGATGCACCACGGGAGTCACCGGCGGGAACCGGCGCCGAGCGCGCACCATCAACCGCCGCAACCAACCCGGTTACCGGCGGATCGGCGCTAACTTCTCAACGCTCAGAACCGCTTTCGGAAGCCGACTTTAGCCGAATGCGATCACCCGGCCTACCGCGCCCCACGTTCGGCCCGTCCCGGATCGCCTCCTCCGGCCACACCGGCGATGACGGGTTCGGCCACCTGGCGTAATTCCGCACCGGCCCGCCGGGTCCGGCTCATGTTTCACCTCGGGCCGTGGTGGTACCCGGGCCGGTGTCGCCGAGAACCCCGGGGGGTGATCACTGTGTCCTCGCTCCAGGCCGCGGAGCAGCGCCGGATCATCGCCGATTGCTTCACGCGCACAGGGCTGACTTTGGAACAACTGTGGCTGAGGTACTTCGCACTGGGCGGCGATGTCAGCGAAGTCGACTTGGAGGCCTACCTGCGGGGAGTGCTCCCCTTGCCCAGAATCCAGCGGGACATGGTGGCCCACGCGGTCAACGAGCGACTCGACGAGCTCTCCGGCGCGCGACGGGCACCGTACAGCCGCAACGTCGGGGAGGACAGCCGCCCCCGCGGTCTCCTGGCCGCGCTGGTGGGACTTCTCGATGGCGCCCAGCGGGTCTCACCCGAGCGGCTGCCCGAGATCGTCACCGCATCGGGCCGGGCGCTGGACCTGGAGCTGACGGTCTATCTCGCCGACTATGAGCAGCGGCTGCTCTTCCCCCTGCCCGGCGAGCGGGCGCCCGGCCGAATGCCGCTGCCCATCGAGGCCAGCACCGCCGGCCGGGCCTACCGGAACGCCGGCACCACGCTGACCGAGGAGCCGAGCGGACCGCGGTTGTGGGCCATCCTGCTGGACGGCGACGAGCGGATGGGCGTGCTCGAGATCGAAGCCACCACGGACGCGGACCTGCACGACCCCACCCTGCGCACCCAGTGCCAGTGGCTCGCCTCGCTGTCCGGCCACCTCATCGCCGCCGCGATGCGCTACGGCGACGGCCTCGACATGACCCGGCGTCGAAGACGGCGCGGCCCCACCGCCGAGCTGCTTTGGCAGAACCTGCCCCCGTCGACGGCGGCGACGGGCGACTTCGTGGTGGCGGGCGGCGTCGAACCGGCTTACGACGTTCGCGGAGTGAGCTTCGACTACGCCCTTTCCGAAACGACGGCGTGGCTGGCGATCTTCGACGCGGGCCGGGACACCGTGTCCTCGGGCCTGGTGGTGTCGGCGGCGCTCGCCGCCTACCGATCCGCTCGCCGCGAGGGCCAGGATCTACGTGGTCAGGAGCACTCTGTCGACAAAGCGCTTTCGACGCAATTCGGTGACGGCACCACGGTCCGCGGCACACTGGCCGAAGTGGACCTCACCCATGGAGCCCTGCGCCATCTCGAAGCGGGCGGGGAACCACCGCTCGTACTCGGCACCGGGTACGAACCGACCACAGTGGACAGTGAACGGCGGCCACCGTTCGGCGACGGAGGCCCCGGGCGCATCACGACCGCCCACCTCCGGGCCGGAGATCTCCTTGTCCTGCACACCGAAGGCCTCGCGGGAACACGCGTCGCCGACGGCGGACGGTTCGCGCTCGCCGACAGCCTGGCCGCCGGCGCCGGGCACGTACCGCCGGAAATCGTCCGTCGTGTGCTCGCGGCGGCGAACTCCCACTGCCGCGGCGGTTTCGCGGGCGACGCCGGACTGCTGGTCGCTCGCTGGCCGGGCACGCGGTGAAGCGGCTCAGCCGCGGAAATCGACGTCTTCGGTCTTGACCGTCCCTCCCTTCCGGCCCGGCGCGACCTGGTGCCGCCAGTACAGATTCGTGTGCGCGATGACCTGTTCCGGCTTGGGCGCACCCCACTCCGATTTGTCGAAGGTCGTGTGCGCGTCACCGACCAGCGTCGCGTCGTACCCGCGGACCAGCGCGCCGTGCAGTGTCGAACGGATGCAGGCGTCGGTCTCCGCCCCTGCGACCACGAGCCGCCCGACACCGCGCTCGGCGAGCACCTTCTCCAGATCGGTGTCCTCGAACGAGTCCCCGTAGGACTTTTCTACGAGCGGCTCGGACTCGTCACGGTCCAGCTCGCCGACGATGCGCCACTCTTCGCTGCCTCGCACGAGTCCGTCGTCGGAATGCTGCACCCACACGACCGGCACGCCTTCCCGTCGCGCCTTGCCGACGAGAGCGCCGATGTTCGCGACCACGGAGTCACGCTCGTGGGCCTCGTCGACGACGCCGTTCTGGACGTCGACGACGAGGAGCGCGGTGTTCGGCCGGTTGGCGAGTGTGGTCATTGCGGGATCCCTCCAGGTCAGGCTGCTGTGGCAGACCTTAACCCGGACCACCGACAAGATCCGCCGATCAAGCTCCCGGAACGGCCAGCGCCTTCGCGTTGCGCTGAACGTCGGACCACGCCCGGTCGCTGCACAATCCGCAGGAAGCGCCGAAGAATTCCGCGTGTGCCCGCTCGTCGCCGGAAAGCCAGAACCGGAACCACGCCGTGATCGCGCCGCGGAACCCGCCTCCGTCCCCGACGGGCGTGAAATGGGTCGCTCCCCCGAGTTCGCCGTAGACCGCGGGGACCTGGTCCGCGAGGCGGTAGCGCGGGATGACCAGCAGCCCGGGAACGACGATGGTGTCGAACTGCCCACCCAGGAAGAACGCAGGCCCCTTCAGCGCCGCGGCCGAGCCCTGCGGTCCCGGTTCGATCGGGATCGTCGTGGTGACACGGGAGTCCGCGCCGGCGGCGATCGCCCCGCCGCCGCCCTGGGAGTGGCCGGTGGCGCCGATGTGCGCCGTGTCGATCTTCCCGTGGTACGGACTGCCGGGACGGGAGTTCTCGGCGATCAAGGTCGTGGCCCCGGCCAGCATCTCCTGACCGGAACCCGCGTTCGGCGTGTCCGCCGCCGCGACCACGAAACCGTGGGAAGCCAGATGCCGCAACAGGCCGTCATAGGTTTTCGGGTTCGCGCCGGTCCCGTTGCCCCACAAGATCACCGGGTGCTTCTTCAGCCGCGAAGGCCGGTACACGGTGTGGGCGCCGTCGAGGGCTTCGACGGTCACCGCGTACGGCCCCGGTTCACTCCACCGGCTCGCGATGCCGGACTCGGCCGTCGCGGCGGGCGTGATACCCACGGTCGCGAGCGCGACCATCCCGGCGATCAGTATCCGTGCGCGAAGTTTCCCCATCGTGGCCACCGTCCCGTTCCGTCCGGGCCTCGTTGCCCGCGCCCCTCCCCCAGCGTGTCGGCACGGTCACCGTTCGTCCATGGGGCCGCTCACAAGATCGGGCGAACGAGTCTTGTGATCGACCCCAAACCGGGTCAGCCGATGAGCTGCCACAGGTAACTGGGGCTCTTGACCGGTGCGACGGCGTTCTTCTTCCAGAGGTACTTGACCTTGCACGGCGGAACGATCCGGTACTTCTGCACGGTGAACGAGCGCGCTTCCTTGTACTGCTGCAACCGCAACGTCTTCCCCGCGGGCACCGTCGCGGCATACGACCAGGAATCGGACTTCGAGTAGCTCGCGCCGACGCTCACCGCCAGCGAAACACTCGCCTTGGCGAAGATGACGCCCGCCTCGGCACTGGTCGTACCGGTGATGGACGCGTTGACCGAGGAGGTCGTGGTCTTGTTGTAGGTGATCGTCCCCGGCCCGCGCAGGTAGTCGCTGCGCAGGTTCGTCTTCATCCAGGCCTTGGCGCCGTTCGAGATCTTGTAGTCGGGCGGATCGTTGACCTCGGGGCAAGGCTGGATCGCGAGCGACCGGGCCCCGGCCCCGAGAGCCGCGGGCGCCACGCACAAGGCGCAACCGAGAAGGACAGCAGCGGCCACCGACCGGAAACGCATCGCGAACCTCCCGTTGTCGATCATGATCGAACGGTAATACGGCTCCGGCGGCGGCGCGGAAATCCAACCTGTTCGAGTTAAGCGTCTTGGGTGCGTCGCGGGCCCGGTCCGTGAGGGCCTCACGGCGATGCGCGTGAAGGCCCCCTTCACGCGGCTGACCCAATGGGCCTTCACGCGTTCCCAAGTACATGAAGGACTCCTTCCTTGCGCCTGGCGCAGTGAAGGGGTCCTTCATGTACTTCGCGGCGGCTGGGGTTTCGCGTGTCTGGACGGACGACACACGTGATGGGATGGACAGGCACGCGAAACCGGGCATTCGGCACGCCGAACTGTCCACTGTGGCCGTCACCCGAACGCCGAAAGCCCGTCCAGCAGCCTGTCGACGTCCTCCGTGCTGGTGTACGGTGCCAGCCCGACGCGGAGCGCGGGGTCCTCGAGCTTCAGGGCCGCGAAGACTTCGTAGGCGTAGAAGGACCCCGCCGGCGCGACGACATTCCTCTCGGCGAGAGACTTTTGCGCCTCGCGCTCGCGCCCGCCGAGACTCATCAGGACGGTCGGCGTCCGGTCGGCGGCCTTGCCGTGGACGGTGACGGCGTCGCCCAATCCCTTCTCCAGCCTGGTGTGCAGCAGGCTTTCGTGCTCGTGCAACGAGTTCATCGAGTTCGTCAGCCGGTCGCGTCGCGATCCGGCCGGCCCCGGGTCGAGTGCGGCGAGGAAGTCCACGGCCGCCGTCGCGCCCGCGAGGATTTCGTAGGGCAGCGTTCCGAATTCGAACCGTTCGGGCACGGTGTCGGGCGACGGCATGAGCTTGTCCGGCTCGACGGTTTCGAGGAGGGACGGCGACGCGCCGAGCACCCCGCAGTGCGGGCCGAGGAACTTGTACGGCGAGCAGACGAAGAAATCCGCTCCCAGCGCGGGAACGTCCACCAGGTCGTGGGCGGCGTAGTGCACTCCGTCCACGAACACCAGCGCCCCGGCGTCGTGGGCGAGATCGGCGATCCGGCGGATCGGCGGTTTCGTGCCGAGGACGTTCGAAGCCGCCGTGACCGCGACCAGTTTCGTCCTTTCGGTGAGGACCAGGGAATCGAGGTCCAGTTCGGTGGTCAGAGGATCGATGTCGAGCCAGCGGACGGTCATCCCGGCTCGCTCCGCGGCCTGCACCCACGGCCGGACGTTGGCGTCGTGATCGAGCCTGCTGACGACGATCTCGTCGCCCTCACGCCAGCTTTTGGCCAGGTGCCGGGAAAAGTCGTACGTCAGCTGGGTGGCGCTGCGGCCGTGGACGACACCTTCGGCGGGCACACCGAGGAAGTCGGCGTAGGCGGCTCGGAACGCGGCGACGGAGTTCTCCGCGTTGAGTTCGGACGGACAGACCTCGCCCCGGTTCGACAGTGGCCCGGTGAGTGTCCGGGCGATGGCGTCGGCGACGGGCCGGGGTGTCTGGGTACCCGCTGGTCCGTCGAAGAAGGCGGTTCCGTCGGCGAGGGAAGGGAAATGGAGCCGGAGGGCGGCGACGTCGATGGCCATGCCCTCGACTCTGACATTCGGCGAGGACCGAGTAAACGCTTCGTGGCCGGAACTTTCTCCGGCCACGAAGCGCCAGGACTCAGTACAGCTTCAACCGGTACGCGCCGGACTGCGCGGTGCCGGCGAACAGATACCGGCCGTCCGCGCTGATCGCCAGGGAGAGCACCCTGGGATCGGGCAGCGCGCCGGGCACGGGCGACCAGGTGCGGCCGAAGTCCGTGCTGCGCAGCACGCCTCCCCCGGTCGAATCACTCGCGAACCACACCCGGAAATCGAACGGATGCGGGAGGATCCGGCTGATCTCACGGGGGTCTTCGCCGTCGCGAACCCGGCGGAACGTCCGGCCGCCGTCCTCGCTCAGGTGGATGCCCGCGCCGCCGATGAGCACGCGACCGCCACCCCACCGGCTGACCGAGATCGAACTGACCGGTTCGCTCGTGACGTGGGTCCAGGTCTTGCCGCCGTCGTCCGAGCGGGACAGACCGCCGGAGTCCCCGCCCCAGACGCGGTTCGGGTTCCACGGATCACCGGCGAACGTGAGGAAGCCGCTGTCGGTCGCGAGCTTTTCCCAGGTCTTGCCCGCGTCGTCGCTGCGGTAGAGCACGTAGCCGCCGGGTGCGAAGGCCGATACGAGGAGCCGGTCCGGGTCGGCGGGGTGAGCGAAGATCGCCCTGGGGAGTCCTTCCTTCGCCTTCGCCGCGAACTGCCAGGTCCGCCCGCCGTCACCGCTGCGCAGCACGTCGAGCGAGAACCCGTTCCTGGTCACCTGCCAGACGACGTCCGGGCGGCTCGGCGAGACGGACAGGCTCGCGTCCTCGTGCAGCCGGTCGGTGGGGTGGGACTGCCAGACCCGGTCCGTCGCGGAGACCTTGCCGCGCGGGAGCGGGGTGTTGTAGATCTCCTGCACACCGGCCGCGACGACGCTCTCCCGCAGGAGGTTCCCGGTGGTCACGAGGTCGCGAATGGTCTCCCCGGGCACGCCGATCTGCTGGTATCCGCTCTTGCCGCCGTCGGCGTACACGCCGCGGTACAGCGAGGAGATCAGCGTGGTGGCGGGTTTGCCCGGCACGGCGGGAAGATCGATCATGTCGCTGACACCCTCGCCGGGAGCGGGCGCCGGTTTGCGGGTCCAGGTACGGCCGAAGTCCGTGCTGGCGTCTATGTCGTTATACGTCGAGACGTACAGGCGTCCGCCGACGAAACGCGGTTCGCGCAGGGTCTGCCCACCGGGCTCGCGGCGCAGCACCGTCCAGGTCTTGCCGCCGTCGGCGGAACCGTGAAGTTCGGGGCCGACCGTGACCACGAGCCGCTCGCCGTCCGCGGCGACCTGATTGACCTCGCCGTTGGTCCGGTAGACGAGTTCCGCCCGCCGTTCCTTGCCGCTGACCCCGCGGACCACCCAGAGCGCGTATTCGGGGTAGACCGTCGTGAAGTAGGCGTCGTCGCCGACCATCGTGAGCTTGAGCGCGCCGACCGGCGAGGCGATCCCCTCGCGCGGCCAGGTCCTCGGCACGTCGTTCCAGTGCTCGCCGCCGTCGATGCTGACGCTCAGCGAGTCGAGGTTCTGCACCACGACGACCCGGCCCGTCGGGTCCGTGGCCATCCCGAACGCGCCGTCGGGGTACCACTCGCGCAGGGTCTCCCAGCTCTGACCACGGTCGGTGGTCCGCAGCAGCATCCCGTGCCACTCGCCGGGCATCCCGCCGGGCGAGTTGCCCACCGCGAGCATCCGGTCCGGGTTCACCGGATCGGCGAAGATTCCCTGGATGGCGGTGTCCGCCGGCAGCCCCCTGCGCACGGTCCACGAGGCGCCGCGGTCGCCGGAGAGCCACAGGGCGGGCGGGCTGGGCACCATCATCGCGAGCCCGGCGGGCGAAACCGCCAGCAGCCCGCCGACGCTGTTCGGGCCGACCGGGTCCCAGGCGCCGTGCGGCAGCCCGGTCGCGTTGGCCTCGGCGGGCGGAAGCTGGGGTTCGGCGGTGGCCACCGACGTCGCCCCGGTGGTCCCGAGAGCCGTCAGCAGTCCGAGAACGAACATGCGTTTGGTGATCGATCTCAGTTTCATGCGGGAGATCTTGGCGCAAGTTCCCGAAAAGAGATAGAGGATTCGTCGGATCTTTGCCTGGCGATAACCCCTTGCCAGCTTGCCGTAGCCTTGTCAAGGGTTGATATCCGCCAAACTCATCCGATCACTACCGCACGACGATCGCGACCAGCGCGGTGACGAGCAGGGCGAGGTACGCGATGGCGTGGGCGCGATCCGGGATCCGGCCGACCACCCGGCGCGTCACGGCGATGGTCGGCAGCGATCCGCACAGCAGCGCGCCCGCGGCCACCAGATCGATGTAACCGAGGTGGGCGGCGCCCGGAACCATGCCCGTCGCCGCGAAGGCGTAGACGGCCGTGCCGATCACCGCCACCGGCAGGCTCAGCGGGTTCGCCAGCGCGGCCGCGTCGGCCATCGGCAGGCCCTTGCGCCGCATGAGCGGGACGGTGAGGACACTGCCCCCGACCCCGAGGAAGCTCGCCACGGCACCGATCCCGGTCCCGCCCGCGGTGGTGGTGATCCCGCCGAGCGCACGCGGCCGGCTGTCCTCCCGCCTGCTCACGAATCCCTTCCGGACCACGCTGTCGGCTATGGTCAGCGCGAGGTAGGCGACGAAGAGCCAGCGCAGGACACTCTCGTCGGCCATGGTGGCCGCGAAGGACCCGAGCACGGCACCCAGGCCGATGAACGCGATGAGCGGCCACAGGTAGTCGCGGCGAAGCCGTCCTGTCCGCAGTTGCGCGAGGGTCGCGCTCCCGGCGTTGACCACCATCACCGCGGTCGACGTGGCCACCGCCACGTGCATCGCGCCCAGCGCGTGCTCCGGCTCGGCGAGCGCGAAGGCGTAGACGACGGGAACGGTGATGAATCCGCCGCCGAATCCGAAAAGGACGGTGGTGACCCCGCTCAGGCAGCCGAACCCGAGGAGCACCGAGATCTCGATCAGCACTCCTGCGACGGTAGGCGCCCGCGGCGCGGCGGGCATTCGAAAGAGCGCCAATTTCTTTCGCGGACCGGACACCCGGCGTAGGCTCGGTGAGGTGCGTGACATCCCCATCGACGAGGTCGACCACCTCGACCGCGCGGTGGTGGCGATCCGCACCGATTACCCGCCGGGGCACCGGATCCTCCCGCATCGGCACCGGCGGGCGCAGTTCCTCTACAGCGCGACGGGATCGATGCGGGTCGAAACGGCCGACGGCACGTGGACCATCCCGACGCGGCGGGCGGTGCTCGTGCCGCCGGAGACCGTCCATCAGGTCTTCACCACGACCGTGAGCACCCGGAGCCTGTACATCGAGCCGAAGGCCGTGCCGTGGTTCCCGCGCCGCTGCCAGGTCGTCGAAGTCTCCGCGCTGCTCCGGGAACTCCTGAACGAGGCCGTCGGCGTGCCCGATCTGTACACCCCGCGTGGGCGGGACGCCGCGGTCATCGGCCTGACCCTGCACGAAATCCGCCGGGCCGCCCCGGTCCGGCTCGATCTCCCGCTGCCGAAGCACGACCGGCTGCGAACCCTCTGCGAGTCCTTTTTGGACGATCCGGACATCCACGATCCGGTCGCCGGCTGGGCCGCCCGGCTGCACGTGAGCGAGCGGACGCTGAACCGGCTCTTCACCACCGAAACCGGACTGAGTTTCGCCCGCTGGCGGCAGCGGGCCTGCGTCCTGCATTCCCTCTCGCTGCTGTCGGAGGGTCGTCCCATCGCCGGGATCGCCGCCTCACTCGGCTACGAGAGCCCCGCCGCGTTCTCCACTATGTTCACCCGGCTTCTCGGCACCTCGCCGAAGGACTATCGCGCAGCGTCGTCGCTCTGATCGCCGGTGTCTCACAGTGAGACACGAGGCCCCTCCCACGGTGCCGCCGTCGCCCCTACCTTCCGTTCAAGCCCAGGCGAACAAGGGAGTCATCGTCGGAAAGGGGATCGCGCTCCGGCTCGCCGCGGACGGGCACGACGTCGCGGTCAACGACGTCGCCGCCAACGAAGCGGAACTCGAGGCGGTCGCCAAGGAGATCCGCGAAACGGGACGGCGCTCCGCGGCGATCACGGCGGACGTTTCGGATCCGGAGTCGGTCACCGTCATGGTCGCCGAAACCGCCGCCGCGTTGGGTTCCCTGGACGTCATGGTGGCGAACGCGGGGATCGCGCAGGTCCTGCCGCTGCTCGAAGTGACCCCGGAGGACTGGGACCGGATGATGGCCGTCAACGCGCGCGGCATGTTCCTCTGCTACCAGGCCGCGGCCAAGCAGATGATCCATCAGGGGAACGGCGTCAAGATCATCGGCGCGGCCTCCACCGTCGCCCATCGGCCGTTCGCGTCGCTCGGCCACTATTCCGCGTCCAAATGGGCGGTGCGCGGGCTGACCCAGGCCGCCGCGATGGAATGGGCCCGCCACGGAATCACCGTCAACGCGTACTGCCCTGGCATCGTCGGGACGGCCAGGCGGGACCTCATCGACGAGAAACTGGCGGAATCGGAAGGGATCCGGAAGGGACGGCTTCATCAGCCACGCTGGGCCCGTGCCGCCCCGACGCAGTACACGCCGAAGGCCGCGACGCCGAGGGCCACCACGATGAGCAGTACCGTGCCGAACGGCTGAGCGGCCAAGGTCCGCAGGGCGGCGTCGAGCCCACCGGAGCGGGCCGGGTCGTGCGTCAGCGCCGCATAGCCGACGAGTACCGCGACCACACCGAACACGACACCCCTTGCCACATAACCGATCCTGCCGAGCCGCTCCACCCACCGCCGGGTCCCCGACGGGAGCCGCGAAAGGTCGATATCCTGTTCGAAGGTCCGGCGTGAGCCCTTCACCACCGAACCCACCGCGACGCCGAACACGATGACGGCCACCACGGTCACCAGGAACGGTCCGGCGGGCAACTCAAGCAGCCGCGCGGTGAACTCCTGCTGCTTCTGGTCGCCGCTGCCCTGCTGTCCCGCGCCCGCGGCGACCCTGGCCGCGTAGACGCCCAGGGAAACCCCGACCACGCAGCGCACTCCGGACGTCACCCGCTTGACGGTCCGGGTCCTGCGTTCGTCGATCCAGGTGTAGCCGACCGCGGCCAGCAACGCCTGCCACAGGCCGTAGGCCACCAGTCCCGCCGCCAGCACCCACAACAGCACACCGCCCATCGCGGTCGAGCCGACCTCCGCGATCGCGCCACGTCCGTCGGCCTCCTGGCCGCCACCGCCGACGGCGACGCGCACCGCCAGGTACCCGATGAGCAGGTACACCAGGCCGTAGCACCCCATCCCGATCCGTCCGAGCACCTGGACGGCCGTGTTGTGCCGCACCTGTCTCGCCTTGGTCGCGGACATCCGGTCCACCTCCTCGTGAGTCTTAATCGAGTGTCACGGCCGACGGCCATGACCGCCGCGCGACTGGTCCGTCCGGCCCAGCGGGGAAGGAGGTGGTGTGTCGCCTAAGCGAGGAGCCAGTCGCGCGTGTCGCGGTGCCTGCCGAGCCCGACGGCGTCGAACTCGTCGAAGTGGTCACCCTTGACCACGCCGAGCCGCCGAAGCACCGCCTCGCCCTGTACTCCGAGGAACAGCGGATGGTCTTCGGCGCCACCAAGTTCCGCGCGAACATGGAGATGCTGAACGCGGAGATCGTGGAGCGCGAGGCTCTGGACCCGTGGGTGTCCGGCTGAAGCACCTGCCCGCGACGGTGGTGTCGGCCACGCCGCGGGGGCCGCTCGACTGGCCGGACGCGACCGTCGTGAACGGAGACGCGGTCGACGTCGTCGCCCGGTTCAAGGAGGAGTCCGACGTGCCGCTGCGCTCGCACGGCAGCCTGGCGATGAACCGGGCGCTGATGGCCGCCGGCCTCGTGGATCGCGTCCAGGTGACGGTCTTCCCTGTGGCCCCGGCACGAATCGAGCTGACCATCCACAAAGGACGATCGCGTCGAGCCTGCCTAGACGGTGCTCGACGCGACCGCCGGACGGCGGTGAGAACCGAGCCAGGGCGCCAGCAGGGCTTCGAGGTCGGCGTCCGACAACGCGTACGGCCCGCCGTGGAACTCGTGCCACCGCGAGGCGTCCCGCGCCGCCATGTACTCCACCTCGAACGCCCGCATCAGGACGTACATGAAGGTCACCGAGCTGAACCGGTCACCGAGCAGCGTCCTGGCCTCGCGCGCGACACCTGTCGCGCCGTGGCCGATCACGTCTGTGAGCTTCAGCTCCTCCGCAGCCGGGTCCAGCAGGCTGGGGGCATACATCACGACAAAATCTCCATCACTGAAAGGAAGAACTCAGTTCTCGGCGGCGAGCTGACCGCACGCCGCCGCGATCTCCTGACCACGCGTGTCACGGACCGTGCACGCCACTCCGCCCGCGTTCACCAGACGGACGAACTCCCGCTCCACCGGCTTCGGCGAGGCGTCCCACTTGCTGCCCGGCGTCGGGTTCAGCGGGATCACGTTCACGTGCACCAGCTGGCCAAGGTGCTGCCGAAGCCGCTTCGCCAGCAGCTCGGCACGCCAAGGCTGATCGTTGACGTCCCGGATCAGGGCGTACTCGATCGACACCCGGCGGCCGGAAGTGTCCGCGTAGTACCGGGCCGCGGACAGGACCTCGTCCACCGACCAGCGCTCGTTCACCGGCACCAGCGTGTCGCGCAGCTCGTCGTCCGGCGTGTGCAGCGAAACCGCCAGCCGCACCTGCATCTTCTCGTCCGCCAGCTTGCGGATCGCCGGCGCGAGACCCACCGTCGACACCGTCACCGAACGCTGACCGATACCGAGCCCGTCCGGCGAGGGATCCGTGATCCGCCGGACCGCCGCCACGACGCGCTTGTAGTTCGCCAGCGGCTCGCCCATGCCCATGAAGACGATGTTCGACAGACGGCCGGGGCCGCCGGGCATCGCTCCGTCGCGCATCACCGCGGCGGCCGCGCGGACCTGGTCGACGATCTCCGCGGTCGACAGGTTCCGGTCGAGACCGCCCTGACCGGTCGCGCAGAACGGGCAGGCCATGCCGCAGCCCGCCTGGCTCGAAATGCACAGGGTCGCGCGGTCCGGGTAGCGCATCAGCACGCTCTCCAGCAGCGTCCCGTCGTGCGCGCGCCACAGCGTCTTGCGCGTGGTGCCGTCGTCGCACGCGAGCGCCTTGATCTCGGTGAGCAGCGTCGGCATCAGATCGCCGACGAGCTTCTCCCGCGACGCCGCCGGGATGTCGGTCATCTCCTCCGGGTTCACCGTGAGCCGCGAGAAGTAATGGTTCGAAAGCTGCTTCGCGCGGAACGGCTTCTCCCCCAGCTCGGCGACGGCAGCGGCCCGCTCGGCGGCGGAGAGGTCGGCGAGGTGGCGCGGCGGGAGGCCGCGCTTGGGCGCGTCGAAGACAAGAGGGAGGGCAGTCATAGCTCACTCAGTGTCCCATGTCCACCTTTGACGCGCCTGAGCCGCCCCGGATCGCTGTTTCCCAGGTCACGTGAACCGCACCCGGGCCGGACCGTGTGTTCTTCCCGCGGAGTCGTGCGGATCGCATTTCAGGAGACGTCGGGAGGTCACGTCAGGACCGAGACTTGGTCATGTCGCGCCACGGACCTACGAGCGCCCCGCCGCCGCCGCGGTCCCGCACCTGGTCCGCGGCGGCGAGGCGGGCGTCCTGGAAACGATGGGGTTGCCATGGGGTACGAAGAGTTGAGACCGCGGCTCGACGGAATCGAGATCACCGATCTCGAACCGGAGCTCTGCTTTCTCGTCACACCCAGTGGGGGGCAGTTCTACATCGCCGCGCCCACCCGGGAGTTCCGCGCCTGGGCGAGCCGCTGCGACGGCACCCGGACCCGCGCCGAACTGCTGGCCGGCATGACCCCGGACTACGAGGAAATGATGGAGATCCTCGAAGCGGACGGCTGCCTCCGCCACGATCGGGACACCGGGGCGGACGACGTCGCGGCCACCTCGATCCTTCTCACCGGCTCGCCCGCGCTCGTCGAGCCCTTGGCGGAGATCCTCGACGGCAGCGGGTACGCGAGCGTCGAGGCGGTCCCCTACTTCCACGATCTGTCCGAAATGGACATAGAGAACGTGGTCGTGGTCGCGGCCTTCGATCACCCCGCCTATACCGAGTTGATCGCGCTTGACGCGTTGTGCGCCGGCAGCGGGGTGCGCTGGCTGCCGTTGCGCCGGGAACGCGGCCGGGTGATCGCCGGACCCGCGATCGCGCCCGACGGCATCGATTTCGCCGACGTCGTCGCGCGGCGCCGCTCCGCCGCGCAGGACCCGCGTGTCGTCGAGGCGTTCCTTTCGGCCCCCTCGGACTCCACCCCGCTTCGGCCGGGCGACGCCCGCTGGGCGCTGACCACTCTCGCCGTCCATCTCGAACGCTGGCTCGCCGGCGGACGATCCGCCATGACCACCGGCGAGATCGAACTGAACCCGGCGGACCTCACCGAGATCCGCCGCCCGATCCTCCCCGTACCCGACCGGGCCCGGCCCGTTCCCGCCACGACCGACCCCGAACTGCTGGTGGACGACCAGACCGGGATCGTGACCGGCGTCGGCGAAATCCCGCCCGCACCGGGGATGCCCGCCCGGCTGCGGGTCTGCGCGGTCGATGTCGCGGACATGCGCCGGGTGACGAACTGGCCCAACGACCGTCAGGCCTTCGGCACGTCGTGGCACGATTTCGACCTCGCGCGTCAGTCGGCCATCGGCGAAGCGGTGGAGCGCTACTGCGGAAGCTGGCTCGCTCCGGAGCACGAAGTGTGCTTCGGCAGCTACAAGCAATTCGCCCGCTACGGAATCCCCGCACTCGACCCGCAACGGCTGAACCTCTACTCCGCCACGCAGTACCGATCCCCGGGTTTCCCGTTCGCGCCACTGACCCAGGACACGGAATGCTCGTGGGTAGAAGGCTTCTCCCACACCACCGACGAACCCGTCTGGGTTCCGGCGTTCTTGTTCTCGAACGAACGCCAACAGGGGGAAGCGCATTTCGCCGATCCGCTGATCGCCGGCCTCGCGAGCGGGACCACCGAGGAGCACGCCGTCACCTCCGGCCTCGAAGAGGTACTCGAGCGCGACACGACCATGCTCTGGTGGGCGAACACGCCACGCCTCGGCAGGCTCACGATCCCGGACGAGATCCGGTCACTCATCGCCGACGCCACCGACGACTACGAAGTCACGCTCATCCACCTGGACAACGAGTTCGACGTCCCAGTGGTCGCCGCGGTGGTACTCGACCGTGTGAAACGCTGGTTGTCGATCGGCTTCGCCACCCGGCCGGACGCGCTGGAGGCCGCGAAGAAGGCGCTCGCCGAAGGATTCACGCTCCAGCACACCTGCCGTGCCCTCGACGACGAACGCGAGCTGTCCGGCATGCGCCGGGACCTGCCGCATCTGGGCAACCTCAAGCCGTATCGGGCCGATCGGCGCTACCTGGACTCGTACCGCGAAGACTTCGCCGATGTCGCGGATCTCCTTTGCCAGCAACAGATCTACCTCGATCCCCGGGCCGTGAAGCGAGTGGCCCCCTGGGTCATGGACCTGCCGAGCCGCGGCTGGGACGACCTTCCCGCCCTCGGGGAACGGCGGCTCAAGGCCTACCAAGCCCGCGTCGAAGCCCAGGGATTCGAGGTGATCAGCGTCGACCTGACGACCTGCGACGTCGCGGCCGCCGGATTCCACGCCGCGCATACGCTGGTCCCAGGGCTCGTCTCGAACTTCCCCGCCGGATCGCCGATGTGGGGCAACGGGAGGATCGCCGACGCGGCGGTGGGCCTCGGCTGGCGGGACGAACCGCTCGCCGAGCACGAACTCAACGTCTTCCCGCTCCCCCACGCATGATGGCCGCCGCCGACCTGCTCGGTCTGCCGAGCACTCGCGGCCGGTTCCCGCTCATCGCGGCGCAAAGCGTCGACGCGCTGTGGCGTGGCGATCCTGGTACTGGGCAGACTGAACCGTGCGCTCTGAACTGGACGACGTCGCCCGGTTCGGCGTGCTGTTCGCCGAACACGCCGCGCTCCCGGGGTTCGCCATGACGACAGTGCGCGAAGGCGGAGCACTCGGCGGCTTCGCCTACGGGGTCCGGCAAGAAGCCGGCTGGTGGCCCGAACGCGCGACGGCTCCGGCGCCTTCGTGGCTCGACGGCGAAGAACTGTTCTACGTGTACGAGCTGGCGCTCCTCCCCGAGCTCCGCGGTCGCGGGCTTGGCCGCGCTCTGCTCGATGACCTGCTGAAAGAGCGCCCCGAGCGGTTCGCCGTACTCGCGTCCCGCGTCGAGGCGCCCGCTCGGCGGCTGTACTGCCGCTGGGGCTGGCGGGAGGTCGGCGAGTTCGACTCCGGTGGCATCGATTTGCTCGCGCTCGACCTCTCCTGAGACCCAGATCACCGAGAACGGGTTGTCGTACGACTGTTTCCGATATATCGTGAACATGTCGGAACAGTACGTAGAAAGGATTCACATCATGCGACGACGACCCTTCCCTCCAGAACACGGCCGACCGGCCTTCGGCCCTTGGGCCCGCGGCGGCTTCGGCGATTTCCCGCCGGGTCCGGGCGGACCGGGCCATCGGCACCGGCACGGCCGCCGCGGTGGCCCCGGGCGGCGCGGCAAACGCGGTGACGTCCGCGCCGCGATCCTGGCGCTGCTTTCCGAGCAGCCGAGGCACGGCTACGAGATCATCCGGGAGATCGGCGAGCGCAGCGGCGGCTTCTGGAAGCCGAGCCCCGGCTCGGTCTACCCGACCTTGCAGTTGCTGGCCGACGAAGGCCTGGTGATCAGCAAGGACGAGAACGGCAAGAAGCTGTTCGAACTCACCGAATCCGGCCGCGCCGCGGCCGAGCAGCAGGACGCGGTCCCGCCGTGGGAGCAGATCGCCCACGACGTCGACCCGGTCGAGGTCAACCTGCGCAAAGCGGGCGCGACCCTGGCCGCTGCGGTCGCGCAGGTGATGCACGCCGGCACCGAAAGCCAGCAAGCCCGCACCGTCGACGTGCTCAACGAGGCACGCCGGACGATCTACGGCATCCTCGGCGAGGCCGAGGACTCGACTCCGGACGAGGACACGGAGTGACCTGGCACGACGAGGCCGGTGGGCTTGACGCGCGCATGCACGCGATAGCCCACCGGCAGCGTCATCCGTTTCTCCCCGGAGCCTGACGAAACCTCGTTCAGGCGCCGGACCTCCGCGATCGCCTTCGCCGCGACCGGAGCGCTGAACTCGATCTTCAGCACGGCTTCCATCGCGGCGTCGTCCTCGAACAGCCACCGCGTCATCACCTTGCGGCAGCCGAATCCCTGACGGGCGAAGAACTTCTCCACCCCGGGCGGATCGTAGTGCGGAAGATCCAGCCGCATCCAGCGTCCGTAGGGCTCACTCGCCACATCGAGATCCACGATCATCATCAGCCCACCCGGACGCAGCACCCGCTCCGCTTCGCGAAGGCCGGGTTCACAACCGGGGCCGAAGAAGTACGCGGTGCGCGCGTGGACGACGTCGAAAGCCGCGTCCGGTAAGGGAAGCCGCTGCGCACGCCCTTGCCGCACCTCGACGTTCTCCAGCCGCCCCACCCGTTTCCGCGCGTCGCGGACGAGCGGCTCATGGGGTTCGATCCCGACCACCGACCGCGCCGTCTCGGCGAACCGCGGCAGATGGAAACCGTCACCGCAGCCGATGTCGAGCACGTCCGCACCGGACCAATCGCGATACCCGGCGAGCGCGCGCCAGATCTCGTCGTCGACGTCCTGCGCGCGGTTCTCGACCTCGTAGGCCTTTTGGTAATACCAGATGTTCGGGCTCGGCAGCACCTCCTCACCGCCGCGGCGGAAGGAGGAGAGGGCTCGGGGAAACCAGCGCACGGAAGCTCCAACGAAGGGACACCGGGCCGGGTTCCGGGGTCATCCGGTCGAAATCTTTGACGGAAACAATGCGGTCAGCGACTAGACTTTACTCCCACCGGTAAGGGAGAACCGCATGTCGCTCGGCTCGGCCGCCCACACTTCCGTCATACCTTCGGGAATCCCGTGCTGGATCGAGCTCGCGTGCAGAGACGAAACGGCCGCGCAAACCTTCTACAGCGGGCTTTTCGACTGGGAGTACGTCGTCCAGCGTGATCCGGCGACGCCGACCGGCCGCTACTCGATAGCGACGCTGAACGGCGTCCCGGCCGGTGGTCTGTACCGCGCGGGTTCGGGCGGGCCGTCCGGCTGGA
Organism: Amycolatopsis sp. NPDC043889; assembly: GCF_056435645.1. NCBI lineage: Bacteria > Bacillati > Actinomycetota > Actinomycetes > Pseudonocardiales > Pseudonocardiaceae > Amycolatopsis > Amycolatopsis sp. NPDC043889. The sequence continues at coordinate 34,893 of NZ_JBWKEC010000005.1, forward strand.
GCGTCCACATCTCGGTGCCCCAGGCGGCCGCGGCCGCCGAGTGGGTGGACAGTCTCGGTGGCCGGGTCACGCTCGGGCCGGTGGCGATCCCCCATCGCGGCACCATCATCCACGCCGTCGACGCGTGCGGCGCGCACGTCGTCTTCTGGGAGCCGCCCGCCACCTGGGAGTTCGCGACAGGGGTGCCGAACACCTTCAGCGGCGCGGATCTCAACACCCACGACGGCGCGGCGGCGGATCACTTCTACTGCCGCCTCTTCAACTACACCAGCCACCAGATCGGCGACGGCGCCTCGCTCGACTACGCCGAATGGCTCATCGAGCATGAACCCGTGGTGTACCGATACGTGATGGGTTCGGAGTACCGGCCGGACACTCCCCCGCACTGGATGGTCTACTTCGAACTCGACCCTGCCCGCGGCGCCGACGCCGCGGCGGGACAGGCCCTGATGCTCGGCGGCACCGTCGTGGTCCAGCCCTACGACACCCCGTACGGCCGGATGGCGATCCTCGCCGACCCGGACGGTTCGGTGTTCGCCGTGATCGACCACTCGCGGGCCGTCGAGGGCTGGGGCACCGCCGAAGTCGACGACCCCTACGACGACTGAGCCGGGGCGACGAGGCCGCCCCGGCTCTTCGGTCAGATACCCGCCCAGAACCGGCAGTCGTGCACTGCCGCGAGGTCGACCGGGCCGATCACGCCCGGCGCCAGCGATTGCGTCCGCGGCGAAGGACGCCATTTCGGCAGTTCGCCGCCATTCGGATCGCCGGTGCGCGCGAACGCGGTCCAGTACCGAATCATTTGCCCCGCCAGTTCCTGCTGCGCGGGCGTCAATTTCGCCGGGAACCCGGTTAAATCAGACAAATAAGCCAATTCGGTTCCATGGGCGGCGCCGAGATTCATGCCTGGTGGCGCGGGAACAAGCGGGGGAGCCGCCCGATCGGCGAACTCGTAACCGAAGGTCCGCGTGCGCTCGCGCAGCAATCGCTCGGTACCCACCTGCGGGCAACCCCAGATCCGGTCGGTCATCGCGTCCGCGAACGCCATCGCCGGGCCGCCGTGCTTCGCCGACGGGTATCGGGCGGCGACGAGCAGAGCCTTCTCCCCGAACGCGGTCCGCAACAGTCCCTGGTAGTGCTCCTCGGTGAACGGATGTCCGGGGAACAGGGCCACGAACAGCCTCGCCTCGTCCCTGGTGACCCCCGTCAGCACCGGGACGCGGGCGAAGCGCCCCGCTTTCAGCGCGTCTGCCGGATGCTCGGGCAGCAGGCCGGTGCCGAACGCGGGCGTCCCGAGCGGCTGGTTCACCAAATCCTTGGCCGGAAGCCGCCGCATGCAGGCGATGTCGGCGCAGCCGAGTTTCTCGGCCCCTGCAGCACCCATCGCTTCGGCGTCGGCGCGGGGCAGATACGGCGAGCCCGCGGGGACGCCGGGGAAGAACCCGCCGTCGGGCCAGGTCAGCGTGCAAGGCCCGCTCTGGATGATCGCGCGGTGGAACAGCCCCGCGGCCCAAGGGGAGGCCAACTGGACACAAGTGCTCATCGCTCCGGCGGATTCGCCGAACAACGTGACGTTCCGGGGATCCCCGCCGAACGCATGCGCATTGCGCTGCACCCAGCGCAGGGCGGCCTGCTGGTCCTGGAAGCCGAAAGAACCGGAGTCGCGGCCGAGTTCCGGATGCCCGAAGAAGCCGAACACACCCAGCCGGTAGTTCACGGTCACCACGACGACGTCCCCGCCGAGGGCCATGCGCTCGAAGTCATAGTCGCTGCCCGCGCCGGAGGTGAAGCCGCCACCGTGCACCCAGACCATCACCGGACGCGGCTTACGCGCGGGCTTGGCCGGGCTGATCACGTTGAGGTACAGGCAATCCTCGGCCTCGCTCGCTGCCGAACCGAGGCCGGCTCCCTGCGCGCATCGAGGTCCCGGTTTGCTCGCGTCCCGCACCGCGGTCCACGGCTCGGGTCTCCGCGGCGGGGCCCAGCGCAGATCGCCGACCGGTGGCGCGGCGAACGGAATGCCTTGGAAACTCCGATATTCGGCAGTACTCACCCCGCGAACGGGGCCGGAATCCGTGCGGACTACGGGGCTTCCGCCCGCCTCCGCCACGGTCGTCGTCAGGGCGCCGAGCGTCACCACGCCCAGTGCCATGGCCAGAAGTCGCTTACTCATCTGTCGAGTTCGCATACCCCGACCTTGGCCCGGCGCCCCGGACTTTGTCACCTGGGTTTGGTCTAAACGGGGACGAATGCGGAGAGCAGCAGCCAGGAGACGACGGCCGAAGGGAGCAACGAATCGAGCCGGTCCATCAGCCCGCCGTGGCCCGGCAGCATGTTCCCCATGTCCTTGACGCCGAGGTCGCGCTTGATCAGCGACTCGACGAGATCGCCCAGGGTCGCCGTGCAGACGATCGCCGCGCCGAACAGCACACCCTGCCAGGCGTGGCCGTCGAGGAGAAGGCTCAGGGTCAGCGCGCCGGCGACCACACCGGCCACGAGCGAACCGGCGAACCCTTCCCAGGTCTTCTTCGGGCTGATACTGGGTGCCATCGGATGTTTGCCGCCCAGGACACCGGCGATGTAGCCGCCCGTGTCCGAAGCGACGACGCCGATCATGAACGCCAGCACCCGGCCGACGCCGTCCTCCGGCGGGACGAGCATGGCGGCGAAGGCGCCGAAAAGCGGGATGTACGCGGCGGCGAAGACCGACGCGCTGATGTCGCGCAGGTAGCCGTCCGCGCCGCCGGGCAACCGCCACAGCAGGCAGACAAGCACCGTCAGCACGAACGCCGTCAGCGCGCCTTCACGGCCGTACGGCCACGCCAGCCAGACCATCGCCTGACCGCCGACGAGCACCGGGACCAGCGCGACCCGGATGCCCGCCGCGCGCTTCAGTGCCCCGGCCAGCTCGATCGTGCCGACCGCGATGGCGATCGCGATGATGCCGATGAACAGAAAGCGGACGGTGAGCAGGGACGTGACGATCGCCGCCCCCAGCAGCAGCCCGACCCCGATCGCGGCGGGCAGGTTGCGGCCGGCGCGGGAAACCTTCTTCGCCGGTTCCGGCTTCTTGGCCGGAACCGGTTCCGGGTTCTCCACCCGGTCCTCGCGTTCCTCGCTCACCTGGCTCATCAGACCTCGAGTAGCTCGGCTTCCTTGTGTTTCACCAGCTCGTCGACCTTGTGACTGTAGGTGTCGGTGAGGTTCTGGAGTTCCTTCTCGGCGTGGACGACCTCGTCCTCGCCCGCCTCGCCGTCCTTCTTGATCCGGTCGAGCTCTTCCTTGGCCTTGCGGCGGACGCTGCGGATCGAAACGCGGGCGTCCTCGCCCTTGGCCTTGGCGACCTTGACCATCTCCTTGCGGCGCTCTTCGGTGAGCTGCGGAATGACGATGCGGATCACGTTGCCGTCGTTGCTCGGGTTCACACCGAGGTCCGACTCGCGGATCGCCTTCTCGATGGCGTTGAGCGAGGTCTGGTCGTAAGGCTTGATCAACGCCATCCGGGCTTCGGGGATGTTGACGCTCGCCATCTGGTTCAGCGGGGTCGGCGCGCCGTAGTACTCGACGACAATGCGCGAGAACATCCCGGGGTGGGCCCGGCCGGTGCGTACCGACGACAGGTCCTCCTTGGCGACGGACACCGCTTTTTCCATCTTCTCCTCGGCGTCGAGGAGGGTCTCGTCGATCACGGCAACTCCCGTAGTTGTGTATGCGTACCGATTGCGAAGATCAGAGCAGGCCTACGCGGGCACCCCGTCGGCGGGGGTGTCGACCAGGGTGCCGATCCTCTCACCACTGACCGCGCGGGCGATGTTCCCCTCGGTGAGCAGATTGAACACGATGATCGGCATGTTGTTGTCCATGCACAGGCTGAACGCGGTGGCGTCGGCGACCTTGAGATCCCGTTCCAGCACCTCGCGGTGGCTGATCTCGTGGAACATCTCGGCGGTCGGGTCGCTCTTCGGGTCCGCGGTGTAGACGCCGTCGACGGCCTTCGCCATCAAGACGGCCTCGCAGCCGAGTTCGAGCGCGCGCTGCGCGGCGGCGGTGTCGGTCGAGAAGTACGGCATGCCGACCCCGGCGCCGAAGATGACGACGCGCCCCTTCTCCAGGTGACGCTCGGCGCGGCGCGGGATGTACGGCTCGGCGACCTGCCCCATGGTGATGGCGGTCTGCACGCGGGTCGGCAGGCCCTCCTTCTCCAGGAAGTCCTGCAACGCCAGGCAGTTCATGACGGTGCCGAGCATCGCCATGTAGTCCGCGCGGTCGCGGTCCATGCCGCGCTGCGACAGTTCCGCGCCGCGGAAGTAGTTGCCACCGCCGATCACGACGGCGATCTGCACGCCCGTCCGCGCGACGTCGGCGATCTGCTGAGCGACCGAGTGCACCACATCCGGATCAACCCCGATGGAACCGCCGCCGAACATCTCGCCGCCCAGCTTCAGCAGCACCCGCCGGTATCCGCCTTCGACACGGACACCCATGTCGCCCTCCCTAGTGCTCTGAACCCGACTGTGCCCCGTCCCCGATGGACGGAGACGGGGCACAGTGGGGATTCTTGTGTTCCGCGCCTGGATCAGGCCTGGCCGACCTCGAACCGGGCGAACCGGCTCACGGACACGCCGGCCTCGTCGAGCAGGGCCTTGACGGTCTTCTTGTTGTCCTTGACCGACGGCTGCTCGAGCAGGACGTTGTCCTTGTAGTACGCGTTGACCTTGCCCTCGATGATCTTGGGCATGGCCTGCTCCGGCTTGCCCTCTTCGCGGGCGGTGGCCTCGGCGACGCGACGCTCGTTCTCGACGATCTCGGCCGGGACCTCTTCGCGGGTGAGGTACTTGGCCTTGAGCGCGGCGACCTGCATGGCGGCGCCACGAGCGGCCTCCGCGGCGGCCTCGCCCTCACCGGTGTACTCGATGAGCACGCCGACGGCGGGCGGGAGGTCCGCACCGCGACGGTGCAGGTACGTGGTGGTGGTGCCCTCGTAAGCGGCGACACGGCGCAGCTCGAGCTTCTCGCCGATGCGAGCGGCGAGCTCCTGGACCTGCTCCTCGACGGTCTTGCCGTCGAGCGAGGCGGCCTTCAGCTTCTCGACGTCGCTGGTCTTCTCGGCCTTCGCGACCTCGACGATCTTCGCGGCGAGGGCCTGGAAGTCCTCGTTCTTCGCGACGAAGTCGGTCTCGGAGTCGAGCTCGATCAGCACGCCGCCGTCACCGGCGACGAGGCCCTCGGCGGTGGCGCGCTCGGCGCGCTTGCCGACGTCCTTGGCGCCCTTGATGCGCAGGAACTCGACGGCCTTGTCGAAGTCGCCGTCGTTCTCCTCCAGCGCCTTCTTGCAGTTCATCATTCCGGAGCCGGTCAGCTCCCGGAGACGCTTCACGTCTGCGGCGGTGTAGTTCGCCATCGTGGGTGTGTCCGTCCTTTTTCAGGTACGAGAAAGTCTTTTGGGGAAGTCACCCGTGGGGCCGCCCGGAGGCGGCCCCACGAGCGGGGTGGATCAGGAGGAGGCGGTGGCCTGCTCGGCCGGAGCCTCGGTGGCGGCCTCGGTCGCGGCGGCGGCTTCCTTGGCGTCCGCGGCGGCGGTCTCGGAGCCGGCGAGCAGCTCCTTCTCCCACTCGGCCAGCGGCTCGTCCGTGGCGACGCCCGCCTCGGGCTTGGCGTCGGCGGAGGAACCGTTGCGGCTGGAGCGGGCCATCAGACCGGCGGCGGCGGCCTCGGCCACGACCTTGGTCAGCAGCGCGGCCGAACGGATGGCGTCGTCGTTACCCGGGATCGGGTAGTCGACCTCGTCCGGGTCGCAGTTGGTGTCCAGGATCGCGACGACCGGGATGTTCAGCTTGCGAGCCTCGCCGACGGCGATGTGCTCCTTCTTCGTGTCGACGATCCACACGATGCTCGGCACCTTGGCCATGTCGCGGATACCGCCGAGGGTCTTCTCGAGCTTGTCCTTCTCACGGGTGAGCGTGAGGATTTCGCGCTTGGTCAGGCCGGCGAAACCACCGGTCTGCTCCTGCGACTCGAGCTCCTTCAGGCGGAGGAGACGCTTGTGCACCGTCTGGAAGTTGGTCAGCATGCCACCGAGCCAGCGCTGGTTCACGTAGGGCATGCCCACTCGCGAAGCCTCGGCGGCGATCGCTTCCTGAGCCTGCTTCTTCGTGCCGACGAACATGATGGTGCCGCCGTGCGCGACGGTTTCCTTGATGAACTCGTACGCACGGTCGATGTAGGTCAGCGTCTGCTGCAGGTCGATGATGTAGATGCCGTTGCGCTCGGTGAAGATGTAGCGCTTCATCTTCGGGTTCCACCGACGGGTCTGGTGCCCGAAGTGCACGCCGCTGTCGAGCAGCTGCTTCATGGTGACGACGGCCATTGCCGGAATCAACCTCTTCTGTGTCGTGCGCGCCCGGCTCCGCCGGAACGCGCTTGCTCGGTTCGTCGCTCTCGGCCGGGTGGCCGATCGCCCTGGTGCCGATGCTCGGGCCCGGACCCGGGAGCGAAGTACCCCAGGGACCGCCGGGCCGTGTGCCCCCGGCTGTCCTGACCCTCCGTGAGGAGATCGGCCATCGGGAGCGCGCACGTGCACGCGAAGTCAGTCCGCTGCCGCGGACCGCGCAAAAGAGTCTACTCCCTGTCGCCACCGGGTACCGCACCGGCAGCCCCGGATGAGAGGGGTTGTCCACAACCACCTCGGTTATCCACAGATTCCACCGGCGCGCCCCGCACGCCACGCCGTACCCCCAACCTGGAACACATGACCTCGACGACCTCTTCCCGCCCTGTCACCAGGCATTCCTTCGCGATCGACCGCACCGGCGGCAGGCACCGCCGCCCAGGGCACGCCCGGCGCCTTCCCCGCCTCGCGATCCTCGCTACCGTGCTCGCGATCCTCACGTCCGCGGCGATGCCCGGGACGGCGAGAGGGGCGCCTTCCCCGCAGGGGCGCCTCTCCTGGCCGCTCTCGCCGGCACCGAGCGTCACCAGGTACTTCGAGCCGCCCTCGACGCCGTACGGCCCCGGTCATCGGGGCGTCGACCTCGCCGCGCCACCGGGTGCGAACGTGCTCGCGGCCGCCGAGGGAGTGGTGATGTTCGCCGGGCAGGTGGCGGGCCGCGGAGTGGTGTCGATCGATCACGACGGAGGCCTGCGCACCACCTACCAACCGCTCGCCCCGACGGTCACCGCGGGTGATCAGGTCTACCGCGGCCAGGTGCTCGGAACGCTCGCGGCGGGCCACCCGGGCTGCCCGGAGCCGGCGTGTCTGCATTTCGGTGTGCGGCGGGGCGAAGAGTACGTCGATCCGCTCACGGTGATCGGTGAGCCGTCCGAGATCCGCCTCAAACCCTGGGAAGGAGACTGAGTGAGCGCTTCGGAAGGCCGGTGCCCATGGCCTGCGGGTCTCGAGGACGGATGGGTCGCAGGCGTTGCCCGCGGAGCCGCAGGGTGGGTCGCGTGGTCCTGGCTTTGGTTCCTGGCGTGGTCCTGCTCGCCCTTGCTGCTGTTTCGGTGGATGGCGCGATTCGCGTGTCCAGGCACGGGACGCGCGTGATTTGGGGAGCGAACACGCCGGGACCGGACTCCGCACCAGGTGATCCGGCGCGAGACACGCATGATCCGGCTCCACACACGTGTCTTCCGGCTGGAGACACGTGTCGTCCGTCCAAGCACACGCGTCGTCACCGCCGCCCCCGGAGCATGCGACGCACACACGCAGGGAAAGGGGCTCCGGTAGCGCAGCGAGGTTGCGACGCAGACCTCAAGTTTTCGCGGCCCACCCGAAGCAACTCGGCTGATCGTCGCGGAACAGGACGGTGGCTAGGCCTGCTCGACCAGTTTGGCGCGCAACCGCATGACGGCGCGGGTGTGCAGCTGGCTGACCCGAGACTCGGTGACGCCGAGGACCTTGCCGATCTCGGCGAGCGTCAGGCTTTCGAAGTAGTAGAGACCGACCACGATCCGGTCGCGTTCGGTGAGCTGGGCGATCGCCTGCGCGAGCTGACGGCGGTTGTCCTGGTCGACCAGGACGGCCACCGGGTCGACGGCGCCGTCGTCGGGCAGGGTGTCGACCAGCGAGCCGCTGTCCTTGCCGGCGGCGACCAGGTCTTCCAGCGCGATGATGCTGGTCAGCTGCATCTGGCCGTAGAACTCACGAAGGTCGTCGACGCTGATTTCGAGCTCGGCCGCGAGCTCGGCGTCGGTCGGGGTGCGGTTCAGCCGGGCGCCGAGGCGTTCCAGCGCGCGCTCGGCTTCGCGGGCCTTGCTGCGTACCGCTCTGGGGACCCAGTCCTGGGAGCGGAGGTCGTCGAGGATCGCGCCCCGGATGCGCTGCATGGCGTAGGTCTCGAAGCGCAGGCCCCTGGCGGGTTCGAACTTCTCGATCGCGTCGACCAGGCCGAAGATCCCGGACTGGATCAGGTCACCGACGTCGACATGGGTCGGCAGCCCGGTGCCGACCCGGCCCGCGACGTACTTGACGAGCGGGGCGTAGTGCAGCACGAGCCGGTCGCGCACGATCTGGTCGGGAGACTCAGTGAACTCACGCCACAGCGCCTGGATCCCGGCGTCCACTTCGTAGCCGGTCCGCGCTTCGGGCGCGACGGCAGGACCGTCCCCGCCGGGGCGGTGTTTCCCGGCGGCTTCGGTGACATGTGGGTCGGCGGTCATCGGACCGCCGTTCTCAGCATGCGACTCAGCGTGTTCTCCGTGCTCGTGCGGATGCGCGTGCGCCGCCGGTTCGGGCCGCCGGGTCACCTGCCGAGTCCTCCCCGGCATCATCGGGCCCGGGGGTGCGCGCGGTCGTGGATCGCCTTCAGCCGATCGACGGTCACATGAGTGTAGAGCTGCGTTGTGGCCAGCGTAGCGTGACCAAGCAGTTCCTGAACGCTTCGAAGATCAGCACCCCCTTCGAGCAGATGGGTGGCCGCGGAATGCCTCAAGCCGTGCGGTCCCATGTCGTTCGCGCCCGGCACCGAACCGACGGCTTCGTGGACGACCCGGCGGGCCGCCCGCGGATCGAGCCTGCCTCCCCGCGCTCCCAAAAAGAGCGCCGCCTCCGCGGGCCCCTTCGCTTCGACGGCGAGCCTTCCCCTGCCCTCGTCCAGCCACGCCCGCAAGGCCGCTTCGGCGGGGACGCCGAACGGCACGACACGTTCCTTGCCGCCCTTGCCCAGCACGAGCACGACCCGGCGGGAAAAATCGACGTCGCCCATATCCAGCCCGCACAGTTCCGAGACCCGCACACCGGTCGCGTAGAGCAGTTCCACGATGGCACTGTCCCTCAAAGCCACCGGGTCGCGCTGTTCGGCACCGGCGGCTGAGAAGCGCATGACGTCACTGGCCTGCTCCGCGCGGAGGACCCCGGGAAGCTTGCGATGCGCGCGCGGCGCCACCAGCCGCCCACCCGGATCCGACGCGAGCGCCCCGCCTCGGTGGGCCCACGCGGTGAAGGTGCGGGCCGCCGCGGCTCGCCTGGCCAACGTCGTCCGGCTCGCCCCTTCCTCGCGTTGCCGGGCGAGCCAGCCGCGCAGCGTCCCGATGTCGAGGTCGGAGAACCGGCCACCGTTCCCGTCCACGAAACCCATCAGCGACACCACGTCGCCGAGGTAGGCACGCACCGTATGCGCGGACAGCCCGCGTTCGAGGGAAAGGTGCCGCTCGTAGTCGTCGATCAGCTTCCGGACAGGCTCCGGCAGCGCGGCACGGGCGGCGCGCAGATCGGGTCTGCGGGCGCGTTTCCCCGTGCCGTGGGGACCTTCGGTCGACGGCATGCCGATCACGCTGCGCGATGTAGGGCGGATGGTCAAGTATCGCCGCACCCTGTTGCGGTGTCCGTGGTCGGATCGTGCCGGGATGGCGCCTCACGTGTAGGCCAGTCAGGTCTTGGCGGTCCGTCTTCGCCACCCTGCGTCACCCCTTTCCGCGAAGCCGTCGAGTTCGAGCGCCGGAAGCAGCGAACGGACACGTTCGACCGGGATGCCGGACTCGGCGGCGATCCGTTCCACCTGCCTCGCCGACCGATCGGAGAGCGCGTCGTGCACTCGCAGCGCATCCGGACCGAGCCGATCGGTGCGACGGCGCGGTTTCGACGGATCCGCTCCCGTCGATCCGAACCGTCCCGCCGTTTCGAGGATCTCGTCGACCGAGGTCACCAGCGTGGCCTCGCCTTCGCGGATCAGCGCGTGACAGCCGGCGGACATCGCCGAAGACACCGGTCCCGGCATGGCCATCACGACCTTGCCGAGCGCTCCGGCCGTCCCCGCGGTGTTCCGCGCGCCGCTTCGCCTGCCCGCCTCGACCACGACGGTCCCTTCCGTGAGCGCCGCGATGAGCCTGTTCCGGACGAGGAAGCGATGCCTCGCGGGTGTGGTGCCCGGCGGGTACTCGCTGACCACCGCGCCGGTCTTACCGATGGAGCGCAACAAGGTCGCGTGCTGGGCCGGATAGCCGACGTCGACACCGCAGCCGAGCAAGGCGACCGTCGTACCGTCCGCGCTCAACGCGCCCCGGTGGGCCGCGCCGTCGATGCCGTACGCCGCCCCCGAGAACACCGGGATCCCACGGCTCGCGAGGTGGTAGCCCACCTCGGCCGCGTTGTGCTCGCCGCACCCGGTCGCCGCGCGGGCACCGACGATCGCGATCGCCTGGTCCACGGCCTCGTCGAGCCTCGCGGGGCCGCGTACCCACAGCGCCAGCGGTGGCGCCACGCCGGAAACGCCCCTGCTTTGGGCCACGGCCAGCGAAAGCAACGGCCAGGCCGGCCATTCGTCGTCTTCCGGGATGACGAGACGGGCCTCGCCCGCCTCGGCTCGCTCCAGATCCCGCTCGGCGTAGTCGTGTGCTCGCCGCGCGGCGGTCTCGTCGCGCACCTTCGGCGGGCATTCGGCATTTCGCACTCGTTCCGCGGCGGCGACGGGGCCGAACTCACCGACGAAATCGGCCAAGGCGGGTGCCGGCGGCTCGGCCACGCGCAGGAGATACGACCGGGCGATGCGCTCGGCGTCGAGTTCACTCATCCGGATGACCTCTCTCGGAAATTCAGGGCAGCCGCGACCTCGTCCGCCTCCGGCTTGTCGGCGCCCTTCAAATCGGCGAGCGTCCAAGCGATGCGAAGGCAGCGGTCGGCGCCGCGCGCGGTGATCGCGCCCCGCTCCAACGCTCGGTCCAGCAACGCCGTGACCTGCGGCGGCAGCGCGAACTCACGGCGCAGCGCCGGGCCGGGCACCTCCGCGTTCGTGAGCCAGCCCTGCTCCGCCCAGCGTTTTCCGGCCCGTTCGCGCGCCTCCAGCACTCGCTCCCGGACGGCCGCCGACGCTTCGGGCGGCTCACTCAGGTGTGCGCTGAGCGCGGAAAGCGGGCGCAACCGAACCCGCAAATCCACCCGATCGAGTAATGGCCCGGAGAGTCGGCTCAAGTAGCGCCTCCGCACGGTCGCGGAGCACGTGCAGTCGGCGTCCTTCGCCGGAGCGCAAGGGCAGGGATTGGTCGCCAGTACCAGTTGGAACCGTGCCGGGTACCGCACGGCACCCTTGACCCTCGCGATCCGCACTTCGCCCTCTTCGAGCACCGTACGCAGCGACTCCAGCCGCTCCGGGCCGAATTCGCACACCTCGTCGAGGAACAGGATTCCCCGGTGCGCCCGGCTGATCGCGCCGGGCACGGCAAGGCCGCTTCCACCGCCGATCAGGGCGGGCACGCTGATCGAGTGATGAGGCGCGACGAACGGCGGCACGGTGACGAGCGGCGCGGACCGCGAAAGCGAACCGTCGATCGAATGAACCGCTGTCACCTGCAACGACTCTTCAGCGGTCAGTCGCGGAAGAAGGCCTGGGAGGCGCCGAGCGAGCATTGTCTTCCCCACCCCGGGCGGTCCGGTCATGAGCAGGTGATGCCCGCCCGCCGCGGCCACCTCCAGTGCCCACCGCGCTTCCGGCTGTCCCACGACGTCGGCGAGGTCGGGTACCCGCGGCGGCTCCTGGACGACGGACGGCTCGGGACGGGTGAGTTCCCCTTCGCCCTTGAGCCAATCCACGAATTCGCTCAGCCGCGCTACCCCGCGGACTTCCAAGCCGTCCACGAGTGCGGCTTCGAACAGCGACTCGGCGGGTACGACGGCCCTCCGGTACCCCGCGTTGCGTGCCGCCAGCAGTCCCGGCAGGACCCCGCGGACCGCCCGCACCCGGCCGTCCAGGGCGAGTTCGCCGAGCAGCACGGTGTTCAGCAGTTTCGTGGCGGGAACCGATCCGGTCGCGGCCATGACCGCCGCCGCGATCCCCAGGTCGTAGCCGGACCCCACCTTCGGCAGATTCGCCGGTGAGAGGCCGAGGATCACCCGCTCGTCCGGCCAGGTCCGCCCCGAATTGCGGACGGCGGAGCGGACCCTGTCCTTGGCCTCCTTCAGCCCGGTGTCGGGCAGCCCGACCATCGTGACCTTCGGCGAACCACCACCGATGTCGGCCTCGATCTCGATCATCCTGCCTTCGACACCGAGCAACGCGACGGACCAGGCTCTCGCCAGTGCCATTCAGAACGCCGCCTTGATATGCCGCACCTTGGGCTGGGCGTCTGGCCGGGCGACGATCGCGATGATGTCGTAGCGGACGGGGCACCAGCGGAGCATGAACTGGCGCTGCCACTGGTACGCGAGGCGGCGGATGCGGTCCGCCTTGTCCGGGGTCACCGCCTCGGCGGGCGTGCCGAAACCCACCCCGGTCCTCGTCTTCACCTCGCAGAAGACGAGGCGTTTGGTGTCGGTCGCTATGAGATCCAGTTCGCCGTCACGGCAACGCCAATTGCGGCACAAGACGACATAGCCCGTCTTTTCCAGATGCCGGACCGCGAGCTCCTCGCCCCATCGGCCCAGTTCGATATGTGGTGCCCCAGCGGACGGCTGTTCGGCCGTGCTCGTCATCTCGATCCCCCTCAGCGATCGTCACGGTGCGTGTGCGATCAACGCTGCCAGGGTGAGGGGGCGGCGGACAGGTCTGATTTCGTCGCCTGTGGACAACCGGGGTGTTGTGGATGGTTCGGCCGTCGCGGAAGCTCGCCGGGCGGAATCGTCGGTGGGCTGTGCTAGGCGCCCCGGAGATACGTGAAGGCCCCCTTCACACGATGAAGGGGGCCTTCATGGACGTTCCGAAAGATCAGCCGGAGAACGGCCCGTCCTCCGGCAACCGGAGATCCGGTTTGTCGAGTTCCTCGACGTTGACGTCCTTGAACGTGATGACCCGGACGTGCTTGACGAACCGTGCTGGCCGGTACATGTCCCAGACCCACGCGTCGGACATGCGGACCTCGAAGTACACCTCACCGCCGCCGTCGCGCACCTGCACGTCGACGGCGTTGGCCAGATAGAACCGCCGCTCGGTCTCCACCACGTACGAGAACTGGCCGACTATGTCGCGATACTCGCGGTAAAGCGAGAGCTCCATCTCGGTCTCGTACTTCTCGAGATCCTCTGCGCTCATGAAATCCGCGCCCCTCCTCGCGATTTTGCTGCTGTTCCAGCGGCGGAGCGTTCATTGTCACCCACGTACGGGCCGAGGGCACGTATCGGCACGCTCGGGTTTTCCAGTGCCGCGACGGTCAGCACCACCGGGTGAGGTGGTGGCACGCGGTGCGCGGCGGCCGCGGTGGCCACGTTCGTGTACGACCAGCGATGGACCGGGCTCGGACCGTGAGTGTCCAGCGCCGCGCTGTGGTCGGTGGTGCTGTACCCCTTGTGCACGTCGAAACCGTAATGCGGGTGGACGTCGTGCAGGTCGCCCATGATGCGGTCCCGGGTGACCTTGGCCAGCACGGACGCCGCCGCCACGCACGCGACGGCCTTGTCCCCTTTGAGCACCGGGACGCTCGGGGCGGGCAGCCCGGACACGCGGAATCCGTCGGTCAGGACGTAGCCAGGTGTGTTCCGCAGCGCCGAGACGGCGCGCCGCATGCCTTCGAGGTTCATGACATGGATGCCGAACAGGTCGATCTCGGCGGCCGGGATGACGATGACCGAGTAGTCGACGGCACGCTGGACGACCCGGTCGTACACCCGGTCGCGAGCCTTGGCCGTGAGCACCTTCGAGTCGGTGAGCTCGGGCAGGCGGGCAGCGTCCCCCGGGCGCAGGACACAGGCGGCCACGACGAGCGGGCCGGCGCAAGCGCCGCGCCCTGCCTCGTCGACTCCGGCGACGGGCCCGAGGCCCCGCCGGTCCAGCGCACCCTGCAACCCCCAGAAGAGGTCACCACGCACCACTGCCCGCGGCGGCCGAAGCGGCTCGGCCGGTGTGAGCGGTACAGGAAATCTCAAGGCCTTACCGCCTCCGGTCGACCGCCTTGCGCACTCCGGCCGACATCCGCCTGCCGAGGAAGAGCACGGGCCACGCCGCGGCGACACCGACGCCGAGGGGAAGCCCCTGCTGCCAGGCGGGCGCACTGAGCGCCAGCGGCTGGGCGTTCGCCTGCGGGTTGTGGTCCGAAACGCCGCCCCAGCGGCCCGGCGGGAGCACGATGATCCGCGCCTTCCCGATGATGTTCTCGACCGGAATCGCGCCGTTGACCCCGCCGCCGCCCTGGCGCCGTGAGTCGCTCGAATTGTTGCGGTTGTCGCCCATCACCCAGACATAGCCGGCAGGCACCTTGACCGGAGCGAACGTGTCCTGGACGGGCTTGCCGCTCTCGTCCACATTGGAACCCGGTTCCCAGTGGATGTACGGCTCGTCGAGCGCCTTGCCGTCCACGATCACCCGGTTCTGCGGATCGCAGCACTGCACAGTCTGCCCGGCGGTCGCGATGATCCGCTTGACGAAGTCACGCTCGTCCGGCGGCGCGAACCCGATCAGGGAACCCAGCGTGCGGAATCCGGTGACGAAGATGTTGCTGGACTCCGGCGTGTCGATCTCGCCGACCCAGGCGGGCGGTCCCTTGAAGACGACCACGTCGCCGGGGCCGGGATCGGTGAAGTCGTACGTGATCCGGTCGACCAGGATCCGGTCGCCCGTGCACCCCGCGCAGCCGTGCAGCGTGGTCTCCATCGACCCCGAGGGGATCATGTAGACCTTGGCGAGGAACTGCTGGATCAAGATCGTCAGCACGAGTGCCACGACGATCAGGATCGGCAGTTCCTTCCAGAACGACCGCTTCTTGTTGACCTTGCCGAATTTCTTGGAGCCGGACCGGCCCCGCCGGGAGGCCCTGGTGGGGCGCTCCTCTTCGGGGCGATCGGGCTCGTCTTCGGAGGTGTTCTGGGACACGGGTTCGACCACGACGCCAGGTTACCTGTAACCGTGCGGCTACCTACTTGGCGGAGGTCGTCTCGCGGTTTTCGCGGCGTTCCTTGATCTTGGCGGCCTTGCCGCGCAGCTCGCGGAGGTAGTACAGCTTCGCCCGGCGGACGTCACCGCGCTTGAAGACCTCGACCTCGGCGATGTTCGGCGAGTGCACCGGGAAGGTGCGCTCCACGCCGATGCCGAACGACACCTTGCGGACCGTGAAGGTCTCGCGGATGCCGCCGCCCTGGCGACGCAGCACGACGCCCTGGAAGATCTGGTTGCGCTCGCGGTTGCCCTCGATGACGCGGACGTGAACCTTGAGCGTGTCGCCCGGTCGGAAGTCCGGGATGTCGGAACGCAGTGACTGCGCGTCCAGCGCGTCCAGGGTGTTCATCGGTGGTCCGTCCTCGTCTTCGTATGGCTTACGTGCAGCTTGGGCGCGCAGTGTCGGGCACTGCGACCTACCCGGGGGCTGATGGCGTTCCGGTGTACGGCGCCGGCTGCGAAGCCGCGCGTCCACTCACGCCAACCTGTCAAGTATTGCAGACCAGGTCTCAGGCGTTTGACCCGGCCTGGCCGCCGTCCTCGTGCAACCGCTCGAGGACGGCGAGATCGTGCTTGTCGAGACTACCTTCCGGCAGTTGCCCGATCAGTTCGGGCCTGCGCCGCACGGTGCGTTCCAGCGCCTGGTCGCGGCGCCAGCGGTCGATCAGCGCGTGGTTTCCCGAACGCAGGACGTCCGGTACGGCCAGGTCGCGCCAGACCTCCGGCCGGGTGTAGCTGGGGCCTTCGAGCAGCCCGTCGGAGAACGAGTCCTCCTCGGCGGAGCGGGCGTTGCCGAGGACTCCGGGCAGCAGCCGGACGACGGCCTCGACCATCACCAGTACCGCGGCCTCGCCGCCGACCAGCACGTAGTCGCCGATGGAGACCTCGTCGACGGGCATCCGCCTCGCGGCGTCGTCGATCACCCGCTGGTCGATGCCCTCGTAGCGGCCGCACGCGAACACCAGGTGCTCTTCGGCGGCGTACTGGTGGGCCATGGCCTGGGTGAACGGCCGACCGGCGGGGGTCGGGACCACGAGGCGGGTGTTCTCGCCGCAGACGTCGTCCAGGGCGGGGCCCCAGATCTGCGGTTTCATCACCATGCCGGGCCCGCCGCCGTACGGCGCGTCGTCGACGGCGCGGTGGACGTCGTGCGTCCAGTCCCGCAGGTCGTGGACGCCGACCTCGATGAGGCCGCGGTCGATCGCACGCCCGAGCAGCGCGGCGCGGAGCGGATCGAGGTATTCGGGGAAGATCGTGACCACGTCGAGGCGCATCAGGCGTCCAGCAGGCCTTCCGGCGGGTCGATGACCACGCGGCCGCCCGGGACGTCGACCGCCGGGACGATCGCCTTCACGAACGGCACCAGCACCTCGCGTCCGTCGTGCTCGATCGACAGCAGCTCACCGGCGGGCGAGTGCACGATTTCGAGCACCTTGCCGACGACCGTGCCGTCGGCGAGTTCGGCCCGCAGGCCTTCGAGTTCGTGGTCGTAGAACTCATCGGGGTCTTCGGTCGGCGGCAGCGTCGAGGTGTCGGCGATCAGCAGCGCGCCGCGGAGGGTCTCCGCGACGTCCCTGGTCAGCACCTCTTCGAAACGCACCAGCAGCCGCCCGCTGTGCTCGCGGGCGGCTGCGATGGTGAGGTCCCTGCTGCTGCCGTCACGCAGCTTCGTCGTGACGGCCGAACCGACCGCGAACCGCTGTTCCGGCGAGTCCGTGCGCACGTCCACCGCGAGCTCCCCGCGGATTCCGTGCGCCTTGGCGATCCGGCCGACTACGACGTCCATCCCGTTGTGTCCTTGGTCAGCGATCGGTGTCGACGACGTCCACGCGGACGCCGCGGCCACCGATGCCGCCCATGACGGTGCGCAGGGCGGTCGCGGTACGACCGCCCCGGCCGATCACCTTGCCGAGATCGTCGGGGTGCACGTGCACCTCGAGCGTGCGGCCACGACGCGTGGTCAGCAGCTCGACCCGGACCTCGTCCGGGTTGTCGACGATCCCGCGCACCAGGTGCTCGAGGGAGTCAGCGAGGAAGCTCACGCCTCGGCCTTGTCACCCTCGGCGGCTTCGGCCTTGTCGGCTTCGGCCTTCTTCGGAGCGGACTTCTTCTTCGGCGTGGTGGCCTCGGCGGAGGCCGAGTCACCGGCGGCGGCGAGCGCGGCGTTGAACAGGTCCTGCTTCGACGGCTTCGGCTCGGCGACCTTCAGGGTGCCCTCGGCGCCCGGCAGGCCCTTGAACTTCTGCCAGTCACCGGTGATCTCGAGGATGCGCTGGACCGGCTCGGTCGGCTGGGCACCGACGGACAGCCAGTGCTGGGCCCGCTCGGTGTCGACCTCGATGAAGCTCGGCTCTTCCTTGGGGTGGTACTTGCCGATCGTCTCGATGGCCTTGCCATCACGGCGGGTGCGCGCGTCGGCGACGATGATGCGGTAGTACGGCGCACGGATCTTGCCGAGACGCTGCAGCTTGATCTTGACGGCCACGGGTGTGGGTACTCCTCAGTTCTCTCTGATGCATGTGGAAGGCGCACGCCAGCCGAGTGGGGACACGGCTGCGCACACCCGAAGGGTGAGCTCGGGCGCGGTGAGAGGGTCCGGCCAAAGCAGGCAAGCGTACATTCTGCCAGACGCTGATCGGCTGTCAGAACGCGGCTATCCCGAGCGAGGCCAGCAGGATCGTCACGGCCGGGAGGAAGTTGTTCACCTGATGGGCGACCACGCTGCCGAGCAGCCGCCCGGTGAACACCCTGGCCAGCCCGATCGGGATCGCGATCACCAGCAGCAACGTAGTGCGCAGCGGTTCCAGGTGGCTCGCCGCGAAAACGGCCGTGGAGACCAGGAACGCCGCGATCCTCCCCCAGCGTTCGGTGCGCCACGTCAACCGTTCCACCGCGCCCCACAAGAGGCCGCGGTAGATGATCTCCTCGCAGATCGGCCCGACCAGCCACAGGTAGATGAACATGACCACGGCCGCCGAGACCGACATCCGCCGGTCCTCCACGAGCGCGCTGATCGCCGAGGTCGCGTTCTCGTCGCCGACGACCTGCGTCCAGATGTAGGCGGCGAGCGAGGTGAACCCGAGCCCGAGCACACCGAGCTTGAGCCCGACCTTGACGTCGGCCCAGCTCCAGCCGATCCGCAGGTCGGTGAATGGACCATTGCCACGCAGGCGGGTGATCAGCAGCGCGACCCCGGCGGCGATCATCGTCGGCAGCATGGTGCCCAGCAGCACCATGCGCATCGGCAGGGGCTGACCGGGCTGGACGTCGCCGAGCAGGACGCTGATGAACGCCGCCGACGCCAGCAGGACGGCTTCCACCAGGAGGAAGGCCCCGAATCCCCAGCGATGCGGCGGTGGCGTGTCGGGCGCGGCCACCTCACCTCCGGCAATGAGCTCATCCGGCGGCGCGGCCTCGGGGATCGGCTCCCTGGGCTGAGATACGGTCACGCCGATCCTCCGGTGATCGTTCGGTTACTCAAAGACTCTAACCGCCTGGACCGGCGATCACCTCGCCGCGAAGAGCAATACAGCCGGTGGGAGGTTGTTGGCGGCGTGCGCGATGACGGACGCGCTCACCCTGCCGGAGAGGTAGCGGGCGAGACCGATGGCGATGCCCTGGCCGAACAACGCGATCGTGCGCGCGGCCTCGCCGTGCAACTGGGCGAACACCAGTGCGGTGACCAGCAGGATCACCCACGAGGGCAGGCGGTGGAAGCCCATGGCGTTCCACAGCGTGCCGCGGAACAGCAGTTCTTCGGTGACCGGAGCGGCGAGGACGACGATGACCGCGGCCAGCACCAGCCAGATCGTGTCGCCGTCGGTGGTGCCCGACAGCTCGGTGATCGGGCCGGGCGAGACGTCGGAGAAGGTCCTGTCGTCGCTGTCGGTCCCGTACACGGCGAGCAGGAGCAGGTTGAGGAGGTAGCCGGCGGCGAGCGCGGCGGCCCCGCAAGCGAGCCCGATCCGGACGTCGCGCCAGGTGGGTTTGAGCCCGAAGTCCGTGCGGAGCCCCTGCCCCCAAACGCGTGAGCCGACCGCCGGGCCGAGACCGAGCACGAGGGTCGGCAGGAACGCGAGGATCAGCAGCGGGCCGACGTCACGGAGTTCGAGCGGGTCGTAGCCGCCGAAGCGGCCTGACATCAGGAAGCTCATGACGAGCGTGACGAGGTGGTATCCGGCGATGCCCGCGAAGAACGCTACAAAGCCCCAGTGCGCTCCGAGCACCAACCGCTCGCGAGCCTGCCCGTCGTCCACCACGCCTCCACGCTAGGCCGTGTCCTGTGAGTCTTGTTCGATGGGATTCGTGATCCAGGTGGTTCCTGGCGGCACGGAGACCGCGGACAAGACTCACAGGACACGGCCCAGTGCCGCTCCGGTCACGGATGGAGTCGGGTCAGGCGTAGATCTTGCCACGCAGGACGATGTGGCTCGGATGCCGCAGCACCGCGAGATCCTCGCGCGGATCGGACGGGTAGACGAGCAGATCGGCCGGCGCGCCGTCGACGATTCCCGGTACGCCGAGCCATTCGCGGGCCGCCCACGAAGCCGAAGCCAGCGCCTTCTCCGCGGACATGCCCGCCTTGTGCAGCGCCTCGATCTCGTCGACGAGCCTGCCGTGCTCGACCATGCCGCCCGCGTCGCTTCCGGCGTACACCGCGACGCCCGCCTCGATCGCCGTCGAGACCATCTCCCCCACGCCGGCGTGCAGTGCCCGCATGTGGTCGGCGTACACCGGGTATTTGCCTGCCTTGTCCGCGATACCCGGGAAATTCTCGATGTTGATCAGAGTCGGCACGAGCGCGATCCCGCGTTCGGCGAGGACGTCCAGCTGGTCCGTAGAAAGCTCAGTGCCGTGTTCGAGGCAATCGATCCCCGCGTCGATCAGGCCCGGCAACGCGGCCTGGCCGAACACGTGCGCCGTCACCTTGGCGCCCTCTGCGTGCGCGGCGGCGATGGCCTCGGCGAGGACGTCGTCGGGCCAGAGCGGCGCGAGATCGCCTACACCGCGGTCGATCCAGTCGCCGACGAGTTTGACCCAGCCGTCACCGTCACGCGCTTGTTCGGCGACCGCCTTCGGCAGTTCGGAAGGGTCTTCGAGTTCGATGCCCAGGCCGGGGATGTAGAGCTTGCGCAGGGCGAGATGCCGTCCGGCGCGGATGATCCGCGGCAGATCGGCCCGCTCCTGCAACGGCCGGACGTCGATCGGCAGCCCGCAGTCGCGGATCAGCAGCGTCCCGGCGTCGCGATCGGTGATCGCCTGTTCGGCGGCCTCTTCCAGCGTGGTCGCGCCGCCGACGCCGATCCCGGGGTGACAATGCGCGTCGACCAGCCCGGGAACCAGAAAGCCTTCCCGGACCACGGTTTCCGCTCCGGCGACCGGTTCGGTGGTGATCCGGCCGCCGGTGACCCACAGCTCGCGGTGCTCGCCGTCCGGCAGGACGACGCCGGCCAGGTGCAGCGCTTTCACGGGGCTACTTGTCCTTCGGCAGCTTGAACTTCTTCGGGTCGAACCCTGGTACGTCGTTCATGCCGCCGAGCTGCGAGAGGTCGGGCATTCCACCGGGCATACCGCCGCCCGGGGGGAGCATCGGCATGCCGCCGGGGAAGCCGCCACGGACCTTGGGCTGCGTCGGGCCGCGCCCCTTGCCCTTCTTCCCCTTCTTGCCCTTGCGGTTCTTGCTGCCGCCGCCTCCGCCGCCGAAGCCGAACCGGCCCGCCATCTGCGCCATCATCTTGCGCGCTTCGAAGAACCGGTTGACCAGGTCGTTGACGTCGCGGACGGCGACACCGGAGCCCTTCGAGATCCGGACGCGGCGCGAGGCGTTGATGATCTTCGGGTCGGCCCGCTCGGCGGGGGTCATGCCGCGGATGATCGCCTGCAGCTTGTCGAGCTGCTTGTCGTCGACCTGCGCGAGCTGGTCCTTCATCTGCCCGGCGCCGGGCAGCATGCCGAGCAGGTTGCCGATCGGGCCCATCTTGCGGACCGCGAGCATCTGCTCGAGGAAGTCTTCGAGGGTGAGCTGGCCGCTGCCGAGTTTGGCCGCCGTCTGCTCGGCCTTCTCCTGGTCGAAGTGCTGCTCGGCCTGTTCGATGAGGCTGAGCACGTCGCCCATGCCGAGGATGCGGCTGGCCATCCGGTCCGGGTGGAAGAGGTCGAAGTCCTCGAGCTTCTCACCGTTGGAGGCGAACAGGATCGGCTGGCCGGTGACCTGGCGGACGGACAGCGCGGCACCACCGCGGGCGTCACCGTCGAGCTTGGTGAGCACGACACCGGTGAAGCCGACGCCGTCGCGGAACGCCTCGGCCGTGGTGACCGCGTCCTGACCGATCATCGCGTCGACGACGAACAGCGTCTCGTCCGGCGAAACGGCGTCGCGGATGTCCGCGGCCTGCTTCATCAGCTCTTCGTCGACGCCGAGACGGCCGGCGGTGTCGACCAGGACGATGTCGTGCTGGGCGCGCTTGGCCTCGTCGATGGCGCGGCGGGCGACGTCGACCGGGTCGCCGACGCCGTTCCCGGGCTCGGGCGCGAAGACCGCGACCCCGGCCCGCTCGCCGACGACCTGCAGCTGCGTGACCGCGTTGGGACGCTGGAGGTCACACGCGACCAGCATCGGCGCGTGACCCTGCTTCTTCAGCCACATCGCGAGCTTGCCAGCGAGCGTCGTCTTACCGGCACCCTGCAGACCCGCGAGCATGATGACCGTCGGCGGGTTCTTCGCGAACGTGAGCCGCCTGGTCTCGCCGCCGAGGATGGTGACGAGTTCCTCGTTGACGATCTTGATGACCTGCTGCGCCGGGTTCAGCGCGCCGTGCACCTCGGCGCCCTTGGCGCGCTCCTTGATCCGGGCGATGAAGTCCTTGACCACAGACAGCGCGACATCCGCCTCGAGCAGCGCGATACGGATCTCGCGCGCGGTGGCGTCGATGTCGGCGTCGGAGAGCCTGCCCTTGCGAGACAGCGTCTGCAGGGCGGACGTGAGCCGATCGGAGAGGGTGTCGAACACGGGTGTGCACGCTCCAGCTGGGTCGTTGTGGCTCGCCGGTACCAACCGGCGGCTTCCCAGGGTAGTCGGTGTCGGAGGTCAGCGTTTGACGCGGTTGCGCACGGCCAGCAGGGCCAGGCCGAGCAGCAGCGGCCCGAGGACGCGCGTGACCAGCCGCAAGACCTCTCCGAGCGGCGTCAGGTCCTTCGGCAGCGACGCCAGTTTCGTTTCCAGCGAAACGGTGCTTTGGGCGACGTAGATCAAGGTGTCGCCCAAAGCGGGCGTGGTCTTGAAACCGCCTATCCACATGCTCGTGCTTACGACGGCTATGAGAACGGCCAGGGTGGCGAGGGCCCTGAGGGCGCGAAGGCCGTAGCCGGAGACGAGCCAGTAGAGATGGAGGATGACGCGCTCGGACCACGGGGTCGCCCGGCTGTGGCGGCGCATCTCCATCTCGCCGTAGTAGAAGTCGGCGGCACCGGGTTCGTTCTTGCCGTCTTCCTGTGCCTTGCGGAGCTGGCGGTAGAGGTCGGCGATGCGGCGCGGGCCGATGGCCTCGGGACTCTTCCGCCACCAGGCGCGTTCCTCGGCGAGGGCCTGCCGCCGCCGAAAGGTGCCGAACTCGCAGTCGCCTTCGATACGGAGCTTGTCCAGATGGTGCGCGCCGGCGAAAAGACAGCTCGCGAGGTCGATGTCGGTGAGCACGAGATCCGCGACATCGACGCCGCGGATCGACAACAGGCTCGGCTTGAGCATCGCCGCAGACGGCTCATCCTCAAAGAACGGCCGGTCGGCGGCACTGACTGTTGAAGGCTTGCCGAACACCGCCCGCTCGAGATCGATCTCGCCACCGCGCAGCGCCAGGGTGCTCCCTTCGTGAAAAGTGGCCTCGGCACAGTTCAACGTGGTGGCCACCACTTCGACAATCACCCGCCTCTGGAAAACGGCGTGCGAGAAGCTCAAGTCGCGAGCCAGCAGAGGTCCGATTCGTTCCGTTCGCTCGAACTCCGCCCCCGCAAAGCTGGAATCTCCCTCGAAACGCACGGTGTCGAAACCCGGATCAATATGGAATCTCGCCTCGGCGAACCAGGCGCCACCGGCGAACTTCGTCCGCCGAAACTCGACCGGCCCGGCGAAAGTGGCGCCCGCAAAATTGGCCGGGCCGGCGAATTCTGTTTCCTCGGCGAAGAGAGCTGGGCCGTCGAAAACCACATCTCGAAATTGAACCGGGCCGAACTTCGCATGGCGAACGAGAAGTTCGCCGAACCGGGCCTGCGCAAAGCTCGTGTTCGCGGAGAAACGTGCTCCCACGAAGGAACAAAACTGTCCGAAGTCGGTTCCCTCGAAGCTGACGTGGTCACTGAAGATCACGTCATTGAAGGTGACCGAATCGAAGACGGCGTCCTTGAAATGCGTGCGCTTATCGGGAAAGCGAGCGAGAGTGAAATCGGCACGGCCGAAGCTCGGTCGTGCATCTGCGTTTCGCACGGCGCGCAGCAAGCGACCGACCAGTTCCTTCGACAGCACGGTCGCGCGCAGATCGACGTCGTCGCCAGGCTTGAGTCCAGCCAGAGCTGTATCCAGATCGCCTGGTTCCAGATGAGCAAGGCAACGATCGAAGTCGCCGAAGCGGACAGCAGCACACTCATCGATCTGACAATCGCCCCAGGGATTCACCACACTCGCCTTTCTAGCGCAAAACAGGGCTCCGGGACCGATCGCCCCTCGCAGACCGGTACCGGAGCCCCTACGGAAGGCTCGCCTCCCCGCGAGCCGACCGTAAGCACACTTGGCGAGCTTCGCGGGACTCGGTATCGCCGGACCCCCAGTACCAGGCGATTCGCTGCCCGCGCTCTCTCCGCGCGATGGCATAACCTTGCCCGGTCACCCTGGGGTCACGGCAGCGTGAAGACCCCCAACTCCCCCTGAGTAGATCTACTCAACTGGTCTTGGCCGACGACGAAGCCCGCTTCGCCCGCGTCCGCGCCTGGCGTGCCTTGCCCGCCGCTTCCTTGGCTTTCTCGACCGGGCCCTGCTGCAATGCCGCCAGCAGCCGCGTCACGCCTTCGGCCTGTTCGGCGGCGGTCGGCTGGAGGACGTCGTCGCCGTCCAGCTTGGCCTGGATGAGCGCTTCGAGCGCTTCGCGGTAGTGATCGGTGTACCGGCCAGGATCGAAATCCCGCGTGAGGTCCTCGATCAGCGAGACCGCGTTCCGCAGTTCACCGCGCCGCAGGTCGACGTCCTCGTGCAGGAACGGGAAGTCGGGCCGCCGGATCTCGTCGGGCCACAGCATCGTCTCGAGCAGGATCACCTGGTCCCGCACGCGCAGCGCGCCCAGTGTTTCGCGCTGCCGCAGGGTCACCTTCACGATCGCGATCCGCCCGGACTGCTGCAGCGCCTCGCTCAACAACACGTACGGCTTGGTGCCGGCCGGTTCCGGTTCGAGGTAATAGCTGCGCGCGAAGTACATCGGGTCGACCTGCTCGGCGGGGGTGAAGGCGACGACATCCATCGACTGGGTGGTCGGCGGGAGCAGCGACGCGAAATCCCCGGCGGTCAGCAGGACGACGTCACCGTTGGGGACGGGGTATCCCTTGGCGATCTCGGCCGCGGGCACCTCGGCGCCGTCGACCTCGCAGACCCACTTCACCCGCACCCGGCCACCGTCTGGCTCGTGCACCTGGTGGAGGGGGACGTTGTGCTCCTCGGTCGCGCTGTACGCCTTCACCTGGATGGCGTAGGTCCCGAATCCGATCGTGCCTTTCCACACCGCACGCATGGCCCACCTCCGCTGGTCAGCGTATCCACGCGCCGAAGGAGCGGGACAGCTACAAACGGGTGTCAGGGGCGACCGATTCGCTCACACATTCGAAGGACGGTCGGGATTCGGCGAGTGCCTCGGCCGAACAGTCGACAGCGGTGGCCGCCGCACGGAGCACTTCGGCGACGACCTCGACGTCGATCATCGGGGCGGTGGCCAACGCGCCTTCCCCTCCCCCTTCGACCCGGCCGGCCATGCCTTCGAGCGCGATGGCGAGGGCCTGCTGCCCCGCGACGAGGTGCCGGACCACTTTGAGCAGTTCGGGCACGGTCGCGGCGGTACCGGACGCGGTGAGGGAGACGGCGAGGTCGTCCGCGCACGCACGGAGATGGGAGGCCACGACCGTCGGCGGAAGCGTGATCCGCTGCGGTCCGGGCGAGTCCTGCTCGTGGTCGAGCACGTGCTCACCGCCCCTCCGGCTCCTTCGGGTCTCGACCGCGCACATCCTGCCACCGCTACCCTCCGCGATTCGCACGACACCCCGATCGAGGTCAGCCGACGCCGAGCAGAACCACCGCGGCCGCCGCTCCGGCGAGACCGGCCGCCTGGATCCGTGACGGCCGCTCACGCAACGCCACGACGCCGAGCACCACCGGAACGACCGGGTAGAACGACGCGAGGACGACGGCGATCGTGGTCAGTCCCTCCCGGGTGGCGAACAGGTAGAGCATCAGCGACAACGCGGCGAAACACCCGTTCAGCGCGGAAAGTGCCGCCAGGCGTGGAGGAAGGCACAGGCCGCTCCCCGAGGGCAGTGCCATGGGCACGACCGTCAGCGTCGCGGCGAGCCTGCTCGCCACCAACGGCCAGAGACCGGCTTGCGGCGCCGCCTGCGCGAGGGCGAGGTATTGGACGGCGAAACCCACGCTCGCGATGAGCGCGACGCGAGCGGCGGGCGTCGTCCCCGGCTCCTCGCCGTGGCCGGAACGCGACACCGCCCACAGCGCGCAGATCGCCAGTCCGGTTCCGGACCAGGCCGGCGCCGAGGGGCGTTCGCCGAGTAACGCCACACCGGCGATCACCGGCAGTGTCACGCTCCCCACCGCGCTGAGCGGTACCACGATGCTCAACGCGCCACTGGCCATCGCCCGGAACAGGAAGACCATGCCGATGCCCGTGCCCACCCCGGACGCCGCACCCCAGCCGAGGTCCGGGAGGGACGGAGCTTCCGGCGTCAGCAGGGAAGCCGCGCCGAGCATGAAGACGAAACCCGCCGCCTGCCCCGCGAACGCGACGGCGACGGGGGCCGCCTTCCGCGCGAGCAGGCCGCCCGCGAAGTCGACCACCCCGTAGGACAACGCGGACCCCAAGGCGAGCAAGGTGGGGTCCGGCATGCCACTGGCCTACCCGGCGGCCGTGGGTTCAAACGATCAGCGGGGGTCAGGAAGCGGCGGCCAGCAGCGCGGCTTCGATCTTCGACCGCCACTCCTGGTCGACGCGGCCCGCCCGCGGCGCGACGGCGAACGAGTCGACGACGGCGCCACCGAGCGTGGCCACCTTCGCCCAGCGCACCTCGGCCTCGCACCGGCGCAGCGCGCCCGCGACCCGGTACAGCAGCCCGATCCGGTTCGCGGCCCGTAGTTCGACCACGACCGTGTCGTGCCCGCTGGTCTCGTCGTCGAACCAGATCACCTTCGCTTCTGCCGCCGGCGTCTCCCCTCCGCCGTAGTCCCGTTCCTTGGCCGCGAGCCGCTGGGTGAGCGGCAGCGTCCCGGCCACCGCCCGCGCGAACTGCTCACGCAGCAGGGTGACGTCGGGCAGCGAGCCGAACTTCGGCGACGCCGTGAACACGCCGGCCCGTCCCCCGTCGTGCCCGCGCAGCACCGCCGCGTGGACTTCGAGCGAGTTCAGCGCGAGCACCCCGGCCGCGGGAGCCAGCAGTTCCGCGCGGGCCGGGACCGCCAGCACCACGGTCACGACCTTGCCGGCGGCGGTGATGCGCACCTCGCCACGGCCGGACGCGACGGCTTCGGCGACGAGCTCCCGCTGTTCGGCACCCATCGGCTCCGGCGGCACGAAACCCTTTCCGTGCAAGGCTTCTTCGCAACCGGAGACGAGTTCGGCGAGCAGGCGTGCCTTCCAGTCGGTCCACACGCCAGGCCCGGTGGCCAGCGAATCGGCCGTCGTCAGGGCGTGCAGCAGTTCCAGCAGGACGAGGTTCTCGTCGAGCGTCTTCGTCACCCGCTGGATCGTCGCGGGATCGCTGATGTCCCGCCGCGTCGCGGTGTGCGGCAGCAGCAGGTGATGCCGGACCATCGCCGCGACCAGCGCCGAATCGGCGTCCGTCAGCCCGAGCCGGGCCGCGACCTGGGCGCTGATCTTCGCGCCGAGTTCGGAGTGGTCCGCGTCGCGGCCCTTGCCGATGTCGTGCAGCAGCGCGCCGATCAGCAGCAGATCCGGCCGCGAAACGGTGGTCGTCAGTTTCGACGCCTCGACCGCGGCACGCACGAGATGCCTGTCGACGGTCCAGGAGTGCACCGGCGATCTCGGCGGGAGATCCCGCACCGCCCCCCATTCGGGGAACAGGCGCGCCCACAGGCCGGTGCGGTCCAGCGCCTCCACGGCGTCGACGAGTCCCTCGCCCGCGCCGAGCAATTCCACCAGCGCTTTGAGGGCGTCGGCGGGCCACGGTGCGCGCAGTTCCGGCGCGGTTTCGGCGAGGGCCCGCAGGGTCCCGTGCGCGATGGGCTTCCGGATCCGGGCCGACGCCGCGGCGACCCGCAGCAGCAGGGCCGGATCCTTGGCGGGCACCGCGTCCCGCGCCAGCGCGACTTCGTTCCCGTGCAGGACGACACCCTCGTCGAGCGGCGTCCGCACCGGCCGCCGCCCGAACCGCGCCCTTGGCGGTTCCACAGTGGACCGGAGCGCGACGTCCACCGCGTACGCGATCGTCCTGCCGACACCGGAAAGCTTGCGCGCCAAGGTGAACCGGTCGCCGAACCCGAGCTCGCCCGCGACCGTCTCGGCCTCCGGCGCGCTGAGGATGTCCCGCTCACGGCGCAGTTCCCGGCGCAGTTCCGTCCGGACGTCGAGCAGCAGGCTCTTCGCGGCCAGTAGTTCCTCGCCGGGTCTCGCCGTCAGCTGTGCCGCCGCCAGCGCTTCCAAGACGGCGAAGTCGCGAAGCCCACCCCTGCCGTGCTTGAGATCCGGCTCGGCGGACTGCGCGATCTCGCCACTGCGGGCCCAGCGCTGACGCACCGCGTCAGCCAGCTCGCCCATCCGTTTCCTCGCGGTCCGCCGCCACTGGTCCCGTGCCGCGGCCGCCAGCCTGGCGGTGATCTCGGCGTCCCCGGAGATGTGGCGGATGTCGAGCAGCCCCACCGCGGTCCGCAGGTCCTCGGACGCCACCTTCAGCGCCTCACCCGGAGTGCGCACCGAGTGATCGAGACCGATCTTGGCGTCCCACAACGGGTACCAGATCGCGTCGGCGATCTCGCCGACCCGCGAGTTCCCGTTGTGCAGCAACAAAAGATCGAGATCGGAGAAGGGCACCAGCTCGCTGCGCCCCAGGCCGCCGACGGCGGCCAGCGCGACACCGGGTTCAGCGGTGTCGACGCCGGCCGCCGCAGCGCCCTTGCCCAACCAGAATTCGTAGAGGTCGACCAGGGCCGCCCGCAACGCGGTCGCCCCCAGCCTCCCGTGCCTGCCCTCGAGCAACCGCTCGGTGGCCTTGACCAGTTCACCCCCGTCGGCCATCCGTGACGCCTATAGGGCGTCCGAGCCGCGCTCGCCGGTGCGTACCCGGATGACCGTCTCCACCGGCGTCACCCAGATCTTGCCGTCACCGATCTTGCCGGTGTGGGCGGCCGTGGTGATCGCGTCGAGCACCTTCTCGACGTTGGAATCGTCGGTGACGACCTCGACCCGCAGCTTCGCCACGAAGTCCACGGAGTACTCGGCACCCCGGTAGACCTCGGTGTGGCCCTTCTGCCTGCCGTAGCCCTGCACCTCGCTGACCGTCATGCCGAGCACGCCCAGCTGCTCCAGCGCGGAGCGGACGTCGTCGAGCGTGAACGGCTTCACGATCGCGGTGATCAGCTTCATGCCTTGCTCTCCTCGAGTTTCGTGGCCGCGTTTCCGGTGGACGACTTGACCGGGATGGAGCTCGGCTGGCCGAGGCCGCCGCCCGATCCGGTGAAGTCGTACGCGCTCTCCGCGTGCTGGGCTTCATCGATACCACTGACCTCGTCCTCCGCGCTGACGCGGAACCCGCCGAGCTTCTTGATCACCCAGCCGATGACGAAGGTGAGCACGAACGAGTAGCCGAGGACGACGGCCGCCGCGAGCGCCTGCTTGCCCAGCTGGCCGAGGCCGCCGCCGTAGAACAGGCCGTCGACGCCGAGCGAGTTGACGCTGGTGGTGCCGAAGAAACCGATGAGCAGCGTGCCGACGAGACCACCCACGAGGTGGACACCGACGACGTCGAGGGAGTCGTCGAATCCGAAGCGGAACTTGAGGCTGATCGCCAGCGCGCACAGGGCACCGGCGATGAGGCCGATGGCGATGGCACCCAGCGGGCTGACGAAACCGGCCGCCGGGGTGATCGCGACGAGACCCGCGACGGCACCGGAGGCGGCGCCGAGGGTGGTCGGCTTGCCGACCTTGATCTGCTCGATGATCAGCCAGCCGAGGATGGCGGCGGCGGTCGCGACGGTGGTGTTGGTGAACGCGACGGCGGCGAGGTCGTTGGCGGCCAGCGACGAACCGGCGTTGAAGCCGTACCAGCCGAACCACAGGAGCGCGGCACCCAGCAGCACGAACGGGACGTTGTGCGGACGTCCGGTGCCCTTCGGCCAGCCCTTGCGCTTGCCGAGCACGATCGCGAGCGCCAGTCCCGCCGCACCGGCGTTGATGTGGACCGCGGTACCGCCCGCGAAGTCGAGCGCCTTGAGCTGGTTGGCGATCCAGCCGCCGACCGAATCGGCGCTGATGAAGCCGTTGAACGAGAACACCCAGTGCGCGACCGGGAAGTACACGACGGTCACCCACACCGCGACGAACAGCGTCCAGCCCCAGAACTTGGCGCGGTCGGCGATGGCACCGGAGATCAGCGCGGGCGTGATGATCGCGAACATCAGCTGGAACATCACGAAGGCGAACAACGGCAGCGCGTCCGCACCGGGCCAGGCGACCTCGGGCGCGGTGTCGGTGGCGGCGGTCGCGAACCCGGCGAGTTTGCCGGAGATGTTCGAGAGACCGGCGAAGTCGAAGTTACCGAGCAATCCTCCGCCGATATCGTTGCCGAACGCCATCGTGAAGCCGTACAGCGTCCAGAGGACACCGACTACGGCGAGCGCGATGAAGTTCATCATCAACATGTTCAGGACGCTCTTCGCGCGGACCATGCCGCCGTAGAAGAACGCCAATCCCGGTGTCATGAGCATGACCAGCGCGGCGCTGATCAACACCCATGCGGTGTCTCCTGCGTTCAGCACAATCTTCCTCCCGTGCCTGGGGTGTACTGCGCAGGAATCTTTGGACCGCGGTGTTTCCTCGGGCGGCGATTCAGGTTTCACCCGCGTGAACTGTCGGTGCGGCGTTGTTACGGCCAGGTTTCCGGAGACCTGGTGCGTTCTGTCCGGTTGCGAAACCTCATGGTCGAATAGGTCCATGAACGCACGTGTATCCGGCCATGACCCACTGCCACCGGAGATCGTCCGGTCGCTGCGGTGTTCGGTCTGCGGTGACCCGGTCGGGGTAACCGATCGCACGGTGCGTTGCGGGAGAGGCCACTCGTTCGACGTAGCGAAGCAGGGCTACGTCAATCTTCTGCACGCGCGCATCCCGGCGGGCACGGCGGACACCGCGCCGATGGTCGCGGCCCGCGTCGACCTCCTTTCTTCCGGTGCTTATCTGCCTCTCGCCGACGCCCTCGCGAAGGTGGCCGCGGACCACGTCGAGGACGGGATGGTCATCGACGCCGGCGCGGGCACGGGGTACTACCTCGCGCACGTGCTCGACGCCGTCCCCGCCGCGTACGGACTGGCGCTCGACGTCTCCGCCGTCGCCCTGCGCCGGGCCGCTCGCGCACACGCGCGCGCGGGCGCGGCCGTGTGGAATCTGTGGGAACCCTGGCCGGTGGCCGACTCGAGCGCGTCACTCATCCTCAACGTCTTCGCGCCCCGCAACGCCCCGCAGTTCCACCGCGTCTTGACCGCGGACGGGCTGCTGGTCGTCGCGACACCGAACCCGGGACACCTCCGGGAACTGGGCGACCTGGTGATCTCCGTCGACGGCGGCAAGGACGCGCGGCTGGAGGACACCCTCGGCGAACGCTTCACCCGGGTGGACCGGCACGAGGTCACCCAGCGAGTGACGCTGGGGCCCGCCCGGATCCGCCAGGTGGTCGAGATGGGGCCGAGCGCACACCACCTGCACCGCGACGGCCGCCGTGAACGCCTCGACGCGATCACCGCGCCGGTGGACGTCACCACCTCGTTCAGCGTCACGCTGTACCGGCCGGTGCCCTGATGGACGTATCCGCGACGCTGCTCGCCGACGCAACCTGGGTCAGCGCCCGCATCGGCGGGGCCGCGAAACTCTACGGCTGCTCGCGACCCGAAGTGCTCGGCACGATCTGGTGGTACTCGCTGTCCTCCGTCCTCGTCGCGCCCTCTGTCGAGTCGCTCGTACGTGGTGAGCCGCTGGACCCGTCACTCGACGCCGTCACGATCGACCTCGTCCCGGACGGCCGTTTCACCGGCGCCCGGTCGGCACGGCTCCTCGACGGTGGGCTGGCCGAACTCGGCGCCGCGTTCGCCGGGACGCTGAGCACGGCGATCGGCACCATTTCGGCCGTCACGGGGGCGAATCCGCGCGCGCTGGGCGCGATCGCGACGGATTCGATCGGCAACCGCCTGCTGTGGACCGGCGCCACCGCGCGAGCGATCGAGCTGGCGGCACCGCTCGTGGCCGCGATCGGGCTCGGGATGCCGGAGCCGCGATTCTCCCGGATCGGGCGGAACACCGTGGTGCGCCGTGCTTCCTGTTGCCTGATCTACGAAGCGGGCAACCCGAAGTGCACCAGTTGCCCCCGGCAGACCCCGGAGGAACGGGACCGGCGGCTGCGCGCCGCGCTCGGCTAGTGCGCGGTTTCCTTGCGCGACAAGGCGAGCGGGCCTGGCGATCGGTCGGGTTGGTCGTGAGTGGCGATTCGGGTTCCAATACTCCAGCTGTAGTTCGTGATCTGGGTGTCGTCGCTGGTAGTGGCTGGTTTTGGCTTGGTGTTGGTGTCGGGCACGGGACCACGTTGGGCGGCGTGGTCGTCGAGTCCGGGAAGTTCGACTGGGGCAACGGGAAGTTCCCGCGGATGACCGAGGTCGTCGAGAGCTACGGCGGCCTGAGGTACTGGGAGAACTTCGGCGAGTACGCCTTCTGCACGCGGCTCCGCGCCGAGCAGTTGCGCGACATCGGCGCGGTCCTCTCCCCGCATTCGGCCTTCCTCCTGCTGCAGGGGGTCGAGACCCTGCCGCAACGGATGGACGCCCGACCGCGCGAAGAAGTACTTGCCCGCCGGGCCGGGCGCCGTGTTGTCCTTCGGCGTCGACGGCGGGCGCGCGGCCGGGGAAACCTTCGTGAACTCCGTCGAGCTGCTGTCGCATCTGGCGAACGTCGGGGACGCGCGGACCCTGGTCATCCATCCGGCGTCCACCACCCACCAGCAGCTCTCCGAAGACCAGTTGCGCGTGGCGGGGGTGGGAGCGGATCTGATCCGCCTGTCGGTCGGGCTGGAGGACGTCGACGACATCCTGTGGGATCTCGATCAGGCACTCGGCAAGGCGGTGGCGGGATGACCTACGACGTCGGCGCGGTCGAACGCCGCCGCATCGTCGGCGCCTCGAACAACCCGGCGCGGCCGAGCTACCAGCAAGTACGAAGTCAACTTCGTGAACCCGAGGCTGGACGAGCTCCTCGGGCGCCCGGTGTACCCGTCACTGGCCGATGTGCCCGGCGAGGTCGACCTGGTCAGCGTCTTCCGCAAGCACGACGACCTCCCCGGCGTCGCCGAGGAGGTCGTCAAGGCAGGAGCGCGCACGCTCTGGCTGCAATTGGGCCTGTGGCACGAGCCCGTCGCCGACCGCGCGAAGGAGGCCGGCCTGGACGTGGTGATGAACCGCTGCGTCAAGATCGAGCACGCCCGGTTCGCGGGCGGGCTCCACCTCGCCGGATTCGACACCGGTGTGATCAGCTCCCGTCGCCAGTCCGCCCCCTGACCAGCGCGACCGCCGCCCGTGAGAGGGTGGCGGCATGGCCAAACCGACGCCGCTGCAGATCAGGAACATCGTCATGGCGGTGCTGATGGTGGGTGCCCTGGTGTGGAACCTGTCCATCGGCGGCGCTTGGTGGCTCACCGCGATCTTCTCGATCGGCACCGTCCTCTCGTTGTTCTCCGCGTATCTGAACCGGCCCGGCGCTCAGCCCTGAGCGGCCTCGAAACGCGAAGCGAGATCCGCGCGGCCGCGCTCCGAAAGCGCCCCGAAGAGCCGTAGGCGCGCCATCCCGCCGTCGGGATAGATGTCGAGACGGACCTCGGTCACCTCGGGCCCCTCGGCGAGGGCGAAGCGGTGCCGTGTATCGGGCTGCAAGCGGGTCTTCGGCAGCAGTTCGACCCATTCGCCGTCGCCGTCCCGGCCGCTCAGCGACGCCCAGCCCGGCGCGTTGCCCTTGAGGTTGCTGTTGTCCAGTTCGGCGAACCGGACGACGCCCGCGCCGGCGAGGCGCACCGTGACCCAGTCGTTCCCGCCGTCCCGGCGCCGCGCGGTCTCCCAGCCCTCGGCCTGATGCGCGGCGAGCCCTGGCGAGAAGAGGTTGTTGGGCGAGGAATAGAACATGTTGCTGCAGCCGGTGACCACCGCGCCGTTCTCCAGCGCGGCGAGATCGAGCGCGCCGAGGTCGAGCAGCCGCGGATCGGGGATCGGCGTGCCGTGCACCCGCAGCCGGGCCACGCCGCCGTCCGGGTGCATGGTCAGCCGGACGTGCGTGTAGCGCTTGCTCCCGCCGACCTCGAAGGAGTTCTCCGTGTGCCCCGCCGCCGCGCCGCGTTTCACCAGCACGTCCCAGTCCGCTTCGGCCAGTTCGGCGGCGTTGGGATAGCCGTCGGCGGCACACGCCTCGACCGAGACGAACGGCGGGTAGTTCCCCTTGAAGAACGCGGTGTCGACGATGACACCGGTGATCGCGCCGGCCAGGCCGAGCCGGACGACGGCCTGGTCGTCACCGGGCTCGCGGTGCCGCCGGGTCTCCCAGCCGTCGTAGACCTGGCCCTTGGGGCCGAAGGTCTCCGTCTGATGCGCGGGGACCCAGGGGTTGACCAGGTTCTCCTTCTCGGCGAACAACTCGTCCGTCGCCCACATCACGGTCCCGCCGAACTTGCGCGAGGCCAGATCGGGCAGGGCTGTCCACTCAGGACGGTCGTTCACGGCATCCTCCATCTCAGCAGTCACCCCGGGTCAGCAGAACGCCTGCCGGGTCTTCACCGGTGATCTCCTCGCCCCGCAACCACGTGCTCCGGACGACACCGGCCAGCGGCCGTCCGTGGTAGGCGCTGACCGGGTTGCGGTGCTTCAATTTCGCGACGTCGACGACGAAGGCCTCGTCGGGCGCGAACACGCTGAAGTCGGCGTCGTAACCCGGCGCGAGATGCCCCTTGCGCCGCATCCCCGCCTGCGCGGCCGGATGTTCGGCCATCCAGCGGACGACGTCGGTGAGGGCGAACCCGCGCTGTCGTGCCTGGGTCCAGACAGCGGGCAGGCCGAGTTGCAGGCCGGCGATCCCACCCCACGCGAGCCCGAAATCGCCGCTGTCGAAACGTTTCAGCTCGGGGGTGCACGGCGAATGATCGGTCACCACACAGTCGATGACCCCGTCCGCGAGGCCTTTCCACAGCAGCTCGCGGTTCCCGGCCTCGCGGATCGGCGGGCAGCATTTGAACTGCGTGGCGCCGTCGCCGATCTCCTCGGCGGTGAAGCTCAGGTAGTGCGGGCAGGTCTCGGCGGTCAGCCGAACGCCGTCGCGCCGCGCGCTCTCGACCATCGGCAACGCGTCCGAAGAGGACAGATGCAGGATGTGCGCGCGGACGCCGGTCTTCCTGGCCAGCTCGATGACCTGCGCGATCGCCACGTTCTCCGCGCCGCGCGGCCGCGAGTGCAGGAAGTCTTCGTACTTCTCGCCGTGCGGGTCGGGCGCGTGGTCGATCGCGTCGGAGTCCTCCGCGTGCACGATGATCATGCCGTCGAAGGTCCGCAGTTCGGTCATCGCCTCTTCGAGCCCGCGCGCGTCCAGCGGCGGGAACTCGTCGACACCGGAATGCAGCAGGAACGACTTGAAACCGAACACTCCGGCCTCGTGAAGGCCGCGCAGGTCCGCGAGGTTGCCGGGAATCGCCCCGCCCCAGAAGCCGACGTCGACGTGCACCCGTCCCTCGGCGGTCTCGCGTTTCACCTCCAGCGACGCGACGTCGACCGTCGGCGGGAGGCTGTTCAGCGGCATGTCCACGATCGTGGTGACCCCGCCTGCCGCGGCCGCGCGGGTCGCCGAAGCGAAACCCTCCCACTCCGTGCGACCGGGGTCGTTGACGTGCACGTGCGTGTCCACCAGGCCCGGCAGCAGGACGACGTCCTCACCGAGTTCGAGCAGCCGATCGCCGCCCAGATCGGCTCCGGCGGGCTCCACCGCGACGATGCGGCCGCCGTCGACACCGATGGTCGCGGGTACCTCTCCGGCGGCCGTCACGGCCCGGGCGGCTTTGATCACCAAGTCCATCCACAAGCCTCCAACTTCCACTGAGTGGAATCGAGGTTTCGCACTCCGACATTAACTCCGGCCGCCCTGCTCGTCAACGAGCCCGGACGGCGCTACCTTCGCTTCGTGCAGTTAGAAGCCGAGTTCACCAGCGAACCGTTCCACGGCGAAGGTCCGCCACCCGAACACGCCGTCAAAGCCCGCGACACCGCGGAGGGCGCGGGCCTGTCCGCCGACTTCGGCCCGCTCGGCACCCTCGTCCGCGGCGACGCCGACACTCTCCTCGACGCGCTTCCCGCCATCGCCAGGGCGGCACTGGACGGCGGCGCCACCCGCGTGACCCTCCAGCTCCGCCAGGTCGGCGACGACGCGGGCGAACCCGCCGTCGAACTGCACAGTGCCCTCGCCCGCCTCATCGGCGACGTCGAACGCGAACTCGGCGGCAAACTCGACACCCTCGACCGCGCCGCCAAGCAGCGCGCGGTACGGCTGCTCAAGGAACGCGGCGCGTTCGGCCTCCGCAAGTCGGTGTCGACCGTCGCCGAGGCGCTGGGGGTCACGAGGTTCACGGTCTACAACTACCTCAACCGCGACCAAGACTGAAGAGCTGTTTCAACAAAATGTTGACGACGGCGGAATCGTCGCCGTACCGTCAGTTCCCGTGCCGCTCACCATCCGAGAGTTCAACGAGGCCCCCGCGCAGGACATCCGGCCGGCGCTGACCGCCTGTCTCGACGTCCCGCGCTGGGTGGAGACCCTGCTGGCCAGGCGCCCGTACGCCGATCTCGCCGCGCTGCTCGCCGCGTCCGAGGCGCTCACCCCGTTGCGTCCCGAAGAGATCCGGCGCGCCATGGCCGCCCATCCCCGGATCGGGGA
Source organism: Amycolatopsis sp. NPDC043889 (assembly GCF_056435645.1). Taxonomy (NCBI): domain Bacteria; kingdom Bacillati; phylum Actinomycetota; class Actinomycetes; order Pseudonocardiales; family Pseudonocardiaceae; genus Amycolatopsis; species Amycolatopsis sp. NPDC043889. The sequence goes on from NZ_JBWKEC010000005.1 coordinate 71,611, forward strand.
GAAAGCGGAAGGGAAAAGCACCGAAGCGGGCTGGTCCCGCTCGGAACAGTCCGGTGTGGACGGTGACGCGGCACGTGAGTTCGCCGCGGCCAACGCCGAGTACGAAGCGACGTTCGGGCACGTCTTCCTGGTCTGCGCGAGCGGCCGGAGCGGCGCCGAACTGCTGGAAAACCTGCGTTCAAGGCTCTCGAACGACCCCGAGAAGGAACTCGAAGTGGCCGGTCAAGAGCTGGCCAGGATCGCCGCGTTGCGGCTGGAGAAGGCGGTGACGGCATGAGCCTCGTGACCACGCACATCCTCGACACCGCCGCGGGACGGCCGGCGGCCGGCGTCGGGGTCCGGCTCGAAACCGGCGCGGGCGAACCCGTCGCCGACGGGCGGACCGACACCGACGGCCGGATCCGCGACCTCGGCCCGGACACCTTGGAACCCGGGGTCTACCGGCTGGTCTTCGACACCGGCACCTACCTCGGCACCGACTCCTTCTTCCCCGAAGTCACCTTGACCTTCCGCATCGCCGACGGGACCGAGCACCACCACGTGCCGTTGCTGCTGAGCCCGTTCGCCTATTCCACCTATCGAGGGAGCTGATCGCCGTGGCCATCACTCTGGGCCCCAACCAGTACGGCAAGGCCGAAGTCCGGCTCGTCACCGTCCAGCGCGAAGGCACCGTCCATCACCTCAAGGACCTCACCGTTTCGACGTCGCTTCGTGGCGACCTCGCGGCGACGCACCTCACCGGTGACAACGCCGACGTCGTCGCGACCGACACCCAGAAGAACACCGTCTACGCCTTCGCCAAGGAAGCCCCGGTCGGCGAGATCGAGGACTTCGCGCTGCGGCTCGGGCGCCATTTCGTCGGCTCGTCCGAGCACATCACCGGCGCCCGGATCCTGATCGACGAACACGGCTGGAACCGCATCTCGGGCCACGACCACGCGTTCTCGCAGGCGGGCAGCGAGAAGCGGACGACCGCCGTGACCGTGCAGGGCGACCAGGCCTGGGTGGTGTCCGGTTTGGACGATCTCGTGGTGCTCAAGTCGACCGGCTCGGAGTTCCACGGCTTCCCTCGCGACAAGTACACGACACTGGCCGAGACGAACGACCGGATCCTCGCGACCGCCGTGACCGCGCGCTGGCGCTACCAGGGCGACGGGATCGACTGGGCCACGAGCCACGCCGAGATCCGGCGGATCCTGCTGGAGACCTTCGCGGACAAGCACAGCCTCTCCCTGCAGCAGACGCTGTACGCCATGGGAGAGGCTGTGCTCAACGAACGCGAAGAGGTCGCCGAAGTCCGGCTCTCACTGCCGAACAAGCACCACTTCCTGGTGGATCTGTCACCGTTCGGACTGAAGAACGACAACGAGGTCTTCTACGCCGCCGACCGTCCGTACGGCCTGATCGAGGGTGTGGTCCTCCGCGACGACGCCGAAGACGCCGGTCTCGCCTGGCACACCCTCGCCGCCTTCTAAGGCACCGGCAGCGGCATACCGGGGACGCTCTGGTCGGCGGGGACGACCCCGTCGACCAGGAAGGCGTTCACGATCTTGTCCACGGCGGGGTTCCCGTCCGCGTAGAGCCCGTGGTCGCCCTCACCGGTCACGGTCAGCATGCGCGAGTTGGCGAACCCCGCGTGCGCCTTCCGGGCGCCCTCGATCGTCGTAGCCGGGTCGTGCTCGGAGTGGACGATCAGCACCGGCGGGACCCCTTTGCCGTCCAGCTTCGGCAGCGGGCGCGGTTCCTTGTCCCAGAACAGGCAGACCGAGGCGTTCAACGTGCCGCCGCCCGCCAGGAGCAGACCGCGGTCGAGGTTCCGCTGTGAAGCGCGGATCAGCGACTCGCGGGTGCCGGTGAAGCGCCCTTCGCCGCAGACGGTGTTCCAGAAGGTGGCGTCCGCCGCGTCGGAGTGGTCACCCGCGGCCTCGACGGCGGCCTTGGCCTCGGGCTTGGCCTGCTGGTTCTCCATCGCGTCCCGGACCTTGACCAGCAGATCGGCCAGCGCCGGGAAGGTCGCCTTCTTGTAGAGCATGTAGATGATCGCGGTGTCGAGTTCCATCGGCCCGGTCCCGTCCATCGGGTTGCGGGACAAGGCGTAGCGGGCCCGCTCGTAGGTCTGCCGGACCTCCTCACCGCTGGTGCCGAAGTGGTACTTGGCGTCGTACCGCGCCATCCACGGCAAAAAGTCCTGCCTCCAGCGCCGTTCGAAACCGACCGGCTGCCGGTCGAACGTCTTCTGCCAGTCGGTGGTGAACTCCGTCGAGGAGTCCAGCACGAACCGCCCGGTCCGCTGCGGGAACTGCTGGGCGTAGTGCGCTCCCAGCCAGGTGCCGCCCGAGTACCCCACCCAGTTGATCTTCTCCCGGCCGAGGAGGGCCCGGAGCAGGTCGAAGTCCCTGATCGTCTGGTAGGTGGTGATCAGCGGCCCGAGTTCGCCGCCGGCGCTCTGGCAGGACTTGGCCGCGTACTCGGCGTTCGCCAGGATCTGGTCCAGATTGCGCGGATCCCGGTCGCGCGGATCCAGCTTCCGGATGCCGTCGACCGCTCCCCGGCAGGTGACGTTGGTGCTCTTGCCGGTCCCGCGCACGTCGATACCGATGATGTCCTGGTGCTCGCGCAGTTTCTCCTGCCCGCGGAACATCGTCGGCTGCCAGCGGCCGGCACCGCCCGGCCCGCCCGGGTTGGTGAGCAGCGACGCCCTCGACGGCCCGGTGGACTTCAGCCTGCTGATCGCGATGGTCAGATCCTGCCGCTCCCCCGCCCGATCCCAGTCACGGGGAGTACGGAACGTCGCGCATTCGAGCCCGCTGATGTCGGTGCCCGGCGGCAACGAGATCAGGTCGGATTCGGCGCAGGGATGCCACGCCAGCTTCTGCTCGGCGTAGTGGGCCGGGACGCCCGCCGAAGCCGGTGTGGCTCCGGCGAGGAGCCCGCCCACGATCACCGGGAGCATCCCGGCTGCCAAGAGCCGCTTCATGTATTTCCCCCTTCTTCCTTGGATTCCCAACGGCTCACGACGCTAGGGCCGGGCACACCACGCGGACATCGACCGCAGGTAGCGCCGGAGGGTGAACCAAGGTTCAAGGGGCGGCTAGATCCACGGACGCGTTTGATAGAACGCTCTATCATGGAGGAGTGACTGGAACGCGGGAACGCATCGTGAACGCCGGCGCCGAGCTGCTCCGGCGCAACGGGTACACCGGCACCGGGGTGAAGCAGATCGTCGAGGCGGCGAACGCGCCGTTCGGCTCGCTGTACCACTTCTTCCCCGGTGGCAAGGAACAGCTCGGCGAGGAGGTCATCCGCACCTCGGGGATGATGTACCTCGCGTTGTTCGAGATCTTCTTCGCCGACGAGCCGGACCTGCTCCACGGTATCGAGGCGTGCTTCGCCAGCGCCGCCGAGACGCTGAAGGCGACCGACTACGCCGACGCGTGTCCCATCGCCACGGTCGCGCTGGAGGTCGCCAGCACCAACGAGAAGCTGCGGATCGCGACCGCCGACGTGTTCACGGCGTGGATCGAGACCGGCTCCGAGAAGCTGGGCAAGTACGGCCTCGCCCCCGAATCCGCGCGGCGCCTCACGATCGCTTTGGTGAACAGTCTCGAAGGAGCGTTCGTGTTGAGCCGTTCGCTGCGTAACACCGAAGCACTCGAGGTCGCGGGGGCCTCGTCGGTGGCTTTCGCGCGCACATTGCTCCCTGCTGCGTGAAGCACCGACGGCAGGCTTCTGAACACCGGGATTTCTCCGCAACGGACAACGGCTTCCGGCCGACCTAGCGGTCGCCAACACCGAAATCCTTTTGGGGAGCCCATGATCATCAGGAAGCTCGTGATCGGCACCATCGCCGCGGCCGCGCTGCTCACCGCGGGCGCGGTACCAGCGACCGCCGCCGAGGTCCAGCAGTCCACCCTCACCACGACCACCAGCAGCACCCGGATCGACGCCGGGCAGAGCGTCACGATCTCCGGGAAGCTCGCCAAGGCCGACGCCACGCCGATCGCGGGCGCCGAGGTGGGTATCTCGTTCTGCTTCAACGGCTTCTGCGGTGAGGCCCAGGCCAAGCCGGTCACCGACGCCGCCGGCGCGTACAGCGCGACACTGACCCCGATCCGCACCGGCCACTACCGCGCCGACTTCTTCTCGGCCGACCCGTCGATCGCGAACTCGGGCGCCGACACCGCGAAGATCGTCGTGCTCCACCCGGCGGAGATCACGTCGTTCGCGGCGGGCCGGAACGCGGCCAAGGCCGTGACCGCCACCGGGACGATCGAGTTCCCCGGCCGGTACACCGCGAACCCGATCCCGGTCGAGCTCCAGTACTTCTCGTTCAGCACCTACCGCTGGACCACGGCGGCGACGGTCACCGCGACCTGGAACGGCACCACCTGGGCCTTCGCGGCTTCGGCCGAACACCGCAAGCCCGGCGCCTGGCGGGCCTTCTACGCGGGCGCGCCCGAGATGTTCCACGCGGCGGCGAGCGACCTCGTCTTCGTGCTCTGACGTTCCGTGAAGGACTCCTTCCCTACTCTCAGGGTAGGGAAGGAGTCCTTCACGGACCGCTAGCGGGACGCGAGGTACGCCCGCCAGTCGCCTATCGAGGAGATGTCCGTCAGCTCCGGGGTGTCCACATAGGACGAACGCAGGACGGTGGCGAGGCAGGCCGCGCCGTCCTCGAGTTCGATGACGCCCAGCTCCAGTTCCGGCGGTTCGGCGGGAACGAGATGGTCTCGCAGCACCGTGAGCGGCAGGTCGTAGACCTCGCCCACGACGGACGCGGAACCGCCCTCGCGCATCGCCGGGAACCGGTCGCCCACGGAGAAGTAGTGATACTTGGGCGCGGAGCGGGCCACGCAGCACAACGGCGTGCCCTGCAACTGTTCGTGCAGCGGTCCGCCGCGCATCCCGCCGCCGTTGAGGAACATCAGAACCACGACATGATCCCTTCGATCCCGAAGTACACCCCGAACACCGCGGCCAGGATCCCGAGGATCCAGCCGATCTCGCGGATCTTGCCCTTGCAGATCTTGATCAGCACGTAGGCGACCAGCCCGGCGCCGATCCCGTTGGTGATCGAGTAGGTGAACGGGATCAGCGCGATGGTCAGGAATACCGGGATCGCGAAATCCAGGTCCTGCCAAGGGATCCGGCGGCACTGCGCCATCATCATCCCGCCGATGACCACCAGCGCGGGCGCCGCGGCCTGCGCCGGGACGATGGCCGCGATCGGCGTCAGGAACAGCGTCGCGGTGAACAACCCGCCGGTGACGATGCTCGCCAGCCCCGTCCGCGCGCCCTCACCGACGCCGGCGGCCGATTCGAGGAACACGGTGTTCGGCGCCGATCCGGTGACGCCGCCCGCCAGCGCGCCCGCGCCGTCGACCAGCAGGATGCGGCCCATCCCCTCGACCTTGCCGTTCTTGACCAGCCCCGCCTCCTCCGAGACGGACGTGATCGTGCCCATCGCGTCGAAGAACCCGGACAGCACCAGTGTGAACAGGAAGACCGCCGCCGTCACCGCGCCCGCCGACCCGAATCCGCCGAAGAGATCGATGTCGCCCAGCAGGCTGAAATCGGGATGCGCCACGACCTGGTCGGGCACCTTGGGTTCCACCAGCCCCCAGCCCTCGACGTGGAACACACTGTTGACCAGCACCGCGAGCCCGGTCGCGACCGCGATGCTGATCAGCACCGCACCCGGCACCCCGCGGCTCACGAGCACGATCATCAGCAACAGCCCGAGGCAGAAGATCGCGATCGGCCAGCCTTCGAGATGACCGGCGATCCCCATCCGCACCGGCACCGTCGACTGGGCGGAGTCCGGTGTCCTGGTCACGAATCCGGCGCTGACCAGGCCGACCAGCGCGATGTAGAGCCCGATGCCGACGGTGATCGCGACCTTGAGCGCCATCGGGATCGCGTTGATGATCCGCTCGCGGATGCCGGAAACGGCCATCAACACGATGCAGAAACCTTCGAGGACGACGAGCCCGAAGGCCTGCGCCCACGTCATGGCCGGAGCCATCTGGAAGGCGACGACACCGTTGACGCCGAGACCGGCCGCGAGCGCCAGCGGCGCGTTGCCGACCAGTCCCATCAGGATCGTGGTGACCCCCGCCGCCAGCGCGGTCGCGGTGGTGATCGCCTCGGTGCTCAGCCGGGCTCCGGTGATGTCGGCCGACGCCCCGAGGATGAGCGGGTTGAGCAGCACGATGTAACACATCGCGACGAACGTGGTGATCCCGCCGCGCACCTCGCGGCCGATCGTGCTGCCGCGGTGGGAGATCTTGAACCAGCGGTCGAGCCCGGACAGCCGCCCCGGCTCGGGCGAGGGCAGGTGGGGACGCTCGGTACCTAATTGGGTCATGCCTACTCCACAACGTTGTGGGGCGGGAAGAGATCAGTAAGCCTTCTTGTCGGGTTTCGACAGCCAGGCCTGGAAAGGCGCGAAAGAGTCCGGAAGGGACAGTTGGCCGACGGGTAGTGACCAGGTCTCGCGCGGGCGGGAAAAGAGGTCGTAGAACTCGCGGTCGTCGAAGCCCGCCTCGGCCGCGTCGTGGCGGTCCGCGGCGTAGACGACCTTGCCGACACGCGCCCAGAGCGCCGCGGAAAGGCAGAGCGGGCAAGGCTCGCAGGAGGTCACGAGGACGCAGCCGTCGAGTTTGTAGTCGCCGATCGCCTGGCAGGCCGCGCGGATCGCGACCACCTCGGCGTGCGCCGTCGGGTCCAGCGTCGGGGTCACCTGGTTGGTCCCGGTGGCCAGCACCGAACCGTCGCGGACGATCATCGCGCCGAACGGGCCGCCGCCGTTTTCGACGTTCGCGGTGGCCAGCTGGACGGCTTCGGCGAGCCATTTCTGCTCGTCGGACTCCGAAATGGACAGACGGGTACCCACGGATGTGCTCCTAGCTCGAAAAAGTACGGATTCTCAGGTGCCGGTGAGGTGTTCGGGACGCACCGGGACGCGGGACAGCGCGAGCCCGGTGGCCGCGCGGATGGCCGCGACGATCGCCGGGGTGGACGAGATCGTCGGCGGCTCCCCGACCCCTCGCAGACCATACGGGGCGTTGGGATCGGGCCGTTCCAGGACGTCGATGTCCATCGGCGGCATGTCCAGTACCGTCGGGATCAGGTAGTCGGTGAACGACGGGTTGCGAATCTTCCCGCCGTCGGTCTGGATCTCCTCCATCACCGCGAGCCCGAGCCCCTGCGCGGAACCGCCCTGGATCTGCCCGAGCACCGCCTGCGGGTTCAGCGCCTTGCCGACGTCCTGCGCGCAGTCGAGCGCGACGACCTTGATCAGACCGAGTTCGGTGTCGACGTCCACGACCGCGCGGTGTGCCGCGAAACCGTACTGGACGTGCGCGTTCCCTTGCCCCGTCTCGGGATCGATGGGCACCGTCGGACGGTGCCGCCATTCGACGGTCTCGTCGAAGACCTCGTCGCCGAGGACGTCGGCGAGGTCCGCGAGCACACTGCCGTCGGCCGAAACGACCTTGTTCGCGACGACGTTCAGCTTCCCGTCCGCGGCGAGTTTGCCCGCCAGGTGCTTGTGCAGCCCGGAACGCACCGCGACGCACGCGGCCTGCACGGCGCCGCCGGTGACGTAACTCTGCCGGGAGGCCGACGTCGAACCGCCGTTGCCGATATTGGTGTCCATCGGCAGGATCGTCACCTGCTCGATGCCGAGTTCGGTCCGCACGATCTGCTGCATGATCGTGACCAGCCCCTGGCCGACCTCGCAGGCGGCGGTGTGCACGGTCGCCGCGGGTTCGCCGCCGACGAGTTGCAGCCGCACGCGGGCCGTCGAGTAGTCGTCGAAACCCTCGGAGAAGCAGATGTTCTTGATGCCGACCGCGTACCCGACACCGCGGACGACGCCCTCACCATGCGTGGTGTTGGAGACGCCGCCGGGCATGCGGCGCAGGTCGAGTTCCTCGTGCGTGACCGGCAACGGCTTGGCGCGCAGGCGTTCCAGCAGCTCGGCGACCGGGGCGGCCGAGTCGACGATCTGACCGGTCGGCATGACGCTGCCTTCGGCCATCGCGTTGCGGATCCGGATGTCGACCGGGTCGAGGCCGCAGGCTTCGGCGAGCTTGTCCATTTGGGACTCGTAGGCGAAGCCCGCCTGCACCGCGCCGAAGCCGCGCATCGCGCCACAAGGCGGGTTGTTGGTGTACACGCCCCAGCAGTCGACCGAAGCACTGTCCACATTGTACGGTCCGACGCCCAGGGTGGCGGCGTTCGCGACCACCGCGCCGGTGGACGAGGCGTACGCGCCGCCGTCCAGGTACAGCTTCGCCTTCACATAAACGAGCCGGCCGTCCTTGTCGGCCCCGTGCTCGTAGTACATCTTCGCCGGGTGGCGGTGCACGTGACCGTAGAAGGATTCCTCGCGGTTGTAGACCATCTTGACCGGCTTGCCGGTGTACAGCGCCAGCAAACACGCGTGGACCTGGATCGAGAGGTCCTCGCGGCCGCCGAACGCGCCGCCGACGCCACCCAGCGTCAGCCGCACCTTCTCCTTGGGCAGCCCCAGCGCGGCCACGATCTGCTGCTGGTCGACGTGAAGCCACTGCGTGGCCACGTAAAGGTCGACACCGCCTTCGGTGTCCGGGATCGCCATACCCGACTCCGGCCCGAGGAAGGCCTGGTCCTGCATGCCGACCTCGTAGACCCCGGACACCACGACGTCGGCCTTCACCGACTGGTCGCCGTGCCGGATCTTCGCGTACCGCACGACGTTCCCGCCGGGGTGCAGCTCGGCTCCCTCGCCGGCGGCGGCCTTCTCGGAATCCGTCACCGGTTCGAGGACCTCGTAGGAGACCTTGATCCCCTTCATCGCGCGGCGCGCGGTCTCGGGGTGGTCCGCGGCGACGAGCGCGACGGGCTCGCCCTGGTAGCGCACGACGTCGACGGCGAGCACCGGCTGATCCGCGTGCTCCAGACCGTACTTGTTCACCCCCGGCACGTCTTCGTGGGTCAGCACCGCGTACACCCCTTGCACCGCAAGGGCTTCGGTGATGTCGATACCGGTGATCCGCGCGTAGGGATGCGGGCTGCGCAACGTCGCGCCCCACAGCATGTCCTCGTGCCACAGATCCGAGGAGTAGGCGAATTCGCCGCGGACCTTGACCGTGCCGTCGGGCCGCTGCGGGCTCGTCCCCACCCCGTTCCCGGTGGTCTGCTTGGAGACTTCAGTGGTGGTCATACCGTCTCCCTCAGCCGCGCACTGGCCACGGCCAGCTCACGGGCGATCTCGTCTTCGGATTCCTCGCGCAGCGTTCCACCGTCGACGACGGTCGCGCCGCCGACGTACAGCCGCTCGACCGGCGGGGTCGTGCCGAGCACCAAGGCGGCGACCGGGTCGGTGATCCCGGCGTAGTTCAGGCCGTTCAGGTTCCAGACCGCGAGGTCGGCGAGCTTGCCCACCTCGATCGAACCCAGGTTCTTCTGACGGCCGAGGCAGCGCGCGCCGCCCATCGTGCCCATCCACAGCGCCTCGCGTGTGGTCAGCGCACGGGGTCCGCCGCGCTGTCGGGCCTGGAGCAACGACTGGTGCAGTTCCTCGCCGAGGCCACCGGATTCGTTGGACGCGGCGCCGTCGGCGCCGAGCCCGACCGGCACCCCGGCGTCGAGCAGCTGCCGGACCGGAGCGATCCCTGCGCCGATGCGCCCGTTCGACGTCGGGCAGTGCGCCGCGCCGGTACCCGTGGCACCCATCCGCCGGATCGCCTCCGGGGCGAGATGGATCGAGTGCGCGAGCCAGACGTCGTCGGCGAGCCAGCCGAGTTTGTCGGCGTACTCGGCCGGGGTGCAGCCGACTTCGGCGAGGCACTGCTTCTCCTCGTCGATCGTCTCGGCGAGGTGCGTGTGGAGCCGGATCCCCTTGCGGCGCGCCAATTCCGCCGCGCCGGTCATCAACCGCTCGCTCACCGAGAACGGCGAGCACGGACCGGCCGCGATCTGCAGATGCGCGCCGGCGGACGCGTCGTGGAACCGGTCGATCGCGGCCTCGGTGCCCAGCAGCGCGGCCTCGGTCTCCTCGACGAGGTTGTCCGGCGGCAGCCCGCCCTGTGACTCGCCCCGGTCCATCGAGCCGCGTACGACGTGCAGCCGCACACCGACGCGGATCCGGGCGGCGGCCAGGGCTTCGACCTGGTCGCCGCCGTCACGCGGGAAGACGTAGTGGTGGTCGGCGACCGTGGTGCAGCCGGTGGTCGCTAGCCGGGTGAGCCCGGCCGTGGCCGCCGCGTGCGTGATCTCGGCGTCGAGCCTGCCCCAGATCGGGTACAGCGCGACCAGCCATTCGAAAAGCGTGTGGTCGGCGGCGAGGCCGCGCGTGGCCCACTGGTAGAGGTGGTGGTGGGTGTTGATCAGACCGGGCGTGACCAGGCAGCCGGAGCCGTCGACGCGGTCGTCGTACTCGCCGTCGGGCGCCTTCCCCGCGCCGACCGCCGCGATCCGGTCGTTCTCGATGACGACGTGGCCCGAAGCGTGTTCGGTGCCCGCCCCGTCGACGGTGGCGATCGCGGCGTTCTCGATGACGGTCTTCACGTGGTCTCTCCCCTGGTCGCGGCCAGCCGGACGGCGTCGAGGATCTTCTCGTATCCGGTACACCGGCAGAGGTTCCCCGCCAAAGCCTCCCGAATCTCCTCGTCGGCGGGGTTTTCGACGCGGTTGAGCAGGTCGTGCGCCGCGACCACGAGGCCGGGGGTGCAGAAGCCACATTGGACGGCACCTGCGTCCACAAAGGACCGCTGGACGCGATCCAGCTTGTCGCCCTCGGCGAGTCCTTCGACCGTGCGGACCTCGCGGCCTTCGACCTGGCCGGCCGCGACCAGGCACGAACACACCGGGACGTCGTCGAGGTACACCGTGCAGGAGCCGCATTCGCCCTGTTCACAGGCGTTTTTGGAGCCCGGGAGGCCGAGCCGCTCGCGGAGGACGTAAAGCAGGCTTTCACCCTCCCAGACGTCGTCGGCCTGGCGGGACTCGCCGTTGATCGTCACGTTCACGCGCACTCGCGTTCACCCTTCTGGAAGTCGTTCCACGCCCAGGTCAGCGTTCGCCGCGCCAGGACGGACAGCGCGTGCCTGCGGTAGTCGGCGCTGCCGCGGACGTCGTCGATCGGCGACGCCGCCTCCGACACCAGCTCGCCGAACCGGCGTTTGACGGAATCCGTGATCGAAGCCTTGGTGGACCAGGGAAGCTCGTCGCCGAGGAACTCTTCGGCGGCGGTCGCGCGGCGCGGGGTCGGCGCCGCCGAACCGACGGCCGCGCGGATCTCGCGAGTGTCCAGGTGCAGCGCCAGCGCGAACGAGCAGACCGCGATGACCATCGCGTTGCGCGTCCCGACCTTGGCGAACTGCTGCGGGCCGACCTCGGCCGGCAGGTGCACCGCGGTGATCAGCTCGTCGGGTTCGAGGGCGTTGCGTTTGACGCCGAGGTAGAACTCCTCGGCCGGGATCAACCGGGTGCCGCGGACGGACGCGGCTTCCACCTCGGCGCCGAGCACGAGCAGGACGGGATGCGTGTCCCCGGCGGGTGAGGCTGCGCCGAGGTTGCCGCCGACGGTGCCCCGGTTGCGGATCTGCGGCGACCCGACGGTGCGCGAGGCGATGGCCAGCGCGGGCAGAACTTCACCCAGCTCAGCGATCACCCGGACGTAGGGCACCGAGGCGCCGAGCCGGATCCTGCCGTCGGTCTCGGTCCATTCGGCGAGTTCGGTGACCCGGTTGAGATCGAGCAGCGCACCGGGGCGGCGGTGGTCGAAGTTGAGCTCCACCATGACGTCCGTGCCGCCCGCGATGGGCACCGCGTCGGGCCGCTCGGCCTTGACTGCGAGCGCCTCGGTCAGCGAGCTGGGGCGCAGGAAATCCACTCTCGGGCTCCTCGGTTCGGCGGTGATGTGTGACGGCTGACTCAGTAGACGCCCTGTGCCCGTATGGCGGCAACGGTGCCGAAGCATGAAATCTCCCCTGCACGACCGGGTCGTTTTGTGCTTTCCTACAAACCTGATGACGACCGTGAAAACTCTGCTCGCGCTGCCCGGGCTGCGCTTGCGCGTACGTGCCGGGGCGGCTTTGCTCGACCGTCCGGTGTCCCGGATCTACGTCACGGAACTGTCCGATCCCGGGCGGTACGTGTCTGCGGGCGAACTCGTCCTGAGCGGGTTGCTGTGGTGGCGCGGGCCGGGTGATTCGGAGGCGTTCGTCGCGGCGCTCGCGAAGGCCGGGGCGGCGGCTCTGGCGGCGTCCGGAGCCGACTCCGACGGGATTCCCGAAGACCTCGTCGAAGCCTGTACGCGCCATGGGATCCCGTTGCTCGAGGTGCCGGCGGACCTGTCGTTCTCGGTCGTCACCGAACGCGTCGTCCTGGCGCTGGCCGCGGCCGCGGAAGGCGCTCGCAAACGTTTGCTTTCAGCGGCCACGGAAGACTCGTCGGTCGAGGCCCTCCTGGAGCGAGCGCGCGGCGAGATCGGCCTGCCCTGCTCGGTGGTGCCCGTCGGCACGCCGTCGGATCTCGTGCGCCGGTTCGTCGCCGCGGGCGGGCGTTCACTGGAAGCCGACGACGTCTCGGTCCGGCCGGTCGGCGGCAGGCACGCGCTGCCGTGGCTGCTCGTGATCGGCGGCAGGCTGACCGCCGCGCAGGCGGAGATCGCCGAGGAACTCGCCGGTCTGATCGGACTCGCGCGCACGCGGGCGGACGAGGTCCGCGCCGTCACCGACAGGGTGCTCGAACCGTTGCTCGCCGCGCTCGACGAGGGAAGCGATCCGCACGCGGCGCTGACCGCGACCGGGCTGCGCGGCGATCTCCGGGTCGTCGTCGCGCGCACCGAGGGCTCCGAAGCGGCGCGCGGCATCTTGACCGAACTCATGCCGCCGGGCGCACTCGTCGGCCCCGCCGGCGAAACCACCTGGGCGCTGGCCGAGGACGACCGCGAATGGCCGGAGGACTGGCCCGCCACGGTGACCGACACACTGACCGGTATGGAATCCTTGCTGCCGTGCCGCCGGGTGCTGATCGGCGTCAGCGATCGCTCCCCGGTCTCCGTGCTGCGGGGCGCCAAAGAGGTCGCGCGCTACGCGCTGGCCGTGGCGGAGGAACGGCCCGGCACGATCGAGGTCGTCCCCGGCGGCGAGATCGGCATGCACCGGCTACTGCTGGCGGGCGCACCCGACGACCTGCGAGCCGCGTTGCGACGGCGGGTGCTGGGCCCGCTGCTGAGCTACGACGCCGAACAGGGCACCGATCTGGTGCACACCCTGCGCGTCTACCTCGAATGTTCCGGCTCGCCGACGCGGGCCGCACGGGCGCTGCACGTCCACGTCAACACCTTGCGCTACCGGATCGGGCGCGCGAGCGAACTGCTCGGCACCGACCTGACCGAGTTCACCGAACAGCTCGACGTCTATTTGGCCTTGTCGGCAGGGAGCTGAAATGGGCATCACCACGGCGAAAGAAGCCGCCTACGACCCGCGCGTGGTCGCTTTCGGCCGGATGATGGGCGCCGCGAACCGGCTCGAATACCTGCTCGGCCGCGCGCTGGAGGCCGAATGCGGGATATCGCACCTGATGTTCGAGGTCCTGCTCATCGTCGGCAGGTCGGGTGAAGCCGGGATGAGCATGCGCGCGATCGCGCAGGAGCAGGTGCTGACCACCGGCGGCGCGACCAGGCTGGTCGACCGGATGACCACGCTCGGCCTCGTCGTCCGCTCGTCCGACCCCCAGGACCGTCGCGTGCAACTCGTACGGCTGACCGCACAAGGCGAGGAGACGACCGTGCGGGCCGCGCGGGTGCACGTCGAGAACATCCAGCGGCTCTTCCTCGACCCGCTGCCCGCCGACCACCGTGACCGGTTCGCGCAGGACCTCCGGACACTGACCCACTCGGCACGTGACGCACTCCCCAAACTCCGGTAGGAATATCTGACCAGTCAGACATCGTTGGGTCCGTCATGAAGCTCATCTATGTCTTCGACGCGTACTGTGGCTGGTCGTACGGGTTCGCCCGCACCATGGCCGACGTCGCGCACCGGCATCCGGACCTGCCGGTCGAAGTGGTGTCCGGCGGCCTGTTCCTCGGCGGGCGCCGGGTCCCGATCCGGCAGTTCGGCTACGTCCAGGGAGCCAACGCCGAGATCACCCGCCGGACCGGCGCGCCGTTCGGGGAGAGCTACGAACGGCTCATCTCGGACGGGGAGTTCGTCATGGACTCCGAAGCCGCCGCCTGCGGGATGGCGGCGTTGCGCGAGGTCGGGCCGGACCGCGCGGTACGGCTCGCGGCACTGCTGCAGGAGGCTTTCTACCTCGACGGGCTGAGCCTGTCCGAGGTCTCGACCTATCGTGTGGTCGCGCAGCGGGCAGGCCTGGACGGGGACGCCGTCGAGGCCGCGCTGGACCGGGTTTCCGCCGCGGACGACTTCCGGCGAGCACGGGAATTGGGTGTCACCGGATACCCGACCCTGCTCGCCGCCTTTCCCGCGGACGACGGGGAACGGGTCGTCACGCTGGTCTCCGGAAACGCGAGCGCGGACGAGGTGGAGCGGCGGATCGGCGCGCTGGTTTCCTGAACTGCGTTCTATCCGGCGCGAGGATCGCCCGGATCGATCATTTCCGCGCCGATGATCGTGCCGATCTGGTCGGCCGCCCGCACGACCTCGGCGGGCGGGTTCGCCGCCCGCTCCGCCAGTTCGTCCTGCCGACCCGGCTCGCCCCGGTCTTCGCCGGGCGCCACCGGTCGCGGATCGAACTCCTGGCGCAACTGAACGCCAGTGTCCCGCAGTTGCCCCCGAAGCAGCTCCAGGCGCACCTCTCCCTCCTCGATCTCCAGCCGATGACGCTGCCAGGTCATCACCATCTCCAGCAGCCGGTGCAACCCGTACAGGGCTGCCGCGCCATAGGCGACCGGCGCCGAACGCTCGGCGAGCCCCGACAACACGCTCACCCAAGGACTGGCCATGGTGGTCCGAACGATTCCAGGAGACCTCGGCAGAACCCGCGCCGAGGAATCGAGCCATCGCGACTCGACGGGCGGGAGCAAACTGGCGTGGCCCGCCAGGATCAGCAGCGCGGTAACGTTCCGCTGATAGTCCTCCAGCGTAGGCACCGGGCCGAGGTCCACTTCGAGGAAGAGCAGTGGACCCGCCGCCGCGTCGGGGTCCAAGGGGTCGAGGCCACGGGTGATTCCCATAAGCCGATACCGCCCGATTCCGGGCGCACCACGAAGTCGGCTCTCGCCACTTAAGCTGGCGTCATGCCTACCTCCACAGTGGTCCGGGCGGCGACGTCCGCGGACGCAGATGCCATCGCGAAAATCTGGTACCACGGCTGGCAGGACGGCCATCTCGGCAACGTGCCCGACTCGCTCGTCCGTATCCGCACCCGCGAGTCGTTCTGGGAGCGAGCCGCGGAGCGCGTCGGCGACACGACAGTCGCCGTACTGGACGGCGAGGTGGCGGGTTTCGTGATGGTCGTCGGCGATGAGGTCGAACAGGTCTACGTTTCTTCGGATCATCGCGGAAGCGGCGTGGCCGGCGTGCTGCTCTCGGAGGCCGAACGGCTGGTGAGCGCAGGCGGGCATGCACGCGCTTGGCTCGCCGTTGCGCCGGGGAACGCGCGGGCGCGGCGGTTTTACGAGCGGTGCGGGTGGGTTGACGATGGCGAGTTCGATAATCGGGTCACCGGTCCGGAGGGGATGGTTTCGGTGCCTTGCCGACGTTATGTGAAGACGATTGCTTGAACCTTCGCAATTAGGCGACTAATTGCGGTGGGTTCGGGTGCCTTGCACCCTTACGTAATCAACCTGACGGGCACCGCAGGCGCGTTGACGCTGGGAGGCCCGGGAATTGAGCCTCCGGTTTCATTGCCTCAGCGTGTTCAGACCACAACGAGAGGATCACCCTTCAGTGGTAAATGCACTCGTTCACGGTGACTTAAAATTACGAACACGTGTTCGATTGTTTTGCGGTATTCTTGAGGGGTGCCCGAGACCTATCTTCCCGAGTTGCCGCAGGAGTTGTGGCGCGCTGGCAAGCTGGAGCTTGCCCATGGCGTGCAGCAGTCTCTGTGGATGATTCGGATGGCTACCGCCGGTTTGGGGCGGTATTTGGCGGAGATCGAGTCTCGGGCGTCAAGGACTTGTACGGGTATGGCCGTACGGCCAACTGGTTCGCCGATATCGCGGGGTTGTCGGTCGGTGAAGCCCGTTCGGTGGTGAACCGGGCCATCGCGCTGAATCCCACGCGTGCGTTGGACGGCACCGAGGTTCCTGCCGTGGCACCGGCTACTGCCGCTGTCGCCGCCGAAGGCTTGGTCGGGGACGAGCGGATCGATCAGATCCTGGAGTTCTTGAAGAGGCTCCCTGCCGACACCTCCGCGGAGGATCGGGCGAGTGCGGAGAAGATTCTCGCCACCCTCGCCCGCGACGCCGGTCCCCGCCAGTTGGCGGACGCTGAAGCGAATCTGCTGGCGTTGCTGGACCCGGACGGCAACGAGCCGAAGGATCCCGAACCCAAGGAGCCGCGCCGGGAAATCACCCTGGAGCGCCGGAAGGACGGGTTCTGGAAGCTGACTGGTCTGCTCGATGACGAGACCGGTGCCCGCACCGCGGCCGCGTTGGAGGCGTATGCCCAGCCGCGGCCGGTGGACGAGTTCGGGCAGGCGGATCTGCGGATGAAATGCGAACGCCTGGGAGACGCCTGGGCCGACATCCTCGACCTGGCGATCGCGTGTCCCGATCAGCCCGGCACCAGCGGCTACCGGACGTTGGTGAATGTCACCATCGGCCTTGACGAGTTGAAGTCGGGTCTCGGGACCGCGTGCCTGGATTTCGTGGGGACGATGACCTCCCGCGAAGCCCGCCTCGCGGCCTGCGACTGCCTCATGCTGCCGGTCGTAATGAGCGCCACGGGCGAACCCCTGGATGTGGGGCGGCTGCGGCGGTTCGTCACCCCAGGGCAGCGACGTGCGTTGAACATCCGCGACAGCGGCTGCGCCTTCCCCGGATGTCATCGGAAACCGAAGAACTGCCACGCCCACCACATCGTGCACTGGGCAAACGGTGGCCCCACCGACCTCCGAAATCTCGTGCTGCTGTGCGGGTTCCATCACCGGCTGATTCACCACGGTGACTGGGAAGTCCGGATGGCCACTGATGGGTTACCGGAGTTCATCCCACCCCAATACCGAGATCCGCTCCGAAAGCCTCGGCGTAACACCCTGCATCACCGCTGAGCCCCGAGGAGCCCGCCAGCCACACCGGCGACGGGCCCCTCGGCATGCCCACTGGAACCACAGGACCGAGCTAGGCCTTGTGGCTCAATGTGTTTCGGCGAATCGTGGGCGAGTCCCGGTGATGTCGCGGGATGCGATCCCGGAAATCGGGCCGTTGCTCCCGTCAACGAAGGGCCGTAGGTCGATCGGCGAGCAGCGGTTGAGGCGACGACATGGCGGGACCTGCCGGAGTGATTCGGGAACTGCAACAAACTTCAAGCGATAGGCACAGGGAGCGCGGCGCGCCAAGGATGCAGTCCCTCGCCGAGGGTTCGGCCGGTCCCGTGGTGATCTGACATCCAAGACCCACCTGACCTGTGCTGAGCGTGGCCGCACGGTGGCGTTCGTCCGACTCCCGGGCAGGCGGCGTTTCCCGAAACTCAAGCAGTGGCGCGGAATCGCGAAGAAGTCTGACAAGCCGGCCGCGACACTCCACTGGCTCGCCAGGAATCCGGGAACAACGAATCGCTCAAGGTGATTTCTGGCTCCACCGGACCAGATACCCAGGCCCGTCGAGACGGTGACGATGCTCATCGAAGGAGGCCCAGTACGCGGTCCTCTTCCGGCGTGTCCGCGGAACTCGGCGCAGCGGCGCCAAAACCTCCTCGAGTTCGCCGTAGCGAACATTCTTCGGTGGACTACCAGGATGGGATCCGACCTGGCCGTTACCCAGCCACTCCGCGAAGATCGGATAATGCTCGATCTCCGCCTCGAGCGCGGAGCGGGTGATAGGCCAGATCAGGAGCTCGCCCGAATCGGCTTCATCCTCGCCCGCGAAGTACGCGCTCTGAAAGTAACAGGGCACACCATCCACGTCGGCCACGCCTGACACTGGAACGTACACGCGTTCAAAACCTGAGCCGTCAGGACCTGCCGCCGATGAGCCACATCATCCACTGGAACCCACAGCCCGAACTTGCAGCCGGTGGCGGCGGCCCCCACGTGCGATCTCCCCAACCGCTCACTGAGCGGGATCTCGAGGAGCCGAACCCAGATAGGCCAAGGACATTTCGGTCGTCTCACTCGCCCAAGCGTCCCAGCCGAGGCCGTCGGACCAGAACCGGCCGCTGGCGGCCCGGTGCACACAGGATCCGATGATGGTCCGGCTCGTCATCCGGATCGCCCGCTCCTCGTCCGCCCGGCGGATCTCGCCGAAGCAAGGCCGGGCAGCCTCCACGAAATCGCGCTGAATCGTGTCCAGCGCCCGGAGGCCGCGGTCGCGCCCTTCGGCGCGCTGACTGTCGAGCAGTTCGGAGAAGATCCGGTCGTGACGGGCGAAGGTCAACGCCAAAGCCTGGGTGAAGGCGCCGACGACCGCGCTCAATCCTGGCTCAGCGGAACGAAGCGCTTCGTTGACGCCGACCTCCAACTGTCCTAGCAGCTGGTCTTTCACGGCGTACAGCAGCTGGTTCTTGCCGTCGAACCGGCGGTAGATCGCGCCCACCGACATGCCCGCCTGCTCGGCGACCGCGGCGACGGTGAACTCCTCGAAGCCCTGGCCTGCCAGAACGTGCTCGGCCGCGGCCAGCACCTTCTGCAACGACTCCCGGCTGCGGGCCTGCTGCGGCGGCCGGAAGCCCTGCTCGACGGATCGACTCACCGGCCGCACGTTACCGCACCCAGATGCGAATGATAATTTCTGTTCGCATATTACGGAGCGCGAAGGGCGGCATCATGGTGAGCATCGAGGTGCAGGGCGCCTACGTCGATTTCCCGATCTTCGACGCCAAAACCCGGTCATTGAAGAAACAGGTGCTCGGCAAGGTCGGCGGCAAGATCGGCACCGACGCGAAGGTCCCGGTCATCGAGGCGTTGCGGGACATCTCCCTCTCCCTGAGCGAGGGCGATCGCGTCGGCCTGGTCGGGCACAACGGCGCCGGGAAGTCCACGCTCCTGCGGTTACTGTCCGGCATCTACGAGCCGACCAGAGGCAGCGCACGGGTGGTCGGCCGGATCGCGCCGGTGTTCGACCTCGGCGTGGGGCTGGATCCCGAGGTCTCCGGCCACGAGAACATCCTGATCCGAGGCCTGTTCCTCGGCATGAGCCGCAAGCAGCTGACGAAACGGGTCGACGACATCGCGGAGTTCACCGAACTGGGCGACTACCTTCACCTGCCCTTGCGCACCTACTCCGCGGGCATGCGGGTGCGGCTCGCGCTCGGCGTGGTCACCACCATCGACCCGGAGATCCTCATCCTCGACGAGGGGCTCGGCGCGATCGACGCCGCGTTCCTCATCAAGGCCCGCGAACGCCTGGTCGACCTCGCCCGCCGCTCCGGAGTACTGGTGTTCGCCTCCCACTCCGACGAACTACTGCGCGAACTGTGCACCACCGCCCTTTGGATGGACGAAGGACGGATCCGGGCGCGCGGCTCACTCGACGAGGTACTCGCGACCTATCACGGCTGATTCAGAGAAAGATCTTGACCAGCTGGTCCTGGCCGTCCGGGTCTCGCAGCACGACCTGCTTGCCCGCGCGGAGTTCCGCGTCGACGAACTCGTAGACCAGCAGCGCGCGGTTGACCAGGTCGACCTTCTTCAACCCGGTGCGCTCTTGCAGTTTGCCCAGCGCGTCGACCGCCTCGGCGATCAGCGCGACATTGACGCGATCGACCACCGCGGGGCGGCCGGTCGCGGTCTCCTCGACCGATGGCATACCTGCTCCCTTCCCCTGCGACCGTAAGGGCCGCCTGGCCCATGCTGACACAGAAGGTGCGCTTTAACCACATTTTCCACACTAAAAATGTGCGAGATGGGTTGCGACTCACCTCAGGGCGGTCCTACAGTGGGTGTCGGCCCCCCGGGGCCGGGCCAGACCGACATCCGTCCCATGCGACGGACGGCAAGTGCGACCACTCACTTCGTCGGCCTGACAGGAGAAACGCGGCGCGCGAGCTGGGAGGAAGCTCGCGAGCCGCAGATGTGAGGGGAAACGGAGGCAGCTGGGGAGTCGCCTCCGGGTGAAAGTGGTCCCCAGCTTGACGCGCCAATCCCGGCTCGCCTGACTGGGCCGGAAAGGGCATGCGCATGGCTGCCGAAATCGAGGGCCCGGGAGAGGCCGCGCCCGTGGAAGCAGTACCGGGCTGGGACGAGACACCGACCCCGCTCGCCAGGATCAGGATCGAAACGACCGAGCTGAAGGCCGAAGCGACGGTGCCCGCCACCGAAACCCGTCGGCTCCTCGCGACGATCCTGAACACGTTGTTGGTGCTCGGAGCCGTACTCGGCCCGGCGCTCACGTTGCAGGTGGTTCCGGCCGCCTTTCCGGTGTGGGCGACGGCGGGAACGATCGCAGCCCAGCTCGCCATGCTGGTGCTCGTCGCGAAGTCCGCGCACCCGAAGGAGACGCCCGGCCGCGGTCCATCCGTCTGACGCCGCCCGGGCGAGGAGCGGCTGAGCGAACGCCTGCCACGAAAGGCGCTCGCTCAGCCGCTCCTCACACCGTCCGTCGCGCGTAGCGGTCCAACTCCGCCCGGGAGAACGAAAGCTCCCCCACGTCGACGGCTCCGCAATCCAAGCCTCGCACCAGGAAACTCGCCAACGCCTGAGCGGTCGCCGGTTCGTCCAGCACCCCGCGCCCGGTCTGGTCCGCGTAGTCCCGCAACCGGCCCAGCGCCGCCGGGAAACCCTCGCGGAAGAACGCGTACGTCGCGGCGAACCGGGTCGGCAGCTGATGCGGGTGCAGATCCCAGCCCTGGTAGAAGCCGCGTTCGAGGGATCGCCGCACCAGCCGCAGATGTTCGCGCCAGGCCGGGAGGATCGCGTCGCCGACGGGCAGCTTGTTCGTCGAGCCGTCGGAAAGCCGGACGCCGGTGCCCGCGGCCGAAACCTGCATGAGTTGCTTGGCGAAATCGGCGGCCGGATGTTCCATGCTCTGGTACTCGGCGCCGATCCCGAGCCCGGCGCTGTAGTCGTAGGTTCCGTAGTGCAGACCCGAACACCGGCCGCGCGCGGCTTCGATGATCCGCGGGACCGCCACCGTCCCGTCCATGTCCACAATGGACTGGGCGGTCTCGATCTGGACTTCGAACCGCAGCGCGCCCTCGGGCAGCCCGTACGCGGATTCGAGGCGCTCCAAGACGTCCGCCGCCACTTCGACCTGCTCGACGGCGGTCACCTTCGGCAGCGTGACGACGAAACCATCCGGCAGCGGACCGCTTTCCAGCAACCCGGCCAGGAAGAGATCGAGCGTGCGGATGCCGCGACGGCGGGTCGCCTGCTCGAAGCTCTTGAACCGGATGCCGACGAACGGTGTGCCGCCCGTGACGGCGAGGGTCCGCCCGGCGGCGAGCGCGATGGCGTCCTCTTCGTCATCGCGCGGCCTGCCGAGGCCGTCCTCGAAGTCGATCCGCAGATCCTCGATCGGCTCGGTCAGCAGTTTGGTCCGGACCCGGTCGGCGATGTCCGCGTCCAGGCCCAGCTGATCGGCGTGCTCACCGAAGACCCGCAGCGCCTGCTTGCCCCAGTCCGCCACGAGCCGCGTCTTGTACCGCGACGCGGGCACGTACACGGTGTGCACGGGCTGGCGGCCGGGCGGCTCGCCGGGGTACTTGGCCACGACGCGCGCGTCGGCTTCTGCCAGACGCGCGTCAGCGGCGGTGTAAACGTCCTCGGTGAGCCGCCCGTTCCCCATCTGTCTACTTGATCCGTTCGTAGGCGGGCAGGGTCAGGAAGTCCGGGAACTCGTCGGCGAGCGCGACCTGCTCGAACAGTTCGACGGCGGGCTCCAGCAGCTCCGGCTTGATCTCGGCGGCGAGTTCGCCGCGGACCTCGGCCAGCACGCCGCGCACCAGCTCCTCGGTGACCTTGTCGCCGGTGTCGAGCTGCGTGCCGTTGCGCACCCACTGCCACACCTGCGAACGCGAGATCTCCGCGGTGGCGGCGTCCTCCATCAGGTTGTGGATGGCCGCCGCGCCGTTGCCGCCCAGCCAGGAGGCGATGTAGCGGATGCCGACGTCGACGGCGGCACGCAGCCCGGCCGCGGTGGCACTGCCCGGCGTCGAAGCCGCGTCGAGCAGCTGGTCGGCGGTGACGGACACCTCGTCGCGGGTGCGGTCGAGCTGGTTCGGCTTGTCGCCGAGGACCTTGTCGAACTCTTCGCGGCAGATGTCCACCATGCCGGGGTGCGCGACCCAGGAGCCGTCGAAGCCGTCGCCGGCCTCACGGCTCTTGTCGGCACGGACCTTGTCGAGCGCCGCGGCGGTGACCTCCGGGTCCTTGCGGTTCGGGATGAACGCGGCCATACCGCCGATCGCGAACGCGCCGCGCTTGTGGCAGGTGCGCACCAGCAGCTCGGTGTACGCGCGCATGAACGGCGCGGTCATGGTGACCGAGTTGCGGTCCGGCAGGACGA
Organism: Amycolatopsis sp. NPDC043889; assembly: GCF_056435645.1. Classification (NCBI taxonomy): domain Bacteria; kingdom Bacillati; phylum Actinomycetota; class Actinomycetes; order Pseudonocardiales; family Pseudonocardiaceae; genus Amycolatopsis; species Amycolatopsis sp. NPDC043889. The sequence goes on from NZ_JBWKEC010000005.1 coordinate 94,241, forward strand.
ACTTCTCGCCCGCGTCGCGGAAGTACTTGATGACGCTGAACAGGTAGTCCCAGCGGCCGGCGTTGAGGCCGGAGGCGTGCTCGCGCAGTTCGTAGAGGATCTCCTCCATCTCGAACGCGGCCGGGATGGTCTCGATCAGCACGGTCGCGCGGACGGTGCCGTGCTCGATGCCGAGCGCCTTCTCCGCGTGGGTGAAGACGTCGTTCCAGAGCCGGGCTTCGAGGTGGCTCTCCATTTTCGGCAGGTAGAAGTACGGTCCCTTGCCGCGGTTGAGCAGTTCCTGCGCGTTGTGGAAGAAGTGCAGGCCGAAGTCGACCAGCGCGCCGACGGCCTGGCGCCCGCCGAAGGACAGGCCACGCTCGTCGAGGTGCCAGCCGCGCGGGCGGACGACGATGGTCGCGTGCTCGACGTCGTCACGCAGGGCGTAGCTCTTGCCGCCGCTTTCCAGCGTGATGGTCTCGCGGACCGCGTCGTACAGGTTGACCTGGCCCGAGACGACGTTCGCCCAGTGCGGCGTGTTGGCGTCCTCGAGGTCGGCGAGCCAGACCTTGGCGCCGGAGTTCAGCGCGTTGATGGTCATCTTGCGGTCGGTAGGGCCGGTGATCTCGACGCGGCGGTCGCGCAGCGCGGGCGGGGCCTCGGCGACCTTCCAGTCGCCCTCGCGGATCTCCTTGGTCTCGGGCAGGAAGTCGAGTTTGCCGGTGGTCCTGGCCTCCTCGCGGCGCTTGCTCCTGGCCTGCAGCAGCTCGTCGCGGCGGGCGGCGAAGGCCTCGTGCAGGCCGGCGAGGAAGACGAGGGCCTCCGGCGTGAGGATTTCGTCCCCGCGCTCGACCGGATCGCCGAGCACCTGAGCTTCAGACATGAGTAACACCCCGAGTTCGGAAAGATAACGTCCCTACGGTTTTACATGACGGACTATAGTTTCTGCATAGCGGAACATCAACGCCGACGTAAGGAGTACCACGGTGGCAGCGGAGAAGAACGGGCGCGACGGCGGCGTCCAGTCCCTTCAGCGGGCCTTCGAGCTCCTCGAGCATCTCGCGGACACCGGCGGGGAGGCCAGTCTTTCGGAGCTGGCGACCCTGTCCGGGTTGCCGATGCCGACCATCCACCGGCTGATCAGGACACTGGTGGACCTGGGTTACGTCCGGCAGAACACCAACCGCCGGTACGCGCTGGGCGCCCGCCTCATCCGGCTGGGCGAGAACGCCAGCATGCAGTTCGGCTCGTGGGCGCGGCCGCTGCTCGCGGAACTGGTCGACGAGGTCGGCGAGACCGCGAACCTCGCCGTCCTGGAGCGCGACGAGGTCGTATACGTCGCCCAGGTGCCCTCGAAGCACTCGATGCGGATGTTCACCGAGGTCGGGCGGCGTCTCCTGCCGCACGGCACCGGCGTGGGTAAGGCGATGCTGGCGCATCTGCCGTCCGACGACGTCACGGCGCTGCTCGCCAGGACGGGCATGCCCTCCTACACCGAGCACACCTTCACCGACCAGGACGCGCTCCTGCGCGAGCTGGCGAAAATCGCCCAGCAGGGTTACGCGCTCGACGAAGCGGAGCAGGAACTGGGCGTCCGTTGTGTCGCCGTCGCGGTGCCGGGCGCGCCGGTGCCGGCGGCCGTCTCGGTGTCCGGGCCTTCGGGACGGCTCACGATGGAAGCCGTCGAGCGGATCGCGCCCGTCGTCCAGCGGATCGCGAACTCGCTCGGTTCGACCCTTTCGCAGGACGGGGTCACCGTTTGAGCCTGGCCTCCAAGCCGTCGAGCATCCTGTCCAGCCCATAGCGGAACTTCTCGTCACGGAGCCGGACCGGATCGGTTCCGGCGGCGGCCCTGGTGAGCGCTTCCCGCTGATGCGGATGTCCTCGCACCGCCTCCTCGACGGCGGGCCGCAGGCGCTCCGCCCAGTCGCTTTCGCTCCGGCCGCTCTTGGCGACCGTCGTGAGCCAGGCCGCCTCGGTCGTCCCCATGCCGATGACGTAGGAGATGACCGCGCTGATCGCCTGATCGGCCTCGTCACCGGGGAAGCCCGCGCCCGCGAAGACACCCAGCAGCCGCTCGTTGAGCCGCATGACGTTCGGCCCCAGGTACGACAGGCCGACCGAGCCGAGCAGTGAAGCGACCCACGGGTGCCGCAGGATCATCGCGCGAACGCTTTCCGCTCCCACTACGGCCGCTTCGCGCCACCCTGCCGAGCCGTCGCCGTCCGGCACGGTGATCTCGCCGTAGACCTCGTCGACGACGAGTTCGATCAGCTCGTCTCGGTTCGCCACGTGCCGGTAGAGCGACGTCGCGCCCGCGTTCAGCGCGGTGCCCAGCCTGCGCATGCTCAGCGCGTCGACACCTTCGACGTCCAGGAGCCGGACGGCCTCGGCCACGATCTGCGCCTGGCTCAACGCGGGTTGGTCCCGCTTCCGGCGAGGACGGGTCCATACCGACTGGATCGGCTGCTCCTCGATCGACATGCCCCCACCTTAGCGCACGAGGTACCCCCTTGCGTACGCCGTTTCTTTTTGCGTACAGTGTGCGCGTCAGTCGAACAACGTACGCAAACACCTCTGGGGGTATCCCGATGAACGAACCCGTCCGCGATCCACGCCGCTGGTGGATCCTGATCGTGCTGTGCCTGAGCACGCTCGTACTGGTCGTCGACAACATGGTGCTGACGGTCGCCATCCCGCCGCTGGCCGAAGATCTCGGGGCCAGCGCCCAGGACACGCAGTGGATCCTGGACTCCTACATCCTCGTGTTCGCCGGCCTGCTGCTCACGTCGGGAAGCCTCGGAGACCGGTTCGGGCGCCGGAAGGTGATGCTCATCGGCCTCCTCCTGTTCGGAGTGGCCTCACTCGTCGCGGCGTTCGCCGCGAATCCGCTCGAACTGATCGTGTCCCGCGCGGTGATGGGCGTCGGCGGCGCGCTGATCATGCCGAGCACCCTGTCGATCCTGATCACCGTCTTCGACGACGAAGAACGCCGCAAGGCGATGGCGGCCTGGAGCGCGGTCGCGATGATCGGCCTGATCGGCGGCCCGGTACTGGGCGGCGTGCTGATCGCGTGGTTCTGGTGGGGCGCGGTGTTCCTGATCAACGTGCCGATCGTCGTCATCGCCGTGCTCGCCGCGCTCACCCTGATGCCGGAGTCCAAGGGCCCGTGGCAGAAGCCCGACCCGCTCGGCGCGATCCTGTCCGCGGCCGGCATGGTCGCGCTGGTCTGGACGATCATCGAACTGCCCAAGCACGGCCTCGCCGAAGCCGGGACCGTGATCCCGCTGGCGGTCGCAGTGGTGTGCCTGACCGGTTTCGTGTTCTGGGAGCGGCACACGCCGTCGCCGATGGTCCCGCTCAAGCTGTTCCGCAAGCGTAACTTCAGTGGCGGCAGCCTGTCGCTCACGCTGGTGCAGATCGGCAACGGCGGGCTGCTGCTGCTTCTGACCCAGTACCTGCAGTTCGTGCTCGGCTACACCCCGACCGAGGCGGGTCTCGCGTTCATCCCGATGGCCGTCGCGTCGCTGCTGTTCAACACCCTCGGCGCCACACTGGGCCAGAAAATCGGCAACCGCACACTGGCCACCGTCGGGATGACCGTGATGGCCGGCGGCTTCGGCCTGCTCGCGACGATGTCGGCGAGCGAAGGTTTCCTGCTGCCCGCGATCGCGCTGTTCCTGCTCGGCGCCGGCGGCGGGCTGGCGATGCCGGCGGCGATCGCGGCGCTGATGGGCGAGGTCCCGGAGGAGCAGGCCGGTGTGGGCTCCGCGCTCAACGACACCATCCAGCAGCTGGGCGCCGCGCTCGGCATCGCGATCCTGGGCAGCGTCGTGTCGGGCCTGTTCACCGCGAACATGCCCGAGTCCGCCCCGGCGCAGGCACGGCTTTCGATCGGTGACGCCTTCGCGATCGGTGACGGCGGCCTCATCACCGCGGCCCGCGAGTCGTTCACCTCGGCGATGTCGACCACGTTCCTGGTGAGCGCGGTGGGCGTGCTGGCCGCGGCGGTGGTCGCGTTCCTGGTGATGCGGGACAAGAAGACCGCACCGGTTCCGGCCAGCGAGAACGTCCCAGTCACGGCCTGACACGCGCTATGAAAGGTCCTTTCCTTGCAAATTTTGCAAGGAAAGGACCTTTCATAGCATTTGGACTAGCTGCTGAGCAGGGCCTCGACGAACGCGCCCGGCTCGAACGGCGCCAGATCGTCCGGTCCTTCACCGAGGCCGACCAGCTTGACCGGCACCCCGAGTTCGCGCTGCACCTGGAAGACGATGCCGCCCTTCGCGGTGCCGTCCAGTTTGGTCAGGACGATGCCGGTGACGTCGATGACCTCCGAGAACACGCGAGCCTGCATCAGCCCGTTCTGCCCGGTGGTGGCGTCGAGCACCAGCAGCACCTCGTCGACCTTCGCCTGCTTCTCGACGACTCGCTTGACCTTGCCCAGCTCGTCCATCAAGCCGGTCTTGGTGTGCAGACGGCCTGCCGTGTCGACCAGGACCGCGTCCACGCCCGCCTCGGTGCCGCGTTTGACGGCGTCGAAGGCGACCGCCGCCGGGTCCGCGCCTTCCTTGCCGCGTACGACCTCCGCGCCGACCCGCTCGGCCCACGTCTGGAGCTGGTCCGCCGCGGCGGCGCGGAAGGTGTCGGCCGCGCCGAGCACCACGGTGCTCCCCTGCGCGACGAGCACCCGGGCGAGTTTGCCGGTGGTGGTGGTCTTGCCGGTGCCATTGACCCCGGCGACCAGCACCACGGCGGGCTGCTTCACTCCGTCGACGGTGTGCGGCAGCGCGCGGACGGCCCGGACCGCGTCGGTCGACAGGGCGGAGGTCAGCACCTCCTGCAGCACCGCGCGCGCGTCCTCGGAGGTCCGCACCGCGCGGCGCTTCAGCTCGTCACGAAGGCGCTCGACGATCTCAGTGGTCGTCGCGGCACCCAGGTCCGCCATGAGCAGCGTGTCTTCGACGTCCTGCCAGGAATCCTCGTCCAGGTCACCGGCGCCCAGCAGGCCGAGCAGGCTCTGCCCGAATACCGAACGGGACTTGCCCAGCCTGCCGCGCAGCCGCTCGAGGCGGCCGGTCGCCGGGGCGATCTCCTCGGCGGGGGCGGGAGCCGGCGCGGGCGCCACATCCTCGGCCGGTTCGGGAAGTTCGACGTCGCGCACCGTGCGCTGCGCGGAATCCCTCGGCACCGCCGCGTCGTCCCCGACGGCGGGCTGCCCGTCGGTCTCCGGACGATCCTCGACCGGGTGCTCCGGTTCCTCGGTCTTCTCGCCGCCGGGGGCGAGAGCGATCCCGCCGGTCGCGGTATAACCGCCGCCCTTCGGCTTCTCGACGACGTCGGCAGCCTTGGACTCGTCCAGGCTGATCCGGCGGCGGCGCGCGATGAACAGCCCGGCCACCAGAACGGCGACCAGGACCACGACGGCAACGACAACGATCCAGAACCAGGGGGTACTCGACACGGCGCCATCCTCGCATCCGCACCCCATCGCGCTCAGACGCCCCATGGGAAGGAAGCCGATCTTGTCAAGCATCCACTGGATAGGACTCATTTCGGACAAGAAGAAACGGTCCGGCTTGCGCGATCTCCGGAACGACGGCTAGACCACTCCGAATGACGGTTTCTTCCGGCACTGGGGTCCGGGTGATCGGGCTCATCTCCGGCACGTCGATCGACGGGATCGACGTGGCGGCCGCCGAACTGCACGCCGACGGGGGCACCGTGGTGCTCTCCCCGCTCGGCCGACTGGAAGTCCCTTATCCCGAAGAGCTCCGCGAGGCCTTGCTCGCCGCCCTGCCGCCGAATCCCTGCGACGCCGGGCAGCTCACGAAACTCGACACCCTGGTAGGCCAGGCCTTCGCCGAGGCCGCCGTGCGCGGGGTCGAGGAGCTGGCCGGTGGCGCGGCGGACGTCGTCGCCTCGCTGGGCCAGACGGTGTTCCACTGGGTCGAAGACGGCATCGCGCGCGGCACGCTGCAACTGGGGAACCCCGCGTGGATCGCCGAACGCACCGGACTGCCGGTGGTGGCCGACCTGCGCGTCCGGGACGTCGCCGCCGGCGGGCACGGCGCGCCGCTCGCCAGCACGCTGGACGCGTTGTGGTTACGGGAAATGGCCGCTTCCGGCCCGGTCGCGGCGCTGAACATCGGCGGGATCGCGAACATCACGGTGGTCCCCGAAAACGGCACTGCCGGCGCCGTCCTCGCCTACGACACCGGCCCGGGCAACGCGTTGATGGACATCGCCGCGCACCGCGTCACCGGGCTGCGCGCCGACATCGACGGTGCGCTCGCCCTGCGCGGAACGGTGCGGCCCGACCTGCTGGCGAAACTCCTGCTCGAGCCCTACTACGCGGCCGCGCCGCCGAAGTCCACCGGCAAGGAACTGTTCCACGCCACGTATCTCGACAAGGCGCTCGACGGGCTCCCGCCGATCGGCGCGGAAGACCTCCTCGCGACACTGACCGAACTGACCGCCGTGACCATCGCCGCGGAATGCCGTCGCCACTCCATCGCCACGGTGATCGTCTCCGGCGGCGGCGCCGACAACCCGGCGCTGATGGCCGCGCTCGCCAGGAACCTGCCGGATACGGCGCTGAAGACCAGCGACGACCACGGGCTGCCCCGCGCGGGCAAAGAGGCATACCTGACCATTCTCCTCGGCTGGCTGACCTGGTCCGGCGTCCCGGGGAATCTCCCGTCGGCGACCGGCGCCCGCGGCGACCGGCTGCTCGGCAGCATCACCCCGGGCGCGGGTCCCCTGCGGCTTCCCGCGCCGCACAGCTCAACCGTGACCCGGTTACGGGTAGCGGCGAAGACCGGCGAGCGATAGGAGATACGGATGCGCGCACTTGACCTCGCGATCATCGGGCTTTTTCTGGTCGGCATGCCCTTGCTGGGCGTCTGGATCGGCGGCAAACAGAAATCCGGCTCCGACTACTTCGTCGGCGAAGGCAAGATCTCCTGGTGGGTGGCCTGCCTCTCGGTGGTCTCCGCGGAGACGTCCACCCTCACCGTGCTCTCCGTGCCGACGGTGGCCTACATCGCCACCCCCGGCGACGGCGGGATGACGTACCTGGCACTGGCGATCGGGTACATCGCGGGCCGGATCGTGGTGTCGATGGTGCTGTTGCCGCGATACGTGGCGGGCAATCTGGTCACCGCCTACGCCTTCCTCGGCAAGCGCTTCGGCAGCGGGCTGCAGGGCACCGCGTCGGTGACCTTCCTGCTCACCCGCACGCTGGCCGACGGCATCCGGCTGTTCGCCACCGCGATCCCGATCAAGGTGGTGATGGCGGCCTACGGCCTGAACGTCTCGTACTGGACCATCGTCGTGGGACTCGGTATCGCGATGGTGCTCTACAGCTTCTTCGGCGGGGTCCGCGCGGTCGTCTGGGTCGACGCGATCCAGATGCTCTGGTACGTCCTCGGCGCGGTCGTGGTGATCTGGGCGATCTCCGGCAGGCTGCCCGACGGCTGGTTCGGCAAGGCCGTCGACGCGAACAAGTTCCAGATCTTCGACTTCTCCTCGAACATGCTCACCGGCCAGTACGCGTTCTTCACCGCGTTGATCGGTGGCGCGGTGCTCTCGATGGCGTCGCACGGTTCGGACCAGCTGATCGTGCAGCGCCTCCAGGCCACCAACGATCTGCGCGCCGCGCGGAAGGCCTTGGTCGCCAGCGGTTTCGTGGTGTTCCTGCAGTTCGCGCTGTTCCTGTTCATCGGTGTGCTGCTGTGGGCGCTGTACAACGGTCTCGCCCCGACGAAGCCGAAGCCGGAAGGACTGGGGCTGGCCAACAAGGACGAACTGTTCGCGAACTTCATCGTGAACGACCTGCCGAGCGGTCTGTCCGGGTTCGTCATCGCGGGGATCCTCGCCGCCGCACTGAGTTCGTCGCTCGGCGCGCTGGCCTCGTCCACGGTGACCGACGTCTACGAACGGGTGATCGGCCGGGAGCTCCCGGAAGCCGACCGGCTGAAGCACGGCCGGATCTGGACGATCGTCTGGGCGGGCGCGCTGATCCTGTGCGCGGGTTTCTTCGCCTCCTCCAACAAGACCTCGGCCGACCCGATCGTGGTGCAGGCGCTCGGCATCACCGGCTACACCTACGGCGCGCTGCTCGGCGCGTTCCTCTTGGGCCTGCTGATCAAGCGGGCGAGGCAGGCGGACGCGATCGTGGCGTTCGTGTCGACGGTGATCGTGATGGCCTTCCTCATCCTGGGTGTCAAGTTCAACAAACCGGACGGCAGCCTGATCGGCGTCGACTTCAGCAAGGCGTCCGGGAACACCGTGGCGCTGGCGTGGCCGTGGTACACGCTGTGCGGTGTGGTGATCACGCTCGTGGTGGGCGGGTTGCTGTCGCTGCGGCACGGGAGCGTGGACCCGCTGGCCGAGCCGGACGTGAAGGAGTCCACGCCGGTTTAGCCGGTCCCGGACGACATGAAAGGCCCCTTCATTGCAAATTTTGCGATGAAGGGGCCTTTCATAGCACGCGCTAAGCGGGAACCGGGTCCTCTTCGGAGGTACGCAGCCGCTGCGAGATCACCTTCGTGATGCCGTCGCCCTGCATCGAAACGCCGTACAGCGCGTCGGCGATCTCCATGGTCGGCTTCTGGTGGGTGATGATGATCAGCTGCGACGAGTCCCGCAGCTGCTCCAGCAGCCCGATCAGCCGCCGCATGTTGGTGTCGTCGAGCGCGGCCTCTACCTCGTCCATGACGTAGAAGGGCGAAGGCCGGGCGCGGAAGATCGCCACCAGCATGCCGACGGCGACGAGCGACTTCTCGCCACCGGAGAGCAGCGAGAGCCGCTTGACCTTCTTGCCCGGCGGGCGCGCTTCGACGTCGACACCGGTGGAAAGCAGGTCGTTGGGCTGCGTGAGCACCATGCGCCCCTCGCCACCCGGGAACAGCACGCCGAACACGGTCTCGAATTCGCGCGCGACATCCTCGTACGCCGACGCGAAGACCTCGAGGATCTTTTCGTCGACCTGCTTGATGACGGCTTCGAGGTCCTTGCGGGTGTCCTTGAGGTCTTCGAGCTGGGTCGAGAGGAACTTGTAGCGCTCTTCCAGCGCCGCGAACTCCTCCAGCGCCAGCGGGTTGACCTTGCCCAGCAGGCTCAGGTCCTTCTCCGCGCGCTTCGCCCGGCGGGCCTGGGTGTCGCGGTCGAACGGCATGGGCGGCGGCGGGGTGACGTCCTCGCCGCGTTCCTTGGCGGCCTCGTACTCGGCCATCTCCCCCGCGCTCGGCGGCACGGGAACGTCCGGGCCGTACTCGGTGACGAGGTCCTCGAGGCCGATGCCGAAGTCTTCGGCGATCTTGGTTTCGAGCTGTTCCAGCCGCAGCCGCTGCTCGGCGCGCAGCACCTCGTCGCGGTGGACGGCGTCGGTGAGCTTCTCGAGTTCACCGGTCAGCTCGCGGACCTTGCTGCGGACCTGGGTCAGCGCGGTCTCCCGCGACTGCCGCTGCGCCTGCGCCTCGTCCCGTTCGTGGGCGGCGCGCTGCACGGAGACCTCGATGCGCTCCAGCGCGATCTCGCCGCCGTTGACCACCGCGTTGGCGATCTCGGCGCCGCGTTTCCGCGCGGCCCTGGACTTTTCGGCGCGTTCGCGTGCCTGCCGCTCGGCGTGCGCGGCCCGGCGGAGCGATTCGGCCTTGCCCTGGATGCTCCGCGCGCGCTCCTCGGCGGTACGCAGCGCGAGCCGGGATTCCATCTCCTCCTGGCGGACCGTGCCGAGGTCTTCGGCGGCCTGGTCGCGCTCGGCGGTGTCCGGATCCTCGTCGACTTCCTGGTCGGCGACTGCGGCCAGCCGCTCTTCGAGTTCGGCGAGCTGCCGCAGCGCCTCTTCGCGGCTCTGCTCGACCTTGGCGCGCTGGTTGCTCAGCCGGTCCATTTCGGCCTGCGCGGCACGCGCGGCCTGCTGCATCCGGTTCAGCCGCTCGGACGAGCGCGCCTTGCGGACCTTCGCGTCCCCGAGCGCTTCCTTGGCCCTGCCGACCTCTTCGCGCCGGGCAGCCTGTCCGGCGCGGGCGCCTTCGAGTTCCGCGGCGGTGCGTTCCAGCGCGCGCTCGGCGGCGCTCAGCCGATCGCCCGCCTCGTCGACCGCGGCCTGCACCTCGATGACGCTCTCGCTGCGGGCGGAACCACCGACCGCCCAGCGCGCGCCGAAGACGTCGCCTTCGGGCGTGACCGTGCTGACTTCGGGATACACCTCGACGAGACGGCGCGCCGACTCCAGACCGTCCACAATGGCCACCCGATCGAGCGCGTGCTCGACGGCGGACCGCAACGCGGGCGGCGCGGTGACCACTTCACGCGCCCAGCGCGCGCCTTCGGGAAGCGAAGGCCAGCCGCTCGTGTCCACAGTGGACTCCAGGCCGCCGAGCAGGATCCCCGCGCGCCCGGAGTCGTGGTCCTTCAAGAACTTCAGCGCGGCGAGTGCGTCTTCGCCACCGTTGACCGCGACCGCGTCGGCGACCGGGCCGAGTGCCGCGGCCAGCGCGACCTCGTGGCCGGCTTCGACGGTGAGCAGCGCGGCGACCGAACCGAGCAGGCCCGGCAGTTCGTGCTGCGCGCCGAGCAGCGCCCCGGCACCGTCCTTGCGCCGCAGGCCCATCGACAACGCCTCTACGCGGGCCTTCTCCGACGCGATCTCACGTTCGGCGGCCCGCTCGGCCTTGACCAGCTCCTCGACCCGCGCCTTGGCGGCGTTGTTGGCCTCCACGGCGCGGTCGTGATGGGCCTGCAGGTCGGAGTCGTCGGATTCCTCGACGCCACCGGCGGCCTTGGCCTCTTCGAGCTCCTCGACGGCGATCTCCGCCCGCTCGGCCGCCTCTTCGAGCGACACGGTGAGCCGGTCGATCTCGTCGGACGTGGCGCCGTTCTTGCTGCGCAGCGCCTCGACCTGACCGGACAGCTTCGCGAGACCTTCCCGGCGGTCGGCGATCGCGCGGACGGCGGCCATATGCGCGCGCTCGGCGGCCTGGACGAGATGTTCGAGCTGCTCGCGCCGCTGGACGGTCTCCGAAAGCACCATCCGGGCCTCGGCGACGGCCTCGTTCAGCTCCTGCTCTCGTTCGGCGACCTGCTCGGCCTCGGCGAGCAGCTCGTCGGGGTCGCGGCCGGTGCTCGCCTGCTGCACGTCGGACGACAGGTGCCGCTGACGCTCCAGCGCGAGCCGCACGGTGCCCCGCAACCGCTCGGTCAAGGCGGAAAGCTTGTACCAAGTCTCCTGTGCGGCGGCCAGCTTCGGCGCGTCCTCGGCCAGCGACGCTTCGAGCTCGGCCTCCTCGGCGGCGACGATCTCCAGCGCCTGCTCGACCTCGGAGCGCCGCTGACGCGCGACACGTTCGTCCGCCTCTTCCTTGGCGATGCCTTCGCGCTGGGTGACCAGGTCGTGGGCGAACAGCCGCAGCCGCGCGTCGCGCAGTTCGGACTGCACCCACTGCGCCTTGCGGGCGATCTCGGCCTGCTTGCCCAGTGGTTTGAGCTGACGGCGGAGCTCGGTGGTGAGGTCGCCGAGGCGGTCGAGGTTGCCCTGCATGTTCGCGAGCTTGCGCAGGGTCTGTTCCTTGCGCTTGCGGTGCTTGAGGACGCCGGCGGCCTCTTCGATGAAGGCGCGGCGCTCCTCGGGCTTCGATTCGAGGATCGCCGAAAGCTGCCCCTGCCCGACGATGACGTGCATCTCGCGGCCGATACCGGAGTCCGACAGCAGTTCCTGCACGTCCATCAGGCGGCAGCGGTCGCCATTGATTTCGTACTCGCTCGCGCCGTCACGGAACATCCGGCGGGTGATCGAGACCTCGGAGTACTCGATGGGCAGCGCGCCGTCGGCGTTGTCGATGGTGAGGGTGACCTCGGCGCGCCCGAGCGGGGCACGGCCGGCGGTCCCGGCGAAGATGACGTCCTCCATCTTGCCGCCGCGCAGGTCCTTCGCGCCCTGGGTGCCCATGACCCAGCGGAGCGCGTCGAGGACGTTCGACTTGCCGGAGCCGTTCGGCCCGACCACACAGGTGATGCCCGGCTCGAAACGCAACGTCGTCGCCGAGGCGAAGGACTTGAAGCCCTTGAGCGTCAGGCTCTTCAGGTGCACGTCGTGCTGACCCCTCTGGCTGCGGGAACCGGTCTTTCAATCGACCCAGGCTACCTGTGTGCTCACGGTGATCGTGGGACGCGGGGCTTCAGCGCTCCACGAACCCGCGAAGCCCGCCTTTCGCGGGCGACCACCGCTCGACGACGTGATCCACACTTCCGGGTGATTCCCCGGATCGCAAGGCGGCCAAAAGCCGCTCACAGTGTTCACGATCACCCTCCGCTATCACCTCGACACGCCCGTCCGCCAGATTGGCCGCACTGCCGACCAACCCCAGCTCAAGCGCCCTACTGCGGGTCCACCAGCGGAAACCGACACCCTGCACCCGGCCGTGCGCCCACGCGGTCAGCCTGGTGTGCGTTACTTCTTCACTCACGTCCCCTATCGTGCACCATGCGGATGAACGCGGAGGGTGAACACAACGTTCGCTGTAGTTCGCAGACGGTGAAGCGGCGGTGATAATCTCCGCGCCGGGTCCCCACTTCGGGCTACCTCGCCCGGGTAGCCGAACTCCCCGAAGCCCCCCATCCGAGGAGCCAGCACATGCCCCGTCCCGACGGGTCTGATCCGAGCGCACGCGTGTCCGTGGCACCGCCGCGCGGCGCCACCGGCAAGCTCAACCGCGCAGGCTACGCCGTACTCGGCGTCAGCGGCCTCGTGGTGGCGACGGCCTTCGCCGCGATCGCCGAACTCGCGGGCCCCGGTGTCTCCGCCACCGCGGGCGGCACCGGCGTCCCCGGCGGCGGACAGGGCATCGCCCCCGCCGGCGTCCAGCTGGTCCCGGGCAACGCCGTCCCCGGCGGCCCGATGACCGTCAGCGGCTCGCCGACGCCGGGCGCGCCCTCCAGCTCGACGGCGCCGCCGACCACGGTGACCTCGGTCGGCGCGGACGGCAAGGAGACGACGAGCGTCGTCACCCCGCCCCCGCCGAACCCGGGCCCCGGCCCTGGTCCCGGCCCGGGCACCACGGTCCTGCCGCCGACCACGACCACGACGACCCCGCCGAAGACCACCACCACGACCACGACGCCGAAGACGACCCCGACCACGACGACCCCGCCGGAGACCTCGTCGGCCCCGCCGGGTGGCGGATCCAGCACCAGCGGCGCCCCCAGCGAGTCGACGCCGGGCCGGTCCAGCACGTCGGGCACCGACACGTCCACGAGCAGCGCCCGGTAAGCCTTGGGTCGTGAAGGCCTCCTTGCCTACCTTGAGGGTAGGGAAGGAGGCCTTCACTACTTTGCGGCAGGGTTCGCAACGCGTCAGCCGCCATTCGAACGGGATCACACTTCGAAGCGGTACCCCATTCCCGGCTCCGTCAGCAGGTGCCGCGGCCGCGAGGGTTCCGGTTCCAGTTTCCGCCGCAGTTGCGCCAGATACACCCGCAGGTAGTGCGACTCGGTCTCGTAGGTCGGGCCCCACACCTCGTGCAGCAGCTGCTTCTGCGCCACCAGACGGCCGCGGTTGCGCACCAGCAGCTCCAGCACTCCCCATTCGGTTTTGGTGAGGTGCACTTCCTTGCCGTCCCGGCGCACCTTCTTCGCCGCGAGGTCGATCCGGAACGATCCCGTGTCCACCACCGCGTCCGCACCGTCCACACCGGACGACGCCGAGCGGCGCACGGCGGCCCGCAGCCGCGCCAGCAGTTCGTCCATGCCGAAGGGTTTGGTGACGTAGTCGTCGGCGCCGGCGTCGAGGGCCTGCACCTTGTCGGCCGAGTCGCCACGCGCGGACAGCACGATGATCGGCACGGTCGTCCAGCCGCGCAGCCCGGCGATCACCTCGGTGCCGTCGAGATCGGGCAGGCCGAGGTCGAGCACGACGACGTCGGGTTTGGTCTCGGCGACGGCTTTCAGCGCGGCCGTCCCGTCGTGCGCGGTGATCACCTTGTAGCCGCGGGCGGACAGGTTGATCCGCAGGGCTCGCACGATCTGCGGTTCGTCGTCGACGACCAGCACGGTCGCCGACGCGGTGTCTGCGCTCATCGCACTCGCTCCTCCTCTTCGTTCTCGAGGCCCTCGTCGTCGAAAGCGAGGAGGCTCTTTTCCGGATCCTGACCAACATATGCGGGCAGCGAGATGACGACGGTGAGCCCGCCTCCTGGCGTGTCCTCCGCCCGGATCCGCCCGCCCATCGCCTCGGTGAACCCCTTGGCGACCGACAGCCCCAGTCCCACGCCGGGCACGCTGTCCCGGTCTCCCCCGAGCCGCTGGAACGGCGCGAACGCCGAGTCCGCGGTGCCCTTCTTGAGCCCGCGCCCGTGGTCGACGATGCGCAGTTCGACGTGATTCGAATGCGTGCTGGCGCGGGCCGACACCGGCTCGCCCGAAGCACCGTGCCGCAGCGCGTTGTCGATCACGTTCGCCACCACGCGTTCCAGCAGGCCTGGATCGGCGCAGACCGACGGCAGCCGCGAGTCGATCGCGACGACGACCGACGCCGAGTTGTCCACATTGGACAGGGCGTGCGAGACGACCTCGTCGTAACCGACCGGGCGCAGGTGCGGGCGCACCGCGCCGGTCGCCAGCCGGGATGAGTCGAGCAGGTTGTCGATCAGCCCGGCCAGCCGGTCCGCCGATTCCTCGATCGCTTCGAGTAGCTCGTCGGTGTCCTCTTCGGACAGTGAGATGTCGGTCGCTCGCAGGCTTCCGCTGGCCGCCTTGATGGACGTCAGCGGGGTCCGGAGGTCGTGTCCGACGGCCGACAGCAGGGCCGTGCGGAGCTCGGTCGCCTCGGCCTTGCGCTCGGCCCGGATGGCCGCCTTCGCCGTCCGCTGCTGCCGCAGGGCGAGCAGTGCCTGCCCGGCGACGGCTTCCAGCACTCCCCGGTCCGACGCGGGCAGCGCGCGGCCCCGCAGCGTCAGGTGGACGTCGGCGGTGACCGCGATGTCGACGTCGGCCTGATCCGGGTCGGTGCACGGGTCCGTGCCGGCGTTCGCCACCCGTTTCCACTTCCCGTCCCGCTTTTCCAGCAGGGTCACCGAAGTCAGGCCGAAGTTCTCTCGGACCTTCTCCAGCAGCCGCTCGATCGGGTTGGTGTGCGTGAGCACCGTCCGCGCATAGGAAGCGAGCAGCGCCGCCTCGGTCCGCGCCCGCGCCGCCAGTGTCGCGCGCCGGGCGGCCGTGTCGACGACCGCCGCGACGAGGACCGCCACCAGCACCATCGCGACCAGCGTGATCACGTTCCGCGGTTCGTGGACGGTCAGGGTGTACAGCGGCCGGGTGAAGAAGAAGTTCAGCAGACCGGCCGAGAACACCGCCGCGAGCAGCGCGGGCCCGAGCCCGCCCGCGAGCGCGACCAGTACCGTCGCCAGCATGTAGACGACCACGTCGGTCGAAAAATCGAGTTGCTCCTCCAGCATGACGCCGAGCAACGTCGCCAAGACGGGCAGGACGACGGCGAGCGCCCAGCCCGCCAGCCGCCGCGAGGAAGGAAGCGGGCTCCGGTTGAAGCGGGCGCGCAGCCGTCCGCCCGCTTCGTCGTGCGTGACCATGTGGACGTCGATCGGGCCGGACCGCTGGACCACGGCCGCGCCGATGCCCTCGTCGAACAGCCTCGCCACGCGTGACCGTCGCGAGGTCCCGACCACCAGCTGGGTCGCGTTCACCCCGCGCGCGAAGTCGAGCAGCGCCGTCGGCACGTCGTCGCCGACGACGGTGTGGAAGGTCGCGCCGACCTCTTCGGCCAGCTTCCGGTACTTGCCGACCGCCGTCGGCCCCATCCCGGCGAGCCCGTCACCCCGCAGGATGTGCAGTACCTGCAGTTCGGCGCCCGCGCGGTTCGCGATGCGGCTCGCGCGGCGGATGAGCGTCTCGCTCTCCGGTCCGCCGGTGATGGACACGACCACCCGTTCGCGTGCTTCCCACGTGTCGGTGATCTTCTGCTCGGCCCGGTACCGCTGGAGCGCGACGTCCACCTGGTCGGCGACCCACAGCAGCGCGAGTTCCCGCAGCGCGGTGAGGTTGCCGGGACGGAAGTAGTTGCCCAGCGCGGCGTCGATCCGCTCGGCCGGATAGACGTTGCCGTGCGCCAGGCGCCGCCGCAGCGCTTCGGGCGTGATGTCCACCAGCTCCAGCTGTTCGGCCCGCCGCACGACCTCGTCGGGCACCGTCTCCTGCTGGGTGACGCCGGTGATCCGCTCGACGACGTCGTTGAGGCTCTGCAGATGCTGCACGTTCACCGTGGAGAGGACGTCGATCCCGGCGGCGAGGAGTTCGTCGATGTCCTGCCAGCGCTTCTCGTTGCGCGAACCCGGCACGTTGGTGTGCGCGAGTTCGTCGACCACGGCGACCTCGGGCGCGCGGGCGAGCAGCGCGTCGAGGTCCATCTCCTCGAACTCGTGCTCCCGGTGCGCCGACCGGCGGCGCGGCACCGTCTCCAGCCCTTCGACGAGTTCCGCGGTCTTCTTCCGCCCGTGCGTCTCGACCAGGCCGATGACCACGTCGGTGCCCCGATCGAGGCGTCGCCGCGCCTCGCCGAGCATCGCGTAGGTCTTGCCGACGCCCGGGGCCGCGCCGAGGTAGATCCTCAGCTCACCCCGGCGCGGCTTGGTCGTGTTCTCGTCCACGTCTGTCAGTGTGCTCCTCCGGCCGCGTCGCGCACGGCCAAGTTGACCTTCAGCACATTGACGCCCGGCACACCGATCCCGGCGCCGCTCGTGTTCTCCGCCACGAGCTGCCGGACCTTCTCCTCGGACAGGCCCGTGTTCCTGGCCACTCGCGGGATCTGGAGGTCGGCGTAGGCGACGCTGATCGCCGGGTCCATCCCGGAACTCGACGCGGTCACCGCGTCGGCGGGCACCCGCGACTCCTGGACACCCTCGCGGGCGGCGATGAGCTTCTTGCGCTCACCGATCGCGGAGACCAGGTCCTCGTTGTACGGGCCCTTGTTCGACGCGCCGGACGACGACGGGTCACCGGGACCGAGGACGTCCTTCGAGCCCGCGGACGGGCGGTTGTGGAACCACGGGTCCTTGGCCGGGTCGGCGGCGACCGGGTCGACGCCGATCAGGGCCGAGCCGACGGCCTGCCCGTCCTGGGTGATGATCGAGCCTTCCGCGTTGCCTTCGAGGCCGGGGATCCGGGAGATCGCCCAGACACCCAGCGGGTAGACCACGCCCAGCAGGACCGTGAAGACGAGCAGGACACGCAGCCCGGCGAGGGTCTGTTTCAGCAGTGCGTTCATGAGTCACCCGATTCCAGGGATGAGACGGACGAGCAGGTCGATCAGCCAGATCCCGAGGAACGGGCTGACGATCCCGCCGAGGCCGTAGACCAGCAGGTTCCGGCGCAGCAGCGCCGAGGCCGACGACGGCTTGTACCGGACGCCGCGCAGGGCGAGCGGGATCAGCCCGACGATGATCAGGGCGTTGAAGATGACCGCCGAGAGGATCGCCGACTTCGGCGTCGCCAGCTGCATGACGTTGAGCGCGCCGAGCTGGGCGAAGATACCGGTGAACATCGCGGGCAGGATGGCGAAGTACTTCGCGAGGTCGTTGGCGACGCTGAAGGTGGTCAGCGCGCCGCGGGTGATCAGCAGCTGCTTGCCGATCTCCACGATCTCGATCAGCTTCGTCGGGTCGGAGTCGAGGTCCACCATGTTCCCCGCCTCCTTGGCGGCGGAGGTCCCGGTGTTCATCGCGACGCCGACGTCGGACTGCGCGAGCGCCGGGGCGTCGTTCGTACCGTCGCCGGTCATCGCGACCAGCCGCCCGCCCTCCTGTTCCTTCTTGATCAGCGCCATCTTGTCTTCGGGCTTGGCTTCGGCGAGGTAGTCGTCGACGCCCGCGTCCTGCGCGATGGCCTTCGCGGTGAGCGGGTTGTCCCCGGTGATCATGACGGTCTTGATGCCCATGGCGCGGAGCTGGACGAACCGCTCCTTCATCCCGGGTTTGACCACATCGGACAGCCGGATCACGCCGCGCACGAACGCTTGCGCGCCGTCGTACTCGGCGACCACCAGCGGGGTCCCGCCCTGCTGGCTGATCTCGTCGACGACGCGTTCGGTCTCGTCCGGCATTTCGCCGCCGCGTTCGCGGACCCACTCCCGCACCGCCGCGGTGGCGCCCTTGCGGACCTGGCGTTCGCCGATGTCGATGCCGCTCATCCGGGTCTGCGCGGTGAACTCGACGAAGTCCGCGAGCTTCTCGTCGTCGGACGCCGTTTCCGCGAGCCCGTGTTCCCTGGCGACGAGTTCGACGATGCTGCGGCCTTCCGGCGTGCCGTCGGCGAGGCTGGACAACCTGGCCGCCTTGGCGATGTCGCCCACGGTGGAGGTACCGACCGGGATCAGCTCGGTGGCCTTGCGGTTGCCGAAGGTGATCGTGCCGGTCTTGTCCAGCAACAGCGTCGAGACGTCACCGGCGGCCTCCACCGCGCGACCGCTCGTGGCGAGCACGTTGCGCTGCACCAGCCGGTCCATCCCCGCGATGCCGATCGCGGACAGCAGCGCGCCGATCGTCGTCGGGATCAGGCAGACCAGCAACGCGGTCAGCACGATCACGGACTGCTGACTGCCGGAGTAGCCCGCCATCGGCTGCAAGGCCACCACGGCGAGCAGGAAGATGATCGTGAGCGTCGAGAGCAGGATCGTCAGCGCGATCTCGTTCGGCGTCTTCTGCCTGGAAGCGCCTTCCACCAAAGCGATCATGCGGTCCACAAAGGACTCACCGGGTTTGGTGGTGATCTTCACGACGACGCGGTCCGAGAGCACCGTGGTGCCGCCGGTGACCGCGCACCGGTCGCCGCCCGATTCGCGGATGACCGGGGCCGACTCGCCGGTGATGGCCGATTCGTCGACGGTCGCGATGCCCTCGACGACGTCGCCGTCACCCGGGATGACCTGTCCGGCCTCGACGACCACGAGGTCGCCGACGCGCAGGTCGGCGCCCGGCACGGTCTCCTCGTCGCCGTCCTCGGTGAGACGGCGCGCGACGGTCTCCTTCTTGCTGCGCCGCAGGGTTTCCGCCTGCGCCTTGCCCCGGCCCTCCGCGACGGCCTCGGCGAGGTTCGCGAACAGGACGGTGAACCACAGCCAGATCGTGATGAGGATGGTGAACACGCTCGGGTCGGTGATCGCGAAGACCGTGGTCAGCGCCGAGCCGATCCACACCACGAACATGACCGGGTTCCCGAGCTGATGCTTGGGGTTGAGCTTGCGCAGCGCCTCCGGGAGCGAGGTCAGCAGCTGGCGCGGGCTGAAGATCCCCGCGCCGACCCGGCCGGTGTTCTCCACGTGGTGCTGCGTTATCTCTTCAGGGGTGCGTTCTTGAGTGGCGGTCATGCGAGTGCTGTGTCCTTCGCGAGTTTGCGCGCGGCCGCGATCGCGTCGCCAGAGCGCGGTTTCCGGATGAAGCGCGAGTCCGATGTAATAGCGCCCTGCCGCCCCGATAGCGGGATCTGCCGACCAACGCGCGCGTGGTGGTCTCGGTGCGTGCCGTGACTCATGCCAGTGCTTCCGCTATGGGCCCGAGCGCGAGCGCCGGGATGAAGGTGAGGGCCGCGACGAGCACGATCGTGCCCGCGAGCATCGTGCCGAAGAGCGGTCCGGTGGTGGGTAGCGTGCCGGCGGTCTCCGGAACCTTCCTCTGCGAGGCAAGGGATCCGGCCAGGCACAGCACGGCGAGGATCGGGATGAACCGGCCGAGCAGCATGGCGACGCCGAGCGAGGACTGGAACCAGTCGTTGGTGACGGTGATCCCCGCGAACGCGCTGCCGTTGTTGTTGCCCGCCGACGCGTAGGCGTAGAGCACCTCGGAAAGCCCATGGGCGCCCGGGTTGTTCAAGGCGGCCAGGTTGCCGGGGTTCATCAGCGCGATCCCGGCGCCGAGCAGCACCACCGTCGGCATGGCGAGCATGGAGACCGCGGCGCAGGTGACCTCGCGTTTGCCGAGCTTCTTCCCCAGGTATTCCGGTGTCCTGCCGACCATCAGCCCAGCGAGGAACATCGCGATCACGGCCATCACGAGGATGCCGTAGAGACCGGTGCCCACCCCGCCCGGCGAGATCTCGCCCAGCAGCATGTTGAGCAGGGTTCCGCCACCGCCGAGTCCGCTGTAGCTGTCGTGCATGCTGTTGACCGCGCCGGTGGACGTGCCCGTGGTGCTGTTGGCGAACAGCGAACTCAGGCCGATGCCGAACCGCTGTTCCTTGCCCTCCATGTTCGCCCCGGCGGCCAGCGACGCCGGCCCGCTCGCGTTGGCTTCGGCCAGCCAGGTCACCGCGAGCATCGCGGTCCACAGCCCGGCCATCACCGACAGCAGGACGTAGCCCTGTTTGGTGTTGCCGACGAGCTTGCCGAACGTGCGGGTGAGCGAGACCGGGATGACCAGGATCAGGAAGATCTCGATCAGGTTGGTCCAGGCGTTCGGGTTTTCGAACGGGTGCGAGGAGTTGGCGTTGAAGATGCCGCCGCCGTTGGTGCCGAGTTCCTTGATGGCTTCCTGGCTCGCGGCGGGGGCGAGCGCGATCTTGCTCGTGCTGCCGTCCGGGTTGAGGACGTCGACGCCGCTCTTGAGGCTCTGCACGACGCCGAGCGCGATCAGCACGATCGCCGCCACGAAGGCGATCGGCAGCAGGATCCGGATCGTGCCGCGCGTCAGGTCCACCCAGAAGTTGCCGAGGCGGTCGGTCTTCGAGCGGACGAAACCGCGGACCACCGCGACGGCGACCGCGATCCCGACGGCCGCGGACAGGAAGTTCTGCACGGTCAGCCCGGCCATCTGTACGAAGTGACCCATGGTCGCTTCGGGGCTGTAGGACTGCCAGTTCGTGTTGGTCACGAAGCTGACGGCGGTGTTGAAGGCGACCGCCGGCGAGACCGGTTCCTTGCCCAGGCTCCACGGCAGGATCGCCTGAAGCCGCTGAAGCAGGTACAGGAGCACGACGGAGACGAACGAGAAGCCGATCACGGCGGACGCGTAGGTCTTCCAGTGCTGTTCCGATCCGGGGTTCACCCGGAACAGGCGGTACAGGCCGCGTTCGGCCTTGGTGTGCTTCTCGGTGGAGAAGACCCGCGCCATGTAATCGCCCAGTGGCCGGTAGACCACGGCGAGCGCGACGAGGAGGAGGCCGGCCTGCAGGAGGCCGGCCGCGGTGTCTGACATCAGAATTTCTCCGGCCTGACCAGTGCGATGAACAAATAGACGATCAGCCCCAGCGCCAGCAGTCCGCCGACGACGTTGGCCACGGTTCCCGTGCCGGTCACAGCTTTTCCAGGCCGCGAAGGGTCAGCGCGAGAACCACGAATACGCCGATCAGGAGCACGGCGTAGAGCAAGTCGGCCACTAGGCACCTCTCAGGACAGGTCACCCCATCGGTGACCAGGACCCCGCAACACTGCGCCTGGTACAGACCATCGTGGCCCCTGCCTGACGGCCTCTTGATGCCCCGATCGGGTGCCTTTACGACTTCTTGATGCCCGGTGACGTGCCCCACAGACCGTGACGCACTGCGGACGGAGCGTGCAATTCGGGCAGACAAGCCCGACGAAGCGTGTTACACCGGTGTTACGGATAGTTGTATGCGCTAACTAATCACCGGGAGGTAGCGATGTGCGGAATCGCAGGATGGGTCTCCTTCGATACGGACCTGCTCCAACGCCGTGAGGTCGTCGACGCGATGACCGCGACCATGGCGTGCCGCGGACCGGACGATTCGGGCACCTGGATCCGGCCGAACGTGGCGCTGGGCCACCGCCGGCTGGCGATCATCGACCTGCCGGGCGGCAGGCAGCCGATGGCCGAAGCCGGGCTGGCCGCGATGGTCTACAGCGGCGAGGCGTACAACTTCACCGAGCTGCGCGAGGAACTTCTCAAGCGCGGCCACAGGTTCGAGACCGACAGCGACACCGAGGTCGTGCTCCACGGCTACCTGGAGTGGGGCGACGAGGTCGTCGATCACCTCAACGGCATGTACGCCTTCGCGATCTGGGACGAGCGCGACGAGAAGCTCGTGATGATCCGCGACCGCATGGGCATCAAGCCCTTCTACTACTACCCGACCCCGGACGGCGTCCTCTTCGGTTCCGAGCCGAAGGCGATCCTCGCGAATCCCTTGGCGCGCAAGGTGGTCGACACCGACGGCCTGCGCGAGCTGATGGCCATGACCAAGACCCCCGGCTGGTCGCTGTGGAAGGGCATGCACGAGGTCGGACCGGGCACGATCGTCACCGTCGACCGCTCCGGCATCCGCACGCGGACGTACTGGACGCTCGACGCGAAACAGCACACGGACGACCAGGAGACCACGGTCGAACGGGTCCGCGAGCTGATGACCGACATCGTGCACCGCCAGCTGATCGCCGACGTCCCGCGCTGCGTCCTGCTGTCGGGCGGGCTCGATTCCAGCGCCGTCACCGGTCTCGCCGCCGCGCGGCTGGCCGGACAGGGTGAGCGGCTGCGCACGTTCTCCGTCGATTTCCAGGGCCAGGAGGAGAACTTCCAGCCGGACGAGGTGCGGGACACCCCGGACTCGCCCTACATCCGCGATGTCGCGCGGCTGGTCGGCTCCGACCACAAGGACGTCGTGCTGAACCCGGCCGAGCTCAGCGACCCCGAAGTCCGCCGCAAGGTGCTGGCCGCACGGGACATCCCGGCCGGGCTCGGGGACATGGACACCTCGCTGTACCTGCTGTTCAAGGCGATCCGCGCGGAGTCGACGGTGGCGTTGTCCGGCGAATCCGCCGACGAGGTCTTCGGCGGATACCGCTGGTTCCACGACGAGGCCGCGGTGAACTCGGGAACGTTCCCCTGGCTCGCCTTCCGGATGGGACTCACCAGTGAGCGGGGCGCCCTCCTGCGCGGCGAGGTCCAGGAGAAGCTGGACCTGCCCGGCTACATCGCCGACCAGTACGCCACCGCCGTCGCCCAGGTCGAGCACCTCGACGGCGAGAGCGAGCAGGACCGCAAGATGCGCACGGTCTGCAACCTGCACCTGAGCCGGTTCGTGCGGATGCTGCTGGACCGCAAGGACCGGGCGTCGATGGCCGTCGGGCTCGAGGTGCGGGTGCCGTTCTGCGACCACCGCCTCGTCGAGTACGTCTACAACACGCCGTGGTCGCTGAAGACGTTCGACGGCAGGGAAAAGAGCCTGCTGCGGCACGCGACCGAACACGTGCTCCCGACGTCGGTGCGTGATCGGGTCAAGAGCCCGTATCCGTCCACTCAGGACCCGGGTTACGCGGCCGCGTTGCAGCAGCAGGCCAAGGAGGCCTTGACCGAACGGAACAACCCGGTGTTCGAGCTGGTGGACCGCGACTGGCTGCACCGGGTGTCCGAAGTGGACCCGGCCACGATGTCGTCGGCCCAGCGCTCCGGGATCGACCGGGCGCTGGACCTCTACCACTGGTTCGACCTGTACCGGCCCGAACTTCAGCTCGACTGAGCACCCCGGTCCGCCGCCGTCTCAGCGACGGCGGCGGACCGTGCCCCCTACCGCGACGCCCCCGAGCACCGCGGTCGCGGCGAGCAGGATGCCCGCCTCGGTCCACTGGAACCGCCAGAACCGGCTGATGGGCTGGTAGACGGTGAAGTCCTGATATCCCGCCGCCTGAGCGCACGCGCTCTTCCCCAGCCCCAGCGGGCAGCCGGGCACTTCGTCCAGCGAACTCATCTCGCGGCCGTCCGGCGTGACCCTGCCCAGCTTGACGATCAGCGCCCCCTTCGTGGCCGGATCCGCGCCGATCGTGCGCACCGGCTCGGCGTAATGCGGCCTCAGCAACAGCAAGGCGATCGAAGCCGCGAGGAACACCGCGACCGTGATCGCGATGGCGGGCAAGGTCTTGCGCACGAGCGCCCCAGCCGCCGCACCGAGAGCGAAGGCGAACAGCCACCAGGCGGCGGGCGCGATCCCGAGCGCACCGAAGTAGGACGTCTCGGCGAAGCTCTCCGACCTGCCAGGAAACATTTCCAGCCACGCGCCGAACATCTGCCCCGAAGCGAGTCCGGCCAGCATCGCGCATCCGGCCAGAACACCGAACTTGACGGCCAGCCAGTGCCCGCGGCCGACCGACTGCGTCCACGCGAGCTGGTGGGTGTTGCGCTCGTACTCCCTGGCGAGCAGCGGCGCGCCCCAGAAGACGCCTGCCAGCAAGGGAACGAACGGCACCAGCACGACCAGCGGGTAGACCTTCTGATAGAGATCCTCCAGCCCCGCGTCGTACTCACGGCACGGGACGCCGCCGCCGTGACAGTACAAGGAGGTCTTGCCGTTCGCGGCGTCGACGGCGACCTTTCCGGACAAGAGCAGGATCCCGCCGAGCACGGCGAGGAATCCGAGGGTGACGAGCAGCTGCGTGCGGTGCTGCCGCCAGGTGAGCCAAAGCAAGAAGCTGTGCCTTTCTATAGAGGGTAAGGCAAACGTGGCGTGCCGGAGTTGGCGTCAGGAGCGGGACTCGCCGACGAGACACCTTCCTGACTGTCCATAAGGGACATTTTCCGAGGTGTCAGTGCCCGAGTTGGGTGATTTGCGCGGTTTGACGAGGAGGTCGTGAGTGGCAAAGAGGGTTAGAACCCTACTTGCCACTCACGACACCCTCACCAACCGGGCGTATGACCTTGAAGCAGACATTTCGCTACCAGAAAGCGTCCCTTGTGGACACTCAGAGGGCAGCTGGCTGGCTCCTGTCGGCCAGTCCAGCACCACGCCGCGAAGGCCGCCTCTCTGTCTTGACCCAGCGAAGGGGTCCTTCACCGCAGAGGCTCGGTCACGCCACATTTGACTTACCCCTTTCTAAGAGCGGCGGCGGATGGCGAAGGTCGCGACGACGGCCAGCAGGAGCGAGACGCCCGTCAGGATCGCGGCTTCGGTCCACTGGAAGCGCCAGTACCAGTCCGCGGGCAGGACCTTGAGCGCGGAGATCTCGCCGGCGGCGTCCCTGACCATCTCGACGACCCGGCCCGCGGGTTCCGCGCCCAGCGCGACGAGCCGGGGTTCCGCGTAGCCGTCACGGACGTTGCTCAGGCCGATCATCAGGCCCACCGACACCGCGATGGTGACGGCGATGGCGGGCAGGGTCCTGCGGATGAGCGCGCCCGCGGCGGTGCCGAGCACGAACCCGAAGAGCCACCACGCGCCCGGCGCGACGCCGGTCATCGTGAACAGGACCGGGTTGTCGAAACGACTGGCGAAGGCGGTGTCGCCGCGATCGGCCGGGAAGACCTCCACCCAGCGCTGCATCATCGCGCCGAACGCGAGCCCGCCGAGGGTGGCGAGAACGGCGAGGAAGGCCAGTTTCACTCCGAGCCAGTGGAACCGTGAGATCGACTGGGTCCAGGCGAGTTTCGTGGTGCCGCGTTCGAATTCGGCCGCGACCAGAGGGGCGCCCCAGAAGACGCCGATCGCGACCGGGACGACCTGGAGCCAGGAGAGGTACTGGTACAGATCCGCGAAGAGCTTCGCCGGGGCCGGACTGTCCGCGGCGGCGTTTCCGTTGATCAGCAAGATGATTCCGACGGCGACGAGCAGACCGGCGGTGATCATCAGCTGCATCCGGTGCTGACGGCAGGTGAGCCAGAGCATCGTTCCCCCTTACGCCGAAGCCAGTGTCGGGCGAGGCAGGCTCGCGGATTCGGGCCGCCGCAGGTAGGCGAGCACCAATTCCTCCAGGTTCGCCGGCCGTTCGGTCCACTGTGGACCCAGCGGGACCGGTTCGGTGCGGGCGAAGACGGTCGCCTGCCTCCCCGCCCTGACCTCGTCCACGATCGCGACCCGCCTGGCCAGCGCGTCGGCCTCCTCGGCGGGGCCGACCAAGGTCCGGTGCCCGGCGACGAGTTCGTCGATGTCGCCGCTGACCTGGACACGACCGCCGTTGAGGACGATCAGCCAGTCGCAGGTGTTCTCCAGATCGGAGACGACGTGGGACGAGAGCAGGACGGTCATCCCGGTCTCGGCGACCGCCTCCATCAACCCCCGCATGACCTCGTGCCGGGCCAGCGGGTCGAGGTTCGCGAGCGGCTCGTCGAGCACCAGGAGGTCCGGGCGTTTCGCGAGGGCGAGGGTGAGCGCCACCTGCGCGCGCTGGCCGCCCGAGAGCTTGCCGACCTTGTGCCGCAAGGGAAGCCCGAGTGAATCGATGCGCTTGAGTGCGAACTCGTCGTCCCATCCGGGGTTCAGGCGTCTGCCGAACTTGAGCATCTCCGCGATGCTGAAGCCCGAGTACAACGGCTTGTCCTGCGCGAGGAAGGCGGCGGTGCCCCGGATCGCGACCGAGCCGAGGGTCGCGTCGAGCAGTCCGACGGCCAGGTGCAGGAAGGTCGTCTTGCCCGCGCCGTTGGGCCCGACCAGCGCGACGACGCGCCCTTTCGGGACGACGAGGGAACAGTCGCGCAGCGCCCACTTGCGGCGGTAGCGCTTGCCGAGTCCGGTCGCCTCGATGACGGGTTCATCGGTCATGCCGTCCGCTCCCCTCGAAAGCCATCGACCACCACCGAGGTGAACAGCGCCTCGACGTCTTCCTGATCCAGCCCCGATTCGCGTGCGTCGCGGACCCACACTGCGAGACTCTTCCGCAAGCGGGTGCGCTCCGCGAACGAAGCGCCTCCGAGCGTCTTCTTGACGAAGGTGCCGAGGCCCGGCTTCCCCTCGACGAGCCCTTCGCGTTCCAGCTCGCGATAGGCCTTGAGGACGGTGTTGGGATTGATCGCCAGCTCGGCGACCACTTCCTTCGCCGTCGGCAGCCGGTCCCCCGGCTCCAGCAAGCCCAGGCGCAGGGCGTTCTTGACCTGCTGGACGAGCTGAACGTACGTCGCGACGCCCGAGCCCTTGTCCAAGTGGAAGGTGACCACTGGCAACACCCTTTCACTAATTAAGTAGTGAAAGGGTGTAGGCAGACGTCGGCGCCTGTCAAGTGATCACGCCGAAAAGCCGTGAAGGCCTCCTTGAGGGACTCTGATTCCCTCAAGGAGGCCTTCACGGAAAACCCCAGCCCCAGTCAAGAAGAAGCGCCAGTTCGACGACACGGGGGAAGACGTCGAGCTGGCACTACCCCCAACCCCCACCGCCCTCAGATTGGCGGTGCCTGTGAAAGTGAAGGTGCCCACCGTCGTACCGGAACCGAATGGGGGGTCCTGCCCGTCTGGTTGGTTGGGCACGGTTCCGGCGACGGGTCCTCGGTGGACACAGGCAAGGATCACGCCGTCCGGATGCAGGGCGCTTGCACTACGCTTGCAGGCTCCGACGAGGGTGAGCGGAGGTGGCCGCGTGGAGTTCCGCGTCCTCGGCGCCGTCGAGGCGCGGGCCGGTGGCGTTCCGGTCGATCTCGGCTCGCCCAAACAACGGCTCGTGCTGGCGGTTCTGCTGCTGGAGGCGGGCAAGCCGGTGCCGCGCGACCGGATCATCGACCTGCTCTGGCCCGAAGAACCCCCCGCCAGTGCACGGAACACCGTTCAAGCGCTGGTGTCCAGGCTGCGCGCGGTGTTCCGCGGCGTGGGCGGGCCGGAGATCGTCTCCGAGGGGACCCGGTACCTGCTCAAGGTCGACCCACGTCAGGTCGACCTGCACCGCTTCACCGAGCTGACCGCGCAAGCCCGCGACGCCGACGACGAGACCGCCGTAGAGCTCTTGGACGAGGCGCTCGGCCTGTGGCGCGGCGAGGCGTTGTCCGATGTGGTGAGCGGCGAGGTCGCCCAGCGGCTTCGCGGCGGCATGAACGAGGCGCGCTGGACGGCGCTCGAGGATCGCGCCGAAGCGCAGCTGCGGCTCGGCCGCGGCAGGCAGGTCCTCGCGGAGCTGACCGAGCTGGTCGCCGCGCATCCCTTGCGCCAGCGGTTCGTCGGCCAGCTCATGCTCGCGCTGCACCGCGAAGGCCGTACCGACGACGCTCTCGAGGCGTTCCGGGCGCTGCGGGGCCGGCTCGGTACCGAGCTGGGCCTCGATCCCTCTCCCGAGCTGCGACGCCTGGAAGCCGCCATCCTCGCCGCCGATCCCGCGCTGGAACCCGCGACCAGGCCTGTCCGCCCGGCCCAGTTGCCACACGACGTCCGGGGATTCGCCGGACGCGCGGCCGAACTGGAACGGCTCGACGAGGCCGCCCGGCACCCGGCCGACGGCACCGACATCTGGGTCATCAGCGGGACCGCCGGGGTCGGCAAGACCGCGCTCGCGGTCCGCTGGGCCCACCGCGTCCGCGACGCGTTCCCCGACGGCCAGCTCTATCTCGACCTGCGCGGCTTCGATCCCGACCACGAACCACTCACCCCGGCCGTCGCGCTCACCCAGCTCCTGCAGGCACTCGGCACCGCGCCCAAGGCGATCCCCCCGGACACCGACACGCGGGCCGCGTTGCTCCGCTCCCTCCTCGCCGACCGCCGGGTGCTGCTGGTGCTCGACAACGTGCGCGACAGCGGCCAGGTGCTGCCCCTGCTGCCGCCTTCGGGCACCGTCCTGGTCACCAGCCGCCAGCGGCTCGGCGACCTCATCGCGCGCACCGGCGCCCGCGCGCTCCCGCTGTCCGTGCTGCCCGCCGAAGACGCGCGGCACCTGCTGGAAGCCGTGCTCGGCAGCGAAACCGTCGCCGCCGAGGCCGTCGCGGCCGCGGAACTGGCGCGGCTGTGCGGGCATCTTCCGCTCGCCCTCCGGATCGCGGCGGCCAACCTCGGTGCCAGTGGCGAACCCGAGATCGCCGAACTCGCCCGCGAGCTCGCCGGTGGTGACCCGCTGGCGGAGCTGACCGTCGACGGCGCCGAGGAAAGCGCCGTGACCACGGCGTTCGGCGTCTCCTACCGGGCGCTTCCCGAGGAGCACCGCGAGCTGTTCCGCCGTCTCGCGCTGGTTCCGGGCCAGACGTTCACCGCTCCCGCCGCGCAGGCACTGACCGGCGTTCCGCACTCGAAGGCGAACCAGCAGCTCAAGGCGCTCGCGGCGGCGCACCTGGTCGAGCGCTACACCCCGGGGCGCTACCGGTTTCACGATCTTCTCCGCAGTTTCGCGGCGGGCCGCACGCTGTCGGAGGACTCCAAGGCCGAACGTGACGCCGCGGAGAGGCGGCTCTTCGAGAGCTACCTGAGCACCGCCGACGCCGCGGGACGTGCCCTCATCCCGCACTTCCTGCGCCTGCCGCGCGAAGAACCCGCGGGCAAACCCTTCGCCGACACCGAAGAGGCGCTGGCCTGGCTGGACGCCGAATGGCCGAACCTCGCCGCCGCCGTCGAGCACAGTGCCGAACACGGCCCGCCCGAGTTCTCCTGGCATCTTGCCGACGCGCTCCGCGCCTTTTTCCACCAACGCGGGCATCACGCGGAATGGATCGACACGGCCTCGACCGCGCTCCAGGCCGCGCGCCGCAGCGGCGCCGGGCAAGCCCAGGCCGCGATGCATCTGAGCATCGCGCTGGCCTGCGTCAACAGCGGCCGCTACGACGAAGCGCGCGAACACCTCACCAGCGCCTTGCGCGGTGATCTCCTCGACGGCTGGGACGCCGGCCGCGCGGCCGTGCTCAACAATCTCAGCGCGGTGCACCAGCGTCTCGGCGACCCGCAGGAGGCGATCCGCTGCGGGCTGGAATCCCTGCGGCTGTGCGAAGAACTCAACATGCCCGCCGTCTCGATGGCGCTGGCGAACCTCGGTTTCCCGTACTGGCAGACGGGGCAGCTCGACGAGGCGCTCGCCAACTTCACGCGCGCGCTCGCGGTCTCCGAACGGGACGGCGCCCGGTTCAGCGTCGCGGTCCTGCTGGTCGACCTCGGCAACGTGCACCGCGACCTCGGCCTCCTCGACGACGCCTACGATTTCTACACTCGCGCGCTCGCGGCCAACCGCGAGCTGGGCTACACCTACGGCGAGGCGACGGCGCTCTCCGGCAGGGCCGTGCTCGAAAGCAGGCGCGACCCGAGCGAGCAGAACCGTGCGGACGCGCTCGAAGCCGTCGAACTCACCCGCAAGATCGGCGACCGAGGCACCGAAGCCTGGACGCTCGTCGGGCTCGGCGAGGTCTGCCTGCGGCTCAGCCTGCCGGAAGAGGCCGCCGAGCACTATCGGCTCGCGTTGTCCATCGCGCGGACGACCAGCTTCTTCTGGTGCGAAGCCGCCGCACGCACCGGACTCGCGGAAACCCTGCTGAAACTGGGAAAGCTCGCGGAGGCCCGGACGCACGGCGAACTGGCACAGGAGCTCGCCGCGCGCTCCGGCTACCGGCTCGTCGAAGAACGCGCGAAGCTGATCCTGGACGAGCTTTAGTTCTTCCCGCCGTTGGATTTCACGCTACCGGCGATCGCCGCCGCGATCGCCGTCAGAACGGCGAGGATGATCGTCACCGCCATGGCGGTGCTGTCGCCGTCGTCGAAGCTGAAGAGCCACTTGACCTGAGCGCCGAACGGCGTGCCCCACACCAGGGGCGTCCCCACGAAGACCGCGACCACGTAGAACAAGCAAAGCCCGAACAGAGTCCACGCGGCGGGAATCCGGCGGGCGAACGTGAACACCGCCGCGATCACCAGGACCACGGCGGAGATGGTGCCGCTGACCATGTTCTGCACCACGATGCCCGACGGGCGATCGTCCGCCTCCGTGGCGACGATGACGTTGTAGAGCGCGAACCAGACGAGCATGGTGGCGGCGAGCAGCGCCAGGATGCCTGCGACCATCGCCGCCGCGACGTTGGCCCTCGGCTTGGGCGGCCTCGGCTCGCTCCACGGCGCGGGTCCGCTCGCGGTTGGCTGACCGTACTGCGGAAAGCCGGGCCGCGGTGGATTCGGCTGCATCCGCACTCCTCGCGCGTTCGGCGGCACGAACCGGCCGCCTGTCGTGGTTCGTGGCCACCGTAGCGAGAAGTGGCTCGCGGCGGGCTGTTTATGGCAGGAAGCTGCCTTCGCGGCGCGGTGACGCCGTGCCAGGGTGCGGCGATTTCGCGTGACTGGACGGACGACTCGCGTGATGGGGCGGACGACTCGCGGCGGAACCCGGTCACGCTCGTGTCGTCCACCCAGCCGGGTCGATCACGCGAACCGCCGACATCGGTACAGCGGTCGTGACTCCCGTGGTCAGACGCGGACCTCGTCCACGCGAACCGGGCGGCGTTCGCGGCGCGAGACCTCGCACGCCTCGGCGATGTAGAACGCTTCCAGTGCGTCCGCCGCGCCGCACGGGCTCGGCGCGCGACCGGCGGCGACGTCGAGGAACGCCTTCAGTTCACTGATGTACGCGGGGCGGAAGCGTTCCATGAACCCGGGATAGGCCGGGCCGGGCAACGGCTGGACGCCGGGCTCCACCGAGGTCAACGGCGCGCGGTCGTCCAGGCCGACCACGGCGTTGCCCGCCGAGCCGAAGACTTCCAGCCGGACGTCGTAGCCCGCGCCGTTGTAGCGCGTCAGCGAAACCACCGCCAGCGTTCCGTCGTCCAGCGTCAGCGTCGCGGCCGCGGTGTCGACGTCACCTGCGTCGACGAAGAACCGCTCGCCCTTGTTGGCACCGACCGCGTAGACCTCGACGACCTCGCGGCCGCTCACGAACCGGACGACGTCGAAGTCGTGCACGCCGCAGTCGCGGAACAGGCCACCGGAGTGCGCGACGTACTCGGCGGGCGGCGGTGCCGGGTCGAGCGTGGTCGCGCGCAAGGTGTGCAGCCAGCCGAGTTCGCCCGAGGCCACCGCCGCCCGCGCGGCGGTGTAGCCGGCGTCGAACCTGCGCTGGAAACCGATCTGCACCGGCACGTCCGCACCGGAGATCTTGTCGATCACCGCGAGTGTCCCCGGGATGTCGGCGGCGACCGGCTTCTCGCAGAACACCGGGATGCCCGCGTCCACGGCCTTGAGGATCAGTTCCGGATGCGCGTCCGTCGCCGCGGCGATCACCAGGCCGTCCAAAGAGGACGCGAACAGCGAGGGGATGTCCGCCGCCGCTTCGACGCCGAGCTTCGCGGCGGCGGCCTGGGCACGGGCGGTGTCGACGTCGGCGACGACCACGGAGGAAACCTCGTCGAAGCTCTTCAAGGTCTCGGCGTGCGAAGTGCCGATCCGGCCGGTGCCGGCGAGTCCCAACCTCATGTGGTTACCTTTCTGGAGCGGCGGTGGTCGAACGGACCACCAGCGACGGGTGCAGCAGATGCCGGACCGGCTCGGCGCGTTCGCCCCGGATCCGTTCGAGCAGTGCTTCGACGGCCAGCCTGCCCATTTCCGTACGCGGCTGGTCCACAGTGGTCAGTGAGAGATGGCGCAGCGCGGCGAGCGAGGTGTTGTCGTAGCCGACCACGGAGACGTCCTCCGGCACGCGCAGGCCCACCTCTTCGAGCGCGGAGATCGCGCCGACGGCGTTGAAGTCGTTGCCCGCCACCAGCGCCGTCGGCATCCCTCCCTGCGGAGGGTCGCTGAGCAATTCATGCACGGCCTTCTCCCCGGCGGTGTCCGTGTGCTCGCTGTGCACGATGATCGGATGCAGCCGATGCCGCCGCATGGCCCGCTGGTAACCCCGGCGCCGGGCCGCCGCGCCGGCGGCGAGCCCACCGTCCAAATGCGCGATCCTTCGGTGCCCCAAGGAAACCAGGTGATCGACGGCGAGCGCGGAACCGGCCTCGCCGTCGTCGTTCACCGTGTCCACGCCCGCGGCGCGCGAAGTGCGCGACACCAGGACGACGGGACCTTGCGCGGCCGCTTCCTCGATCGCCGACGCGGGGACCACCGGCGACAGGAGGATCACCCCGGCTGGCCGGAAGGACAGCAGGCTCTTCAGCGCGGCACGCTCGCGCGCGGGACTGCGGCCACCGGTGTTGAGGATCAAGTGGAACCCGGCCGCTTCGGCCGCCGCGTCCAGCCCCTCGACGACGTCGGCGAAGAACGCGTTGCGGAGATCGGAGACCATCACGCCGAGGACGGTCGACGTCCGGCTCGCCAGCGACCTGGCCATCGCGTGCGGTTGGTAACCCAGTTCGTGCGCCGCGCACAGCACGCGCGTGCGCCGTTCGTCGGAGACGTTCGGCGCGTTCCGCATCACCAGCGACACAAGCGCACGGGACACCCCCGCCTTCGCGGCGACGTCCTCCATCGTCGGTCGCGCCATTTCCACTGTCCCCCTGCCCTTGACTTTACTGTGACGGACGCTACATGATTAGAGCGCTCTAATCAATAGAGCGCTCTAATCGATCTCCCGGAGGCCGCCGATGACAGCCACGACACCCCGGATCCGCATCGCCGCCGCCCCGATCTCCTGGGGTGTCTGCGAAGTCCCCGGCTGGGGCCGCGTGCTCGACGCGGGCACCGTACTGGGCGAGATGGCGGAACTGGGAGTGCGCGCCACCGAACTGGGCCCACCCGGATACCTGCCGCGCGACCCGGCCGCCCTGCGCGAACTGCTCGGCGGGTACGAGCTCGAACTCGTCGGCGGTTTCCTCGCCGTGGTACTGCACGAGAACCCCGAAGCCGCGCTGGCCGAGGCCGAGGAGTCCGCCGCGCTGTTCGCGGCCTGTGGCGGTGACGTGCTCGTGCTCGCCGCCGCCACCGGTCTCGACGGCTACGACGACCGGCCGAAACTGAGCGACACCGAATGGACGACCCTCGTCGAAACCTCCGGCGAGATCGAGGAAATCGCCGCGCGCCACGGCCTTCGCACCGTGCTGCACCCGCACGTCGGGACGCACGCGGAGACCGAGGACGAGGTCGAGCGTTTCCTCGCGGATTCCGCTCTCCCGCTGTGCCTGGACACCGGGCATCTCCTGATCGGCGGGACCGATCCGGTCGCGCTGGCGAAGCGGTACCCCGAACGGGTCGGGCATCTGCATCTCAAGGACGTGCGCGGCGAGCTCGCCGAAGACGTCCGCGCCGGCAGGCTTCCCTACGCCGAGGCCGTGGGCAAAGGTCTCTATGTCCCCCTCGGCGACGGTGACGTCGACATCGAAACGATGGTCAGGTCCGTCCACGAGGCGGGCTACGACGGGTGGTACGTGCTCGAACAGGACACCGCGCTGAGCGAGGGGAGCCCGGAGGATCTGCCGAAGCGGGATGTGGCCAGGAGCCTGGCGCGTCTCGACGGAATCGTCAGCCGGCTCCCGGCTGCCAGGTAACGGAAGAAGCGAGGAGAGACGACGATGTCCCATCGCTTGAAAATGGCTTTGGTGGCCGTGGCGGGGCTGCTGCTCCTGTCCGCGTGCACCGGGCCGAAGGCCGAGGAGAAACCCACCGCGGGAGTGGGCCCGGCGACGACGGCGCAGCCGAGTGGTCCGCTGCGGGTCGCGGTCATCTCGCACGGCACGGCGGGTGACGCGTTCTGGAACGTGGTCAAGAACGGCGCCGAGGAGGCGGGCAGGCAGCTCGACGTCCAGGTCGAGTACAACTCCGACGGAGACCCCGGCAACCAGGCCAAGCTGATCGACAACGCGGTCGCCCAGCGGGTCGGCGGGCTGGTGGTGTCGATGGCGAACCCGGAGGCGCTCAAGACCTCGATCGAGAACGCGGTCCGCGCCGGGATCCCGGTCATCACCATCAACTCCGGCGAGGACAAGAGCGCGGGCTACGGCGCGCTCACCCACGTCGGGCAGAACGAGACCATCGCCGGCGAGGAAGCCGGGAAGAAGTTCCGGGAACTCGGCAAGAAGAAGCTGCTCTGCGTGGTCCACGAAGCGGGCAACGTCGGGCAGGCGCAGCGATGCGACGGCGCCAAGACCGGCTTCGCGGGTGACGTGCAGACCTTGCAGGTCGACATCAGCAACCCCACCGACGCCGAATCCCGGATCAGGGGCGCGGTGCGGACCGACTCCTCCCTCGACGCCGTTCTGACGTTGAACTCCCAGGTCGCGGCTCGGGCGGTGAGCGCGATCAAGGCGGTGGGCTCGGAGGCCCAGGTCGGCACTTTCGACCTCAACACCGACGTCGTCGGCGCGATCAAGGCGGGCGAAGTGGTCTTCGCGGTCGACCAGCAGCAGTACGAGCAGGGCTATCTCCCGGTGCAGTTCCTCAAGCTCTACCGGGACAACGCGAACGTCGTCGGCGGCGGGAAGCCGGTGCTCACCGGACCCGACCTGGTCGACAAATCCACTGTGGACACCGTCGGCCAGTACGTGCAAAGGGGCACGCGATGACAACCACCATGCTCGACGAACGGATCGCGAAACCCCGGCTGCTCGACCGGCTGGTCGTCCGCCCCGAGATCGGCGCGCTGCTCGGCGCCGTCGTCGTCTTCCTGTTCTTCACCCTCGTCACCGACCAGTTCTTCAGCGGCAGCGGCGTGGCGACCTGGCTGGACGACGCCTCGACGCTCGGCATCATGGCGGTCGCGGTGTCCCTGCTGATGATCGGCGGCGAGTTCGATCTCTCGGCGGGCGTGATGACGGCGTCCACCGCGCTCGTCACCGCGACACTGGCGACACAGGCCGGCTGGAACGTCTGGCTCGCGCTGTTCGCGTCGCTGGTCTTCGCCCTCGCGGTGGGCGCGTTCAACGGCTGGCTGGTGATGCGCACCGGACTGCCCAGCTTCATCGTCACCCTGGGCACGTTCCTGGCACTGCAGGGGCTCAACCTCGGCGTGACCCGCCTGGTCACCGGCACCGTCCAGGTGTCCGGGATGCGGTCGACCGACGGCTACGAATCCGCCGGTTTCGTTTTAGCGTCCACAGTGGACATCGGCGGGACCGCGTTCCAGATCTCCATCGTCTGGTGGATCGGGTTCGCGGTACTGGCGGCCTGGCTGCTCGTCCGGACCCGGTTCGGCAACTGGATCTTCGCCGTCGGCGGCTCCGCGCAGAGTTCGCGCGCGGTCGGCGTCCCGGTGGTGCGCACCAAGATCCTGCTGTTCATGACCACCGCGCTCGCCGCGTGGCTGGTCGGCTCGATCAACATCCTGCGGTTCGCGAGCGTCCAGGCGAACCAGGGCATCGGGCTGGAGTTCCAGTACATCATCGCGGCCGTGATCGGCGGCTGCCTGCTCACCGGCGGATTCGGTTCGGCGATCGGCGCCGCGATCGGCGCGCTGATCTTCGGGATGGCGCGGCAGGGCATCGTGTTCGCCCGCTGGGACAGCGACTGGTTCATGTTGTTCCTCGGGGTCATGCTGCTGTCCGCGGTCCTGGTCAACAACGCCTTCCGGCGGCGCGCGGAAAGGGTGCGGCGATGAGCCATCTTCTCGAGGTCAAAGACGTCGGCAAGACCTACGGCAGCGTGATCGCGCTGCGCGACGTCTCCACCGTGGTCGACGCGGGCGAGGTCACCTGCGTGCTCGGCGACAACGGCGCGGGCAAATCCACTCTGATCAAGATCCTCGCCGGGGTCCACCAGCACGACCGGGGCGAGTTCCTGGTCGAGGGAGAGCCGGTCAAGTTCGCTTCGCCGCGTGAGGCGCTCGATCGCGGAATCGCGACGGTGTACCAGGATCTGGCCGTCGTCCCGCTGATGAGCGTGTGGCGGAACTTCTTCCTCGGCTCCGAACCGACGGTCGGTTTCGGCCCGTTCCGGGCGCTCGACCGGAAGAAAGGTCGCGAGACGACCAAGAAGGCGTTGTCCGACATGGGCATCGACCTGCGTGACGTCGAACAGCCGGTCGGCACGCTGTCCGGTGGTGAACGGCAGTGCGTCGCCATCGCACGCGCGGTGTACTTCGGGGCGAAGGTGCTGATCCTCGACGAGCCGACGGCCGCGCTGGGCGTCAAACAGGCGGGTGTCGTGCTCAAGTACGTCGCACAGGCCCGTGACCGCGGGCTCGGCGTCGTGCTGATCACGCACAACCCGCATCACGCGTACCCGGTGGCCGATCGCTTCC
Source organism: Amycolatopsis sp. NPDC043889 (assembly GCF_056435645.1). Classification (NCBI taxonomy): domain Bacteria; kingdom Bacillati; phylum Actinomycetota; class Actinomycetes; order Pseudonocardiales; family Pseudonocardiaceae; genus Amycolatopsis; species Amycolatopsis sp. NPDC043889. Next base: position 130,988 of record NZ_JBWKEC010000005.1, read on the forward strand.
TGCTGCTCAAACGGGGCGCGTCGCTCGGCGCGTACGAGAAGTCCGAGATCGATCTGGCCGAGCTGACCCGGCAGATGGCGGGCGGCGCGGAACTGGAAGCCCTCGAACACGAATTGCGAGCCTCGGAGTCCCCTTCATGACCGCTCTCGAAGCACTGACCGTCGGCCGGGTCGGGGTGGACCTCTACCCCGAACAGAGCGGCGTGCCGCTGGCCGGGGTCAGCACCTTCGCCAAGTCGCTCGGCGGCACCGCGACCAACGTCGCGGTCGCCGCCGCGCGGCTCGGCCGCTCGACGTCGGTGCTGACGAAAGTGGGCCCGGACGGCTTCGGCGAGTACGTGCGGCAGGCGTTGCGGGAGTTCGGTGTGTCCCCCGAGCACGTCGGGACGTCGGCCGGCTTGCAGACGCCGGTGGTGTTCTGCTCGCTCGACCCGCCCGCGGATCCGCCGCTGCTGTTCTACCGGTCCCCCATCGCCCCGGATCTGACCATCACGGAGAACGACGTGCCCTGGGACGTCGTGGAATCCGTTCCGCTGCTGTGGGTCACCGGCACCGGTGTCTCCGTCGAGCCGTCGCGCGGCACCCAGCGCAAGATGCTCCAGCGGCGCGGGCGCCGGTCGCATACCGTGCTGGACCTCGACTTCCGGCCGATGTTCTGGCCCGACACCGAGACGGCTCAGGAAGAGATCGGCTGGATGCTCGACCACGTCACGGTCGCCGTCGGCAACCGCACCGAAGCCGAGGTCGCCGTCGGCACGGCGGACCCCGACGAGGCCGCGTCCCGGATGCTGGCCAGGGGGGTCGAGCTGGCCGTGATCAAGAAAGGCGCCGAAGGGGTGCTGGTGGCCACCGCCGAGGGCCGCTGGACCGTGCCGCCCCAGCGTGTCGAGGTCGTCTGCGGGCTCGGCGCCGGGGACGGTTTCGGCGGCGCGCTGATCCACGGTCTGCTGTCCGGCTGGGATCCGGTGGGGATCGCCACCTACGCCAACGCGGCGGGCGCGCTCGTCGCTTCCCGGCTCGCCTGCGCCGACGCCATGCCCACCGCCGACGAGATCGAGGAGTTGCTGTGAGCAAGCTGCATCGTCCACTCGGGACGCTTTCGGACGAGCGGGACCCGGTTCGGCTCACCCCGGATTCGGCGGGCTGGGACTACAGCGGCCTGCGGGTTCTCTCGTTGGCCGCCGGAGAATCCAGGCTGGTGCGCACAGGCGAATACGAAGCGTTCGTCCTGCCCCTGGCGGGTTCCTGCACCGTCCAGGTCGACGGACAGGTCTTCGCACTCGCCGGACGGGATTCCGTGTTCACCCGTGTCACGGATTTCGCCTATGTGCCACGGGACGCCGAAGTCGAGTTGTCGACAGTCGCGGGGATCGAGGTCGCACTGCCGATGGCGCGCTGTACCCGCCGTCTCGAACCGCGCTACGGACCGGCCGAAAACGTGCCGGTGGAGGTGCGCGGGGCCGGACAGGCGACCAGGCAGGTCACCAACTTCGGCGTGCCCGGTGCCTGGGAGCACGCGGACAAGCTGAACGCCTGCGAGCTGATCACCCCCGGCGGCAACTGGTCGTCGTACCCGCCGCACAAACACGACGAGGCGTCCGAATGCGAGGTCGTCAACGAGGAGATCTACTACTTCCGCATCGCGGGCCGCGACGGCGTGACACCTTCGCGCGAAGGGTTCGGCCTGCACCGGACGTACACCTCCGACGGTGAACTGGACGAGGACGTCGCGGTCCGGGACGGCGACGTCTTCCTGATCCCGCGCGGCTACCACGGGCCTTGTGTCGCCGCGCCCGGCTATTCGATGTACTACCTGAACGTCCTGGCAGGGCCCGCCGACGATCGGTCGATGGCCTTCTGCGACGACCCGGCGCACGGCTGGGTCCGCGAGACGTGGAAAGACCAGGAGCTCGATCCGCGCTGTCCGGTCACGAGCCACGAAGGGCGGGTCTCATGAAGCTGACCACGGCACAGGCCTTGGTGCGCTGGCTGCTGGCGCAGCGGTCGGAAACCCTGGACGGGCGGGAAGTCCCGTTGTTCCCCGGGGTGTTCGCGATCTTCGGGCACGGCAACGTCCTCGGCCTCGGCACCGCGCTGGAAGAGCACCGTGACGAACTCCCCGTGTGGCGTGGGCAGACCGAGCAGGGCATGGCGCTCGCGGCGGTCGGCTACGCCAAGGCGACGCACCGGCGACAGGTCGGCGTGGTGACGTCGTCGATCGGGCCCGGCGCGCTGAACATGGTCACCGCGGCCGGGGTCGCGCACGCGAACCGGTTGCCGGTACTGCTGCTCCCCGGGGACACCTTCACCAGCCGCGCCCCGGATCCCGTGTTGCAGCAGGTGGAGCATTTCGGCGATCCGACGGCCACGGTCAACGACGCCTTCCGCGCGGTGAGCCGGTATTTCGACCGTATCGTCCGGCCGGAGCAGCTGCTTTCGACAGTGCCGCAGGTCACCAGGGTGCTGACCGATCCGGCGGACGCGGGGCCGGTGACGCTGGCGCTCCCCCAGGACGTCCAGGCGGAGACCTACGACTTCCCGGACGCCCTGTTCGCGCCGGTGACCCATCGTCCGCACCGCCCGCGGCCCGATCGCCGGGCTCTCACCGAAGCGGCAGGCCTGCTCCGGGCGGCGCGGAAACCGTTGCTGGTGCTCGGCGGCGGCGTCCGGTATTCCGGCGCGGGCGGGCGCGCGCTGGCCTTCGCCGAACGGCACGGCATCCCGGTCACCGAAACCACGGCGGGGCGCACCCTGGTCCCGCACGGTCATCCGCTGCACGCGGGCCCGCTCGGGGTCACCGGCTCGGCGTCGGCGAACGTCCTGGCCGCGGAGGCCGACGTGGTGCTGGCCATCGGCACTCGCCTGCAGGACTTCACCACGGCGTCCTGGACGGTGTTCTCCTCCGGAGTCCGGCTGATCACCCTGAACGCCGCCCGGTTCGACGCGGTCAAGCACGGTGCGCTGGCCGTCGTGGGCGACGCAGACGCGGGTCTCGTGGATCTGGCAGGCCAGCTGGAGAACTGGCATGCCGATCCACAGTGGACAGAGCGCGCCTCGGCGGAACGCGGCCGCTGGGACGCGCATATCGACACCCTGCGCGCCGCTTCCGGCGAGCTGCCGACATACGCCCAGGTCGTCGGCGCGGTCAACGATCTTTCCGAGCCGCACGACTACGTGATGACCGCGTCCGGCGGGATGCCGGGCGAACTGATCGGCGGCTGGCGCGGATCGGGCTCGATCGGCATGGACGTCGAGTACGGGTTCTCGTGCATGGGCTACGAACTCGCGGGCGCCTGGGGTGCGGCGATGGCGCATACCGAGGGCCTGGTCACCACGATGCTCGGCGACGGTTCGTACCTGATGCTCAATTCCGAGCTGTTCTCGGCCGCCTTCGCCGGACATCCCTTCGTGGCGGTGGTCTGTGACAACGACGGTTACGCGGTCATCGCCCGGCTGCAGCAGGGACAGGGCGGCAAGCCGTTCAACAACTTCCTCGGTGACTGCCGGAGCGCGCACACCACTCCCCCTCGGGTCGACTTCGCGCGGCATGCGGAATCGCTGGGATGCGCGGTGTTCACAGCGTCCACTGTGGACGAGGTGCGGGCGGCGTACGCGAGGGCGAGGGAAGCCGCGGTGGCCGAGCACCGGCCGGCGGTGGTCGTGGTGCGCACCCAGCCGGACTCGTGGACCGAAGCCGGTGCCTGGTGGGAAGTCGGCGTTCCGGAACACCTCGCGGGAAGGGAGGGGTTCGAGCGGGGCAAGTCCGGCCAGGTGCGCTACGTGAACAGTCGCCTTTAGAGGACTAAACGCGAGCGGTGAAACTGGCGAAGTAGCCGGCCGCCATGTCCTCGGCACCGTGTCCGGCCTCGGACGCGCGGGCGAACCGGGCTCGCCCGGCCTCGACGGTGTCCATCCGGACACCCGCGCGGGCCGCGGCTTCCAGCACCAGCCGGGCGTCCTTCTCGGCGTTGTCGACCGAGAAGGCGGTGGTGTAGTCGTTCTTGAGGATCGCGGCGGACTTCGCCTGGAAGTAGCCGTTGTCCATCGGCCCGCCGGTGACGACGTCGACGAAATGCCGCGGCTCGACACCGAGCCCCTCGGCCAGCGCGAGTGCCTCGCCGACGCCGTGGGTCAGCGCGATCACCCAGGTGTTCAGCACCAGTTTGAGCCTGCTCGCCGCGCCGGTGCGGCCGTCTTCGCCGACCCACAGCGTGCGCTTGCCGATGGCGTCGAACAGCGGCTGGACGGACTCGCGCGCCTCGGTGGTGCCCGCCGCCAGCACGATCAGCTGGCCCAGCTCGGCGGGCTGACGGGTGCCCTGCACCGGTGCGTCGACGAAGACGAGGCCGTGCTCGTCGGCGTACGCGACCAGTTCGTCGACCGCGTCGCCGACGGTGCTGAGCTGGACCCAGATCGTTCCGGCGGCGGGGGCGGCCGCGCTGATCGCCTCCAGTACCGCCGGGCCGTCGCTCCCGGTCACCGCCGCCGCCAACGCGATCCCCGAGCTGATCGACCGGGTCGTCTACATCGCCGCGCAGTGCCCCGCGGACCGCGCGCCCGGCGAATACCCGGCGCTGCCCGAGTGGTCGTCGTCCGCTCTCTTCCCCGCGCTGGCACCGCTCCTCGTCGGTGCCCCGTCGCGCCAGGGTTTCGTCCGGGTCAACTGGCGTGGTGCCGACCGCGCCCAGCGCGACGCGCTGCGGAAGGCCATCTCCGGCGAACTCACCGAAGAGCAGTTCCTTCAGGTCGTCGTGACGAGCCAGCCGGACGAGGTGTTCTGGCTGACCGGGCAGGAATGGGACCAGCGCGCCGACAAGGACTCCTGGGGCCGGATCCCGCGCACGTACGTCAGGCTGACCGAGGACCGGTCGATGCCGCTCGCCGCGCAGGACCTCTACCTCGCCGAGGGCGACGCGCTGGCCCCGGACAACCCGTTCGGCGTCCGCGACCTCGCGAGCAGTCACGCCGGGTTCTTCCGGCGGCCCGCCGAGCCGGCCGGGATCCTCGACGACCTCAGCGTCCGAGCAGGCGCCGGATCTCGGTGACGGCCGCGCGGCCCGCCCGGTTCGCGCCGACGGTACTGGCGGACGGGCCGTAGCCGACCAGGTGCAGCCGCGGCTCGGCGACGACGCGGGTGCCGTCCATCCGGATGCCCCCGCCGGCCGCGCGCAGGCGCAGCGGCGCGAGGTGGTCGATCGCGGCACGGAACCCGGTGGCCCACAAGATGACGTCGGCGGGCTCGAAGGTGCCGTCCGCCCATTCCACGCCGTCCGGCGTGATCCGCTGGAACATCGGGCGGCGGTCGAGGATCCCCGCGTCGAGGCCGGCGCGCACTTCCGGCGTCACCGCCAGGTCGGTCACGCTGACGACACTCTTCGGCGGCAGGCCCTCGCGGACCCGCCGATCGACCTTCGCGACGGCCTCCCGGCCCCAGTTCTCGCTGAACGGCTCGTCACGCCACACCGGCGGGCGCCGCGTCACCCAGCGCGTCGAGCGCGCGAAGGGCGCGATCTCCAGCAACAGCTGGACGGCCGACGCGCCACCGCCGACCACGACGGCACGTTTGCCGCGGAAGTCGCCGGTTCCGGTGTAGTCGGCGGTGTGCAGCTGGCGGCCGCGGAAGGTTTCCTGCCCCGGGTAGTACGGCCAGAACGGGCGGTCCCAGGTACCGGTCGCGCTGATCACCGCACGCGCGGCCCAGGTTTCCGCCGCGCTCGCCACGACCAGCCGATCGTCCTCGGCGCTCACCGACAGGACGTCGACGGGCCGATGGACCGGAAGGTCGTAGGTGCGCTCGAACCGGCCGAAGTACTCGGCGACGGCCTCGGCCGCGGGCTGTTTCGGATCCGGGGTGCCGAAGGACATGCCGGGAAGGTCGTAGACGCCGTGGACCTTCTCCATCACCAACGAAGGCCATCGGTACTGCCACGCGCCACCGGGCCGTTTGCCGTGGTCGAGCACGACGAAACCCGCCTCGTTGGCGAATCCCGCGCGGCGCAGGTGATACGCCGCCGACAGACCCGCCTGGCCCGCCCCGATCACCGCCACGTCGACTTCGTGATCCGCCTTCATACCGGGTTCAACGGCTGGGCGAAGCGGCTATTTCGTCCGCTGCGTCACAGCCCGCACGATCGCGACGACCAGGAGCACCCCGGCGAGCGCCACCAGCACCGGCGCCACGCGTTTGACCACGGATCCGCCCGCGTACTCCATCAGGTCGATGGCTTCGCCCTCCGTCACCGGCTTGACCGCTTGCAACGGCGGGCGTTCCTGGGGTTTCTCGGGCTCGGGCGTGGTGGCGAGCTTGCCGGACAGGCAGTCCGCGAACGAGTCGAGGATCTTGCCGCCGACCTCGGAGATCATCCCGCGCCCGAACTGCGCCGGCTTGCCGGTGACCGCCAGCTCCGTGGCGACGGCGCCATGGGTGACGCCGCCCTTCTCGGTCAGGGTGAGCGTCACCGTCGCGGAGGCCGTGCCCGCTCCCCGCGCGTCCTTGCCCGCTGCCTTGATCACCACCTTCTTGGCGTCGGCGTCCTTCTCGACGAAGTGGCCGGTTCCCTTGTAGAGCAGGGAGATCGGCCCGAGCTTGACCTTCACCGTGCCTTTGAAGGCGTCCCCGTCGACTTCGGTGACGGTGGCGCCCGGCATGCACGGCGCCACTCGTTCCGGGTCGACGACGGCCTTCCAGACCTCGCCGACCGGGGCGGGAACGGTGAATTCGTGGTCGAGCCGCACGGGCCGACCTCCTCTCTGGTATCTAAGAACCCGCCGCGGCGAGGACCGCCCGGCCGGTCAGCACCCGCGCGAGGTGCTGCCGGTATTCGACGTCGGAGTTGCCGTCGGCCGTGGGGTTCGTGCCCTCGGCCGCGCGTTCGGCCGCGCCGCGGATCGCCTCGGCGGTGGCCGCGCAGCCGACCAAGGCCTCCTCGACCCCGGCCGCCCGTACCGGGGTCGAGCCCATGTTGGTCAGCGCGACCCGCGCCTCCTCGATGGTGCCCGCCTCGGTGCGGACACAGGCCGCGACCGCGACCATCGACCACGCCTGCGCGACCCGGTTGAACTTCTCGTAGTGGGCCTGCCAGCCGGTGTGCTTCGGCACCCGGACCTCGACCAGGAGTTCGTCCGCGGCGAGCGCGGTGGTGAACATGTCCTGGAAAAAGTCCGCCGCGGCGACCGTCCGCCGTCCGCCCGGCCCGGCGACGACGAGTTCGCAGCCGAGCGCGAGCACGGGAGCCAGCAGGTCACCGGCGGGATCGGCGTGCGCGATGGCACCGCCGAACGTGCCGCGGTGGCGGATCTGCGGATCGGCCACCGTGTCGGTGGCGGCCTTGAGCAACGCGGCGTGCTCGGCGACCAGCGCGTCCCGCTGGACGTCGTAATGCGTGGTCATCGAGCCGATCACCAGCGCGTCGCCGTCCTCACGGACGCCACGCAGCTCGGCGATCTTCCCGAGGTCCACCAGCGTGGTCGGCGTGGCGAGCCGCATCCGCAGCACCGGAAGCAGGCTTTGCCCGCCCGCCAGGACCTTGGCGTCCTCGCCCGCCTCGGCGAGCGCACTGATCGCTTCGTCCACTGTGGACGGGGCGACGTAGTCGAACGGGGCCGGGATCACTGGGCACCTCCGGTGGCGTCGATCGAACCGAGACCGCCACCCGCTTCGGAGCCCAGCCCGCCCGCGGCGGCCGACCCGTGCTGGATGGCATGCCAGACCCGCATCGGGGTCAACGGCATTTCGATGTCGTTCACCCCGAAGTGCCGGACGGCGTCGACCACGGCGTTGACCACCGCCGGGGTCGAGGCGATCGTTCCCGCCTCTCCGACTCCCTTGGCGCCCAACGGGTTCGTCGTCGACGGTGTCTCGGTGCGGTCGGTGGTGAAACTGGGCAGATCCGCCGCCGACGGGAGCAGGTAGTCGGCGAAGGTCCCGGTGGTCAGCGTGCCGCCTTCGTCGTGGACGGCCTCCTCGAACAACGCCTGCGCGATGCCCTGCGCGAGCCCGCCGTGCACCTGGCCCTCGACGATCAGCGGGTTGACGGCCACGCCGACGTCGTCGACGCAGACATAGGAGCGCAACCGCACGCGCCCGGTCTCGGTGTCGACCTCGGCCGCGCACAGATGCGTGCCGTGCGGGAACGAGAAGTTCTCCGGATCGAACGTGTCCGACGAATCCAGCGACGGTTCGACCCCGTCCGGCAGGTTGTGCGCCGAGAACACGGCCCACGCGATGTCCTGGATGGACGTCGAGGAATCCGTGCCCTTGACCGAGAACTCGCCCGCCGAGAATTCGAGGTCGTCCTCGGCACACTCCATCAGATGCGCCGCGATCGGCTTGGCCTTGGCGAGCACCTTGTCCGCCGCCTTGACCACCGCGATCCCGCCGACCACCAGCGACCGGGAGCCGTAGGTGTCCATGCCCTTGTGCGAGGACTGGGTGTCACCGTGGATGACCTCGATGTCCTCGTACGGGACGCCGAGTTTGTCGGCGACGATCTGGCTCCACGCCGTCTCGTGGCCCTGGCCGTGCGCGGAGGCGCCGGTGATGACCTCGATCTTGCCGGTGGGCAGCACACGGATCTCCGCGTGCTCCCAGCCGCCCGCCGCGTAGTCCAGCGAGCCGAGCACCCGCGACGGCGCGAGACCGCACATCTCGGTGAACGTCGAGATGCCGATGCCGAGCTGGACCGGGTCGCCCGATTCCCGCCGTTCCTTCTGCTCGCGGCGGAGCCCGTCGTAGTCGAAGAGCTCCTTGGCCTTGGCTGTCGCGGCCTCGTAGTTGCCCGAGTCGTAGGTCAGCCCGGCCACCGTGGTGAACGGGAACTCCTCGTGCTTGATCCAGTTCTTCTCGCGGATCTCCATCGGGTCCATGCCCAGTTCGACGGCGAGTTCGTCCATCATCCGCTCGATCCCGAACGTGGCCTCCGGCCGCCCGGCGCCGCGATACGCGTCGGTGAGCGTGGTGTTGGTGAACACGTTGGTGCAGGCGAAGTGGTACGCCGGGAACTTGTAGATCGCGTTGAACATGAACGCGCCGAGGATCGGCACGCCGGGGCCGACGAGGCCGAGGTACGCGCCCATGTCGGCGAGCAGTTCGACCTTGAGGCCGGTCACCGTGCCGTCGCGGTTCGCGGTGATGGTGATGTCCTGGATCTGGTCGCGGCCGTGGTGCGCGGCGACCATCGTCTCCGAACGGGACTCGGTCCACTTGACCGGTTTGCCGAGCCGCTGCGCGACGAGCGTCGACATCATCTCTTCGGGCAGCACGGCGATCTTGCCGCCGAACCCGCCGCCGACGTCGGGCGCGATCACCCGCACCTTGTGCTCGGGAAGACCGAGCGTGGCCGCGGTCATCGTCTTGAGGATATGCGGGACCTGGGTGGCCGACCACATGACCAGCTGATTGCCCGTCGGGTCCACGACGCACGCCCGCGGTTCCATGAACGCCGGCACCAACCGCTGCTGACGGAACCGCCGCTTGAGCACGACTTCGGAGTTCGAGATCGCGTCTTCGACACTGGAACCCGTTCCCGCGTCGGCGGAATCGAAGACCCAGAACGCGTTCCGGTTCGTGCCGAGATCCTCGTGCACCAGCGGCGCGCCCTCGGCGAGCGCGTTCTCCAGGCCGAGGACGACCGGCAGCTCGTCGTAGTCGACGTCGATCATTTCAAGGGCATCGTGTGCCTCGGCCGAGGTGCGGGCGACGACCACCGCGACCCCCTCACCGGCGAAGTTCACCGTGTCCGAGGCGAGGATGGGCCGTCTCGGCGACTTCATGTCCGGCGTGATCGGCCACGCGCAAGGCATGCCGATGGCGCCCTCGGGGTCGAGGTCCTTCCCGGTGAACACCGCGACCACACCGGGCGCGGACTTCGCCTCGGTGATGTCGATCGAGACGACCTTGGCGTGCGCGAACGGGCTGCGGAGCACCGCGAGGTGCAGCATGCCGGGCAGGGTCAGGTTGTCGGTCCAGCGGGTCCTGCCGGTGATGAGGCGCTCGTCCTCCTTGCGGCGACGGGACTTGCCTACCTCCGGTTCGATCGTGGAGGTCATCACTCACCACCCGCGCCGACACGGGAAGCGGTGTCCGAAGCGAGCCGCTCGGCCTCGGGACCGGCGCCGGGCCGCATCTCGTGGGCGACGTCGCGCACCGCGCGGACGATGTTCTGGTAGCCCGTGCAGCGGCACAGGTTGCCTTCGAGGCCTTCACGGACCGCCTTCTCGTCCGGATCGGGATTGTCGGCGAGCAGGTCGATCGACTGCATGATCATGCCGGGGGTGCAGAAACCGCACTGGAGCGCGTGGTTCTCGTGGAAGGCCTTCTGAACGGGATGCAGTTCGCCGTCGCGGGCGAGTCCCTCGATCGTGGTGACCTCGCAGCCGTCGGCCTGGACCGCGAGTACCGAACAGGATTTCACGCTGTGCCCGTCGAGGTGGACGGTGCAGGCACCGCAGTTGCTGGTGTCGCAGCCGACCACGGTGCCTACCTTCCCGAGCCGTTCGCGCAGATGGTGCACGAGGAGGGTGCGGGGCTCGACGTCGTCTGTGTAGCAGGTGCCGTCGACGGTGACGGTGATGCGCATCAGGCCTCCAAAAGCAAGAGAAACCCCGCGCTGGTCCGGGGTCGTTCGGGAGCGGCCGGTCATTCGGTTGTCACGGACCGACCCCGGAGCGACCGTGATCGGACTCACAGTCGAGCGTGCTACTTAGGTCCTGCCAGGGCAACCCCCACCAGGGGGTGACTCGCCAACAGGTGCGCAGATGCGGTGTCAGGGAAGAGAAAACGACGCAGATGCGGGGAAAGCGAGAGTGTCCTTTAGGTACAGACTCGTGAGTGGTAAGGACGGTTAGAACCGTCCTTACCACTCACGAGGCCAGACGGCGTTCGCGCCGGTGACCACGGTTGCGACCCGGTCGCCGGGGATCTCGTGCACGGTCAGCGCAGCCAGGCCGGCGGCTCCCGCGGGTTCCGGCAGGACACCGAGGGTTTCCGCGCCCAGCCGCATGGCCGCGCGCAGATCGTCGTCCTCGACCAGCACGAAGTCGTCCACGAGCGACCGCAGGCGCCGGACGGATTCGGGTTCTGGGGTGCGGATCGAAATGCCACCGGCGAACCAGTTGGCCCGGTCGACGGTGACCGGCTCACCGGCCCGCCAGCTCGTCGCCATCGCCCGAGCCGACGTAGTCCCGACGCCGACGATCCGGACGTCCGGCGTATGCGCCTTGAGCCAGAGCGCGACGCCGGCGATCAGCGCGCCGTCGCCGACCGGGAGCACGACCGTGTCGATCGCGCCCGCCCCCGCCAGTTCCAGCCCGATCGTGCCAGCCCCTTCGGAGATCGCGGGCTCACGGCCGTCGACCACGAAGACACGGTCCGGCGCTTCCGCGGCGAAGGCGGCCGCGGCGTCCTTCGCCTCGCCCTCCACCCGGCGCACCCGCGCCCCCAAGGTCTTCATCCGCCGCAGTTTGACCGGGGAGATGTCGGCCGGGACGAACACCTCGGCCCGCAAACCGCGCTTCCTGGCGGCGAAAGCGACGGCCTGCCCGAAGTTGCCGCTGGTCCCGCACACCATCGTGGTGCCCGGCTCCAGCCCGGCCGCGAAGTAGTCCGCGCCCCGGCCCTTGAAGCTGCGCAAGGGATTCAGCGTCTCGATCTTCACCAGCACGTTCCGGCCGAGCCGCTCGTTCAGCTGTTCGTCGCTGTACTGCGGGGAGTCCAGGAAAACGGGATCGATCACCTTCGCCGCCTCGGCGACGTTGTCCAGCTTCAGGTCGATGTCGGTCATGACGTTCAAGCTAGGCGGGGAGCCGATCACGGCGATTGTAAATTTTCCCGCCCGCGTGCAAAATTCTTGCGTGCCTCTCGACGAGATCGACCATCGGCTGCTCGACCTCGTCCAGGCCGACGCCGCCCGCCCCCTGCACGATCTGGGCGACGCCATCGGCCTCTCCCCGAGCGCGGTCCAGCGGCGGCTGACCCGGCTTCGCGCCGCGGGCGTGATCCGCGCCGAGGTCGCCGTGCTCGATCCGGAGACGCTCGGGGCGGGGATGACGTCGGTCATCCTGGTCGCGCTGACCGACGACGACGAAAAGCACCACACGGCCTTCCGCGAGCGGATGCTGGCCGAGCCCCGCGTCCAGCACTGCTACAGCATCGTCGGGCAGTGGGACTACGTCGTCGTCCTGCTCACCCCGGATCTCAAGGCAAGCCGGTACCTGTCCAGGAAACTGTTCGACAAGCACGTCAAACGGTTCGAAACCCTGCCCGCCTTCGAAGTGGTCAAGTCGAGCCAGGCGGTCCCGGTGCCCGGCGTCAGCCGTGGATCCGGCCGCTGAGTTCGGCGAGCCGCGACCCCGAACCGCCCCACCGCAGCGCGATGATCTCCGCCGCGATCGACACCGCGGTCTCCTCGGGGGTCCGCGCGCCGAGATCGAGGCCGATCGGCGACGAAAGCCGGTCCAGTTCCGCCTCGGTGATCCCGGCTTCACGCAGCCGCGCGAACCGGTCGTCGTGGGTCTTGCGCGAGCCCATCGCGCCGACGTAGCCGACGTCGAGGCGCAACGCGACCTCCAGCAACGGCACGTCGAACTTCGGGTCGTGGGTGAGCACGGCGATCGCGGTCCTGCCGTCGACCCGGCCCGCGTCGGCTTCGGCCTTGAGGTAGCGATGCGGCCAGTCGACGACGACCTCGTCCGCGTCGGGGAACCGGCTCTTCGTCGCGAACACGGGCCGCGCGTCGCAGACCGTGACCTGGTAGCCGAGGTACGCGCCCATCTTCGCCATCGCGGCGGCGAAGTCGATCGCGCCGAAGACCAGCAGGCGCGCGGGCGGTTCGAAGGAATTGACGAAGACCGTCATCCCCTCGCCGCGGCGCTGCCCGTCCGGCCCGTAGTGCAGGGTGCCCGTGCGGCCGCCGGCGAGCATGCCGCGCGCGTCGTCGACGACGGCGTCGTCCATCCGCGACGAGCCGAGCGAACCCGCGACGCGATCCGGCCAGACGATCAGCTGCTCGCCGACCAGGCCGTCCCGTTCGTGTTCGATCACCGTGACCACGGCGACCGGCTGTCCACTGTGGACCGATTCGACGACGTCGCCGAACTCCGGCATCGAGTCGCGGTCGATGTGCTGGACGTAGATGTCGATGATCCCGCCGCAGGTCAGCCCGACGGCGAACGCGTCGTCGTCGGACACGCCGTAGCGCTGCAGCACGGGCGCGCGTTCGGCGACCACCTGCTGCGCGAGCTCGTAGACGGCGCCTTCGACGCAGCCGCCGGAAACGCTGCCGGTGACCGTGCCGTCCGGGGCGACGAGCATCGCCGCGCCCGGGCTCCGCGGCGCCGACGAGAACGTCGCCACCACGGTGCCGACCCCCACCGTCTCGCCTGCCGCCCAGCGGCGGTGCAGTTCGTCCAGTACGTCACGCATCGGCGATCTCCACCAGCAGTCGTTCCAATGTGGCCAAGCTGTGCCCGGCGAGCAGCCGATCGAGGTACGGGAGCGCGGCCACGATGCCGGACTGCACGGGAGCGTAACCCGCCCGCCCCGCGTGCGGATTCACCCAGAATACGACGTGCGCGAGCCGCCGCAGCCTGGCGAGCTGCTCGCCGAGCAGGCCGGGGTCGCCCCGTTCCCAGCCGTCGGAGAACACGGTGACCACGGATCGCCTGGCCACACCGCGTTGTCCCCACCGGTCCAGGAACGCCCGCAAGGTCTCGCCGAGCCTCGTCCCGCCCGCGAAATCGGGGACCGCGGCGGCCGCGGCGAGCATCGCGTGCTCGGGATCGCGCAGCCGGAGCTGGCGGGAGACCCTGGTGAGCCGGGTGCCCAGGGTGAACACCTCGACCCTGCCCGGAGCGCGCCGCGCCACGACGTGCGCGAACCGCAACAGGGAGTCGGCGTACGGCCCCATCGAGCCGGAGACGTCGATCAGGAGGACGACGCGGCGCGGTTTGACCCCCTTCCGCCGGTACGCCAGGCGCACGGGCTCGCCGCCCCCGGCCAGCATCGCGCGGAGCGTGCGCGAGGGATCGAGCGTGCCCCGGCGGGCCGCGCGACGGCGCGGGGACGACCGCACCGGGAGCGCGGGGCGCAGTTTCGCGAGCAGTTCCCGCAGGTGAGCGCGTTCGGCGACACTCAGCTCGGCGAGATCGCGGTGCCGCAGGACCTCTTCCTCGCTCGCCGCCACGCGGAGCTCGTCGGGATCCGCGGCGGACTCGCCTTGGCCCGCCTGCGCGAGTGTGGCGATCCTGGCGCGCTTCGGGGCCGCTTCCCGGCCGCGCCGCCGTGACCCGGTTTCCTTTCCGGCGAACCAGCCGTCGAACGCGGCGTCGTAGCGCGGAACGTCGTCGGGATCAGCGCACAGCGTCAGCCGTCCGGCCCAGTACAGCTGGTCCGGATCGGCCAGATCGATCTCGCCGACGGCTTCGAGGTACGCCCGCATTCGGTGCGCGTCGCACGGCAAACCGGCTTCGCGCAATGCCTCCGCGAAGCCGACGAAGCCCGCCAGTGGATCGCTCACTCCCCCATTGTGCGCGCGTTTCGTCCTCTGAATGCGGTACTTGCGCGTGCAAGTACCGCATCCAGAGGACGAAACGCGGGGTCAGCGGCGCGCGAAGACCGGGGTTTTCTCGCGCAGGGGGCCGATGCCACCCATGAAGGCGGCGAGAGCGGTCAGCTGCGGAAACCGGTCCGAAATCCGGAGCGGGAGCGGCACGGTCCGCTCGTTCAGGGTCCCGTCGAGAGCGGGCTCGATGAGCATCTTGTGCTCCTCCAGCTGCTGCTTCTGGGCGAGCGAAACGGCCACCGATCGCCTGCGCTGCACGCGGGCGAGATCCCGTGCGGTCAGCGTTCCGCGCAGCAGCGGGGCGGCGAGGATCCGCGCGGCCGCGACCGCGTCCTGCACCGCGATGTTGATGCCCATGCCGCCGACCGGCGACATCGCGTGCGCGGCGTCGCCGATGCAGAGCACCCGGCCGGAGTACCAGTGCGGGAGCTTGGACATCCGCACCTTCAGCAGTTTGACGTCGTCCCAGCCGCGGATCTCGCTCAACTGCTCGTCGTTCCAGCCGAACAGGCCGCCGATCCGCTCCCGGAACTTCTCGATCCCTTCGGCTCGGTGCGCGGCGTCCTGCCCCTTCCTGATCAGGTACGAGGTCTGGAAGTAGTCGCCACGGTCCATCGTCACGCCGGCGAGCCCGCCCTCGAACCGGCCGAACACCTGCGCTTCCTTGCCGGTGTCTTCGAGTTTCGGCACCCGGACCCACCAGACGTCCATCGGCACCTCGTACTCCTTCGGCACGAGTCCCGCCTCGGCGCGGATCAGCGAGTCCCGGCCGTCACAGCCGACCACGAGCGGCGCGGCCAGTTCCCGCTCCTCGCCGTCGGAATCGCGATAACGCACGCCGCCACCGTCGCGCAGGCCGAGCACCTCGGCCCCCATGCGCAGGGTGAACGTGGGTTCCTCGGCCGCGGCTTCGGCGAGCAGGTTCAGGAAATCCCATTGCGGGACCATCGCGATGTATTTGTGCGGCCCCGGAACGCGGCTGAAATCGGCGGCGACGATGGTCGCGTCGCCGATCAGCATCCGCATCTTCTCCAGCCGTCGCGACGGCAATTCCGCGAAGCGCTCGCCGAGCCCGAGTTCGTCGAGCAGCATCAGCGTCGGCGGATGCACCGTGTCACCACGGAAATCGCGGAAGAAATCCTTGTGCTTTTCGAGAACGGTGACCTCGACCCCGGCTCGCGCCAACAGGAGCCCGAGCACCATCCCCGCCGGACCGCCCCCCACCACACAGCACTGTGTACGTTCCATAGTCGAGTTGTAGCGCGTGGAATGGGACGTCGCCACGTCTTCGGCCGCGAAGGGGACCTAGGTCCTAAGGCCCGCGATGAGGACGCCGACCATCTTGCGCGCGTTGTAGCGCGGATCGCTTTCGGCGCCGATACAGAGGTTCCCGACGCCGCGCATGACTTCGAGCGCCTCCAGATCGGAGCGGATCTCGCCCGCCTCCGCCGCCGCGTCGAGCAACCGGGCGCACACCGGCAGGAGGGTGTCGAGGAAGTAGGCGTGCAGAGTCTCGAATCCGGCGTTGTCGGACTGCAGTACCGCCGCCAGACCGTGTTTGGTGACCAGGAAATCGACGAAGAGGTCGACCCAGCGCCGCAACGCCTCATAGGGGGAAGCGCTCGACGCCAGCAGCTCCGGCCCGGCTTCGGCGCACGCGTCGACCTGATGCCGGTAGACGGCGATGATGAGGTCGGCCCTCGTCGGGAAGTGCCGGTAGATCGTGCCCATCCCGACCCCCGCCTTGGCCGCGATGTCGCGGACCGGTGCCTCGACGCCCGAGGTGACGAAGACCGCGGCGGCGGCGTCGAGCAAGGTCTTCTCGTTGCGGCGGGCGTCCGCGCGTTTGGACTTGGTGCCCTCTTCACTCATCACGCCACTCCTCTGCCACCGGACTTGCCAAACGGAACACTGCTCCGTATCGTTAGCGGAGCAACGTTCCGCTTGCTCATTTTGCCATGGAGGACATCGTCATGCGGTACCGCACCTTGGGCAGGACCGGCGTGCAGGTCAGCACCCTCGCGCTCGGCGCGATGAACTTCGGCGCGATCGGGCGCACCACCAAGGACGAGGCCACCGCCATCGTCGACGCCGCGCTGGCTGGCGGGATCAACCTCATCGACACCGCGGACATGTACAGCGCAGGCCAGTCGGAGGAAATGGTCGGGAAGGCCATCGCGGGCCGCCGCGAGGACATCGTGCTGGCCACGAAGGCGAGCATGCCGATGGGCGACGAGCGCAACCACCAGGGCGCTTCACGTCGCTGGCTGGTCACCGAACTGGACAACAGCCTGCGCCGCCTCGGGGTCGACCACGTCGACCTCTACCAGGTCCACCGCTGGGACCCGAAGACCAGCGACGAAGAAACCCTTTCCGCGCTGACGGATCTGCGACAGGCGGGGAAGATCCGGTATTTCGGTTCGTCGACGTTCCCCGCGTATCGCATCGTGCAGGCCCAGTGGGCCGCCAGCGAACTCCGCCTTGGCCGCTACGTCACCGAGCAGCCCAGCTACTCGATCCTCCAACGCGGGATCGAAACGCAGGTCCTGCCCGTGACCGAGGAATACGGGATGGGCGTGCTCGCGTGGAGCCCGCTGGCGTCCGGCTGGCTGTCCGGCGCGGTCCGGGAAGGCCGGGAGATCAGCACGAACCGATCGGCCGTCCTGCCCCAGCGTTTCGACCTGGCCCGGCCCGCCAACCGGGCCCGGCTGGAAGCCGTCGAACGGCTGGTCAAGGTCGCCGACCAGGCCGGGCTGAGCCTGATCCAGCTCGCGCTCGGCTTCGTCGTCGCGCATCCGGGGGTGACGAGCGCGATCATCGGCCCCCGCACGCTGGACCACCTCGAGTCGCAACTCGCCGCCGCGGACACCGTGCTTTCCGCCGACGTCCTCGACGCGATCGACGAGATCGTCGCCCCGGGCACCGACCTCGCCCCGGAGGAGAAGCACGACACCCCGCCCGCCCTGCTCGACGCGTCACTGCGGCGCCGCTGACGCTCAGGCGAGCAGTGTGTCCAGCTTGGCCCGGACCCTGTCCAGGTCTTCGCTGTACTTGAGGACCGAACCGAGGGTCCGGGCGGCGGTCGCGGCGTCCAATTCGGACATCCCGAGCGCGAGGAGCGCCTGAGCCCAATCGAGGGATTCCGCCACCCCGGGCGGTTTCAGCAACTCCATCGCGCGAAGCCGGTGCACCGCCGTCGCGACCTGTGCCGCGAGCGCCTCGCCCAGGTTCGGGATCTTGCGGCGCAGGATCTCGATCTCGCGGCCGAGGTCCGGATGTTCGAGCCAGTGATAGAGACAGCGGCGCTTCAGCGCGTCGTGCACCTCCCGCGTCCGGTTGGAGGTGAGCACCACAAGCGGCGGATGCTCGGCGCGCACCTCGCCGAACTCGGGGATCGTCACCGCGTTCTCGTCGAGGAGTTGCAGCAGGAAGGCCTCGAATTCGTCGTCGGCCCGGTCGATCTCGTCGACCAGCAGGACACACGGAGCGGTCTGCAACGCCTTCAGCAGCGGCCGGGAGAGCAGGAAGCGTTCGGTGTAGAGGGACTGTTCGGCGGCCTCGACGTCGAGGCCGCCGTCACCCGCGGCTTCCAGCGCGCGCAAATGCAGCAACTGGCGGGGGAAGTCCCATTCGTACAGTGCCTGCGCCGCGTCGATCCCTTCGTGACACTGGAGCCGGATGAGCGGTATGCCGAGCGCTTCGGCCAGTCCCAGCGCGAGCGAAGTCTTGCCGGTGCCCGGTTCGCCCTCGCAGAACAGCGGGCGGCCGAGCGCCACGGCGAGGAACCCTGCCGTGGCGATGCCGTCGTCGGCGAGGTAGCCGACCGTTTCGAGGGCTTCGGCCAGTTTCTCGGGCGATTCGACGGTCACGTGCCGATCGTAAGCCTCGGCGAGCGTGAGATCAGCCCGGAAGATCCTCGCGGCGGTCCACGTCGTGCCCGGTGCCGAGGTCGCCGCATTCGACGAGCCGCAGGTCCTGGCGTCCCTTGAGCCAGTCGCGGGCGCCCTTGTCCCCGGACGCGCCCGCCAAGATCTCCGGCCACCATCGGCGGCCGAGTACGACGGGATGGCCGGGAACACCTTCGTACGCGGCGCGCGCGACGGTGACTTCGTCGGCCCCGGCGGCGACCCGGCTGACCACTTCGGCACCGACCCCGGGCAGATCCACGAGATGCACGACGGTGGCTTCGGCATCGGTTCCGGCGAGCGCCCTCAGGCCCGCGCGCAAGGACGCGCCCATGCCGGACTCCCAGTCTTCGGCCACGACGGTGGCCTCGGGGGCGGGCAGGAGCGCGCGGACTTCCGCGGCCGAGGCACCCAGCACCACCCGGACCGGCGCGCAGCCCGCGTCGGTGAGTACCCGCAGAGCCCGGACGACGAACGGCTCCCCATCGAGGACGGCCAGTGCCTTCGGCCCGCCGAACCGGCGCCCCGCTCCGGCCGCGAGCAGCAACCCTGCGACCTCAGCCATGCCGCGCTTTGGTGGGCGGCGCCGAGGCCAGATCGGTCTCGATGGCGCGTGCCGTCGCGAGCAGGGGTGGCAGCAATTCCTGTTCGACCGACTCACGTGTGGTGCGGCTGGCATGGGTGGAGAGGTTGACCGCGGCCACGACCTTGCCCTGCCGGTCACGGATCGGCGCGGCGATCGAGCGGAGGCCCTCTTCGAGTTCCTGGTCGACCATCGCGTAACCCTGCTCGTAGACCCTGACCAGTTCGGCGAGTAGTTCCTCCGGCCGGCTCTTGGTCCGCACGGTGAGCTTGTCGAGCTTCGCTCCGGCAAGGTAGTCCCGCAGGTCGGCGTCATCGAGGCCGGCCAGTAGGACATGTCCCATCGACGTCGCGTGGGCCGGGAAGCGGGTGCCGACGTTGATGCTGACGGTCATGATCCGCGATACGGCCACGCGCGCGACGTAGACGATGTCCCGGCCTTCGAGCACCGAGACCGAACTCGACTCGTGCACCTCGGCGGAAAGCCGCTCGAGATGCGGCTGGGCGACCTCCGGGAGCGACAGGCTCGACAGATACGAGTAGCCGAGTTCGAGGACCCGCGCGGTGAGCGAGAAGTACTTGCCGTCCGTACGCACGTACCCCAGGTCGACGAGGGTGAGCAGGAACCGGCGGGCGGCCGCCCTGGTCAGCCCGGTCGAGCGGGCGACGTCGCTCAGGGTGAGTTCCGCCGCGTCCGCGTTGAACGCCTTGATCACGGCCAGCCCGCGCTCCAGCGACTGGACATGATGCGCCCCGCGCTCGGTCACCTCGCCTTCGTCCATATGAGAACCCTAGGACGTGTCCGGTAACTCTGTTCGATGGGCTTCGTGATCCAAGTGGTTCCTGACGGTGCGGGCGGTTCGGCCTCGTACCGGGTTGCACTCGGCTGAACCGCCCGTGCCGTCAGGGACCGCTTGGGCGCGAAGACCGCGGACAGAGTTACCGGACACGTCCTAGCGGCCTCCCTTTTCCTGGGCGGCAGGCTCACCGAGTTCGGCCAGGACCCGCTGGGCGACGGCGAACGCGGTGTTGGCGGCCGGGGCACCCGTATAGACGGCGGTGTGCAGCAGGACCTCGGAGATCTCCCGCGCGGTGAGTCCATTGTGGACGGCGGCACGGACGTGCATCGCGAGCTCGTCGTGGGCGTGCAGCGCGGTGAGCGCGGCCAGGGTGACGCAGCTGCGGGTCTTGCGGTCGAGCCCGTCCCTCGACCAGACCGACCCCCAGGCGCCCCGGGTGATGTAGTCCTGGAACGGGCGGCTGAACTCGGTGGTGCGGGCGACCGCCCGATCGACGTGCGCGTCCCCGAGGACCTCGCGGCGCACCTTCATGCCGGTCTCGTAGGTGTCGTCGGTCATCGGGCGGCCTCCAGGTGTTCGAGGATCAACGCGGTGAACCGCTCGGGCTGTTCGAAGCTCCCGAGATGCGCGGCGCCTTCGACGACTTCGAGCCGCGCGTCCGGGATGCCGCCCGCGATCACCTCGGCGTGTTCGACCGGGGTGGCCGGATCCTCGGCCCCGGCGATCACCAGGGTCCGAGCCGCGATCTTGGGCAGGTCGCCGACGAGGTCCATCGTTTCGATGGCCTGGCAGGACGACGCGTAGCCCTCGGCGGGGACGCTCGCGATCATCTCGCGCAGGTACCCGGCCCGCTCGGGGTGGGCGGCGGCGTAACCGGCGGTCAGCCAGCGGCCGACCCCGGCCTCGGCGACCGCGGCGGTGCCCTTCTCGCGGACCGTCTTCGCCCTGTCCGCCCACATGCTCGGCGGCCCGAGCTTCGCGGACGTGCAACACAGGACGAGGCTCGCGATCCGGTCCGGCGCGTTCACGCCCAGCCACATCCCGGTCATCCCGCCGAGCGAGAGCCCGACGACATGAGCCCGCTCGGCACCGTGCTCGTCGAGCAGTGCGAGCAGGTCACCGCCGAGCTCCGCGAGGGTGTACGGACCGGGCGGCACGGGTGACGCGCCATGCCCGCGGTTGTCGTATCGGATCACCCGGAAACCCTGCTCCACCAAGGGTTTCACCTGCGGCTCCCACATGCGGCGATCGCTGCCGAGCGATCCGCTGAACACCACGGCAGGGCCGTCCGCGGGCCCTTCCGCGACGCTGTGCACCTTCACCGGCTCAGACATCGAAGAACACCGTCTCTCCCTCGCCCTGCAACCGGATGTCGAACCGGTAGCCGTCGCCGGCCTTGGTGGCGACCAAGGTTCCCCGGCGGGCCTCCGGGACCGACGCCAGCACCGGATCCCCGGAGTTGTCGTTGTCCTCGAAGTAGATCCGGGTGACCACCCGGTGCAGGAGTCCGCGCGCGAACACCGAGACGTCGATATGCGGCGCCTGCGTGCTGCCCGCCGGACCGGGCAGCGAACCGGGCATGATCGTCCGGATCTCGTAGTTGCCGCCCGGATCGGTGGGGCAGCGTCCGAAGCCCCGGAACCCGCTCGCGACCGGCCCGCGCGGGTCGTCGGCGTGATCGAACCGGCCGTCGGCGTCGGCCTGCCAGGTCTCGATCATCGCGTCCGGGACGGGTTCTCCCGCGCCGTCGAGGACGCGGCCGTGGATCCGGACCGCGGCAGGCTCGTCCGCGGGGACGACGTCCGGCCCGTCCGGCCAGGGCAGGCCGATGGACAGGTACGGGCCGACGGTCTGGGAAGGCGTCGTCTCCGGCATCAGTGCTCGTCCTCCTCGTCTTCGAAGACCGAAGCCTCGCGGCCGCGCACGACGATGTCGAACTGGAAGGCCAGCGCCCACTCGGCTTCCGTGCGGTCGAGGTCGAAGCGCGCGATCATCCGCTGCCGCGCCTTCTCGTCCGGGATCGAGTTGAAGATCGGGTCCTGCGAGAACAGCGGGTCTTCCGGGAAGTACATCTGGGTGACCAGCCGCTGGGTGAACGCGCTGCCGAACACGGAGAAGTGGATATGCGCCGGCCGCCAGGCGTTGTCGTGGTTCTTCCACGGGTACGCGCCCGGTTTGATGGTGGTGAAGGTGTAACGCCCTTCGGAGTCGGTGAGCGTCCGGCCCGCGCCGTCGAAGTTGGGGTCCAGCGGCGACGGCCAGCGATCACCGGTGTGCCGGTACCGGCCCCCCGCGTTCGCCTGCCAGATCTCCACCAGCGAATCGCGGATCGGCCGCCCGCCGCCGTCGAGCAGCCGTCCGGTGACGATGATCCGCTGGCCCTGCGGCTCCCCCGCGTGCCCCTTGGTGAGGTCGTTGTCGAACTCGCCGATCCGGCCCGGCCCCAGCGCGGGGCCGGTGACCTCGGTCAGCAGATGCGGGAGCACGATCAACGGCTCTTTCGGGTGCCGCAGCGCCGTCGACCGATAGCCGGCGTAGTCGAGCGGCGGATGTGTGCCCTCCGGATCGCGCCGATAGCGCGGGAGCCTCAGTTCTGCGGGTGCGGACATGCTGTTCCCTCCAGCGCGGGTCAGTGGGTCACTGGGCTTCGAGGACGACGGCCAGCCCCTGGCCGACGCCGATGCAGATGGCGGCCAGACCCCACCTGCCGCCGGTGCGGCGCAGGTGGTGGGCCAGCGTGCCGAGGATCCGGCCGCCGGAGGCGCCCAGCGGATGCCCGATCGCGATCGCGCCGCCGTTCACGTTGACGAGCTCCGGGTCGAGCTTCGACCAGTCCCGCAGGCAGGCCAGCGACTGCGCGGCGAAGGCCTCGTTCAGTTCGACGGCGGCCAGGTCTTCCCAGCCGATCCCGGCCCGCTCCAGGGCGATCTCCGCCGCGCGTACCGGGCCGATGCCGAAGACGTCCGGGTCGACGCCCGCCGCACCCCGGCCGGCGATCCGGGCCAGCGGGGCCTTGCCGAGCCGCTTCCCCGCCGCCTCGTCACCGAGCAGCAGCGCGGAGGCGCCGTCGTTCAACGGCGACGCGTTCGCGGCCGTGACCGTCCCTTGTGGACGGAAGACCGGCTTCAGCTTCGCGAGCTTTTCCAGGCTGGAATCGGGCCGGATGCCTTCGTCGCGAGTGAGTCCGACTCCCTCGACGGGGACGACGTGGTCGTCGTAGAACCCCTCGTCCCAGGCGCGGGCGGCGTTGACGTGGCTGCGGACGGCGAACGCGTCCTGTTCGTCGCGGCCGATGCCGTAGCGCTCGGCGAGCTGCTCGGTGGACTCACCGAGCGAGACCGTCCACTGCTCGGGCATCTCCGGGTTGACCATGCGCCAGCCCAGCGCGGTGGAGTACAGGGTCTGGTTGCCCGCCGGGAAGGCCTTCTCCGGTTTCTGCATGACCAGCGGCGAGCGGCTCATCGACTCCACCCCGCCCGCGACGGCGAGCGAGGCGTCGCCGACCTGGACCGACCGGCTGGCCTGCATGACGGCGTCGAGGCCGGATCCGCACAGGCGGTTGACCGTGGCACCGGGCACGGACGTCGGCCAGCCCGCGAGCAGAGCCGCCATCCGCGCGACGTTCCGGTTGTCCTCGCCCGCGCCGTTGGCGTCACCGAGCACCACCTCGTCGACGGTGGCCGGGTCGAGGTCGTTGCGCTCGGCCAGCGCCCGCAGGACGGTGGCGGCGAGGTCGTCCGGGCGAACCCCGGACAGGGCGCCGCCGTACTTGCCGAACGGGGTACGGATGGCGTCGAACAGGAAGACGTCGGTCATGCGCTCGCCCTTGTGAGGTCTCGGAGGATGCGGAGTTCTGCCTCAGTCGGCGCCGGGGTGGTTCCCAGGTCGCCTGCCACCTTCAGTTTCCACCCGGTCGCCGCGACGACCTGATCGACCTCGACCCCGGGGTGCAGCTCGGTCAGCGTGAGCTCGGAGGTCTCCGGGTCCGGCCGCATCAGGCCGAGGTCGGTGACCACCAGCGTCGGCCCGGCGCCGGGGAGACCGAGGCGCTCGCGATCACCCTTGCCGGTGCCGTGGCCGAACGAGGTCACGAAGTCGACCTTCTCGACGAACGTGCGGGTGCTCTGCCGGAGCACCACGAACACCTCGCGACAGGAGGCGGCGATCTCCGGAGCGCCGCCCGCCCCGGGCAGGCGCACCTTGGGATTGGCGTAGTCCGGGCCGATGACGGTGGTGTTGATGTTGCCGAATTTGTCGAGCTGGGCGGCACCGAGGAAACCGACGTCGATCCGGCCCGGCTGGAGCCAGTAGTTGAAGACCTCGGGAACGCTGACCACGGCGTCCGCGGTGTCGGCGAGTTCACCGTCGCCGATGGACAACGGGAGCCTGCTCGGCTTGGCCCCGAGGCAACCGGATTCGTAGATGAGCGTCAGGTTCGGCGCGTGCCCGCGTCGGGCCAGGTTGGCGGCCGTGCTCGGCAGGCCGATCCCCACGAAACAGGACATCCCGTCGCCGAGCGCGCGAGCGGCGGCGACGCTCATCATCTCGTCGGAGGTGTACTCGGTCATGCCTTCACCCCCGTCAGCTCGTCGAGCCAGCGGGTGAAGCTCTCCCTGTCCCGGCCGATCGCGTCCCATGACTGGTAGGCGTCGTTGTCCCGTTCGTAGTAGCCCGCCGCGTACGACGGCCTCGCGCCGCCGGGCACCTCGGCCACGGCGGTGACGGCCCACGACGGCAGCACGATCGCGCCCGGCCGGGGCTCCAGCTCGTCCACGACCTCCTCGACGGTGACCAGTGACCGCTTCGCCGCGAGCACCGCCTCCTTCTGCACGCCGGTGATCCCCCAGATCTGGACGTTGCCGGACCTGTCCGCGCGCTGGGCGTGGACGATCGTGACGTCCGGGTTGAGGGCGGGCACGGCGGCCAGCCGCTCACCGGTGAACGGGCAGGTGATGGGCTTGATCGTGTCGGTGTGCGCGGCGAGATCCGTGCCGGTGTACCCGCGCAGGACGGCGAACGGCAGGCCCGAGGCACCGGCGACGTACCGATTCGCCATGCCCGCGTGACTGTGTTCCTCTATCTCCAGTGGTACCGGCCAGGAATGCTGGACCGCGTCACGGAACCGGTGCAGTGAGCCGACTCCGGGGTTGCCACCCCACGAGAAGATCAGCTTGCTCGCGCAGGCCGCGCCGATGAGCTGGTCGTAGACGATGTCCGGGGTCATGCGGATCAACGTCAGGCCGGTGCGGCGCTGGCGGATGATCTCGTGACCGGCGGCCACGGGGATGAGGTGCGTGAAGCCCTCCAGCGCGACGGTGTCCCCGTCGTGCACCAGCCGTGCCACGGCCTCCTTCAACGACAGCAGCTCAGCCATCCCCACTCCCGGCTTGTTCGGATCGCGCACACATGTTCTGCATATGAACATAGCACGGTTCGGCAGGCCCGCGCACTCCTTACTTTGGGCGACGATCACCGCCCGGCACCGCCCGGAAAGGACTCCGGCTCAGCTGATCCCACTGCCGGGCGGGCGGGAACCGTTCGACGGCCTTGTAGTCCCCCGTCTCGAACGGAGCACAGCTCATACAGGGCGGCACGACTGACTTGTGCTCGGGATCAGGACCCCAGCTGCAGCCGAGCCTGTCGCGCCTGCCGTTGTCGTACACCGTCATCCCGACCCGGCGGTCCTTGAGGCCGGGGACGTCCGCGTCCTCGACGATGCCGGTGACCACGGCGACCGGGCCGCCGACGACAGGGCAGTCGATCCTGCCCCGGAAGCAGGCGGAGAACCCGCCGCCGACGTGACTCACCCGGAACGTCCCCCGGCTTTCCGGGAAGAGACCTTCGCGTCGAAGGCGAACCGGACGTCCTGGCCGTCCTTGCGCAGCATCTTGGCGCTACCGACCAGACTCGGCTCGGACGGCGCCGTGGCGAGGACCATCGCGACGCCGACGGCGGCGAGTTCTCGTGATCGTTTCATGTTCCCCCTGGAATCCCCTGCTCGCGGAACTTTTCCGCGCTCATCACCATCCCGGGGTGCCCGAGGGTGACGACTCCCCCGCGCAGGGGAAGCGTCTCCCTCATAGCGGGGATTTCCATGTTTGGGATACCAACCGGCGCACACTAGGCTGAGGACGTGACCTCGAAGATCGCGGTGACCCGGTGGATTCCCGACGAAGCGCTGAAAGTGCTCGCCGAAGCCGGGGAGGTGAAACTTTCGCGCGCCGACCGCCCGCTGACGCGGGACGAACTGCTCGAGTTCGTCCGGGGCGCGTCCGCGATCGTCGGCATGCTGCACGACCGGCTCGACGGCGAGGTCGCCGACGCGGCGGGCCCGGAGCTGAAGGTCGTGGCGAACGTGGCCGTCGGCTACGACAACGTCGACGTCGCGGCGCTGTCGGAGCGCGGGATCACCGTCACCAACACCCCCGGTGTGCTCACCGACGCCACCGCGGATCTGGCGTTCGGGCTGATCCTCGCGGTCACGCGACGGCTCGGCGAGGGCGAACGGCTGCTCCGCTCGCGCACCCCCTGGTCGTTCCATCTGGGCTTCCTGCTCGGCTCTTCACTGCAGGACAAGACACTCGGGATCGTCGGGCTCGGCCAGATCGGGCAGGCGGTCGCGCGGCGGGCACTGGGTTTCGGCATGCGGATCGTCTACTCAGGACGATCGCGGGCCCCCGAAGAAGTCGAGAAGACCCTGGGCGCGGAGTACGTGTCCTTCGGCGAACTGGTGCGAAGCTCCGACGTCGTGTCGCTGCACTGCCCGCTGACGCCCGAGACCCGGCACCTCATCGACGCGGACGCGCTGAAGTCGATGAAACCGGGCGCGTACCTGATCAACACCACACGTGGCCCCGTCGTCCACGAGACCGCGCTGGCGGACGCGCTCGAAGCGGGCGAGATCGCCGGAGCGGGCCTCGACGTGTTCGAGGCCGAACCCGAGGTCGAACCACGCCTGCTGAACCGTGAAAACGTCGTCTTGACGCCGCATCTGGGATCGGCGACGGTCGAGACCCGTACCGCCATGGCCGTGCTCGCGGCCGAGAACGTCGCGTCGGTGCTCACCGGCGGAAACCCGCTGACGGAGGTTCGTCCATGACTCGCGTGGTCATCGCGCCCGACAAGTTCAAGGGAAGCTTGACCGCGGTCGAGGCCGCGGAGGCGATCGCCCACGGCGTCCGCGACGCGCTGCCCGGAGCCGAGGTCTCCTCCTGTCCGGTCGCCGACGGCGGCGAAGGAACGCTCGACGTCCTCGTCGCGGCAGGTGGCCGTCTCGTGGAACTCCCGGTCCGCGGCCCGCTCGACGACACCGTCGACGCGCGCTACGTGCTGCTCGACGGAACCGCCTACATCGAATCGGCCCGCGCGTGCGGCATCGAATTCGTGGAGCCGAGCCCGGAAGTGGCGCTGGCCGCGCACACCTGGGGTGTCGGCGAACTCCTCGCGCACGCGCTCGACAACGGCGCGCGACGCCTGGTGCTGACCGTCGGCGGAACGGCGAGCACCGACGGCGGCGCCGGGATGCTGGCGGCGCTGGGTGCCGGGGTCTTCGACGCGTTCGGCGCGCCGGTCGGGCTCGGCGGCGGCACGCTGGGCCGTGTCGCCCTGGCCGAACTCGGCCCGGTGCGCGAACGGCTCGGCTCCGTCGAGGTCGCCGTCGCCACCGACGTGACGAACCCGTTGCTCGGGCCCCGTGGCGCGGCCGCGATCTTCGGCCCGCAGAAAGGCGCGGGCCCGCGCGAGGTCGAGCGACTGGACGAGTCCCTGTCCCGCTGGGCGCAGGCGTTGCGGAACGCCGGGACCCCCGATGTCTCCGATCTTCCCGGGGCGGGCGCGGGCGGCGGGGTCGCCGCCGGCGCGATCGCGGGACTCGGCGCGAGCGTCGAATCCGGCTTCCAGCTCATCGCCGGGCTCACCGGGGTCGCCGACGCCATCGAACGCGCCGACCTCGTCATCACCGGCGAGGGCTCGCTGGACGAGCAGAGCCTCGACGGCAAGGCCCCGGCGGGCATCGCGGCCCGCGCGCAGGAGCACGCGGTGCCGCTGATGGTGCTGGCCGGACGGATCCAGCTGGACCAGAGCCAGCTCGCCGGCCTCGGGGTCGTGGGCAGCGCCGCCCTGATCGACCACGCGCCTTCGCTCGACCACGCGCGTGCGCACGCGGCGGAACTCCTGCGCGAGCGGGCCGGCGAGCTGGTCCGCGCCTGGGCCCGGACTTAAGACCCGCCGGGCTCAGCTGCCAGGCTGGGGCTGAGCCTGCGGGAGTACGGCGAAGGCGACTTCGCCGGTTTCGTCCTGCTGAACGTCGAGCACCTTGTCGTCGAGCAACGCGGCGGCTTCCGGCTCCAAGAACACCTTCGGACCGCCGTCGGCGCCGAGTACCTTGTCGCCGCTTTCCGGTTCGGGGGCGACGGAAACCGCGAGCTGGGGACTGTCCCCCTGCTGGGAATGCATCGCGAACCGCAGTCCGCCCCCGTCCTGGCCGTTCTCCTGGCCGGTCAGTGCGGTGATCGCCTCGGCGGCGGCTTCGGTGACTGTCAGCATCTCTGCCCTTCCTTCGTCGCGGTCTTGCACTTGACCGACCACGCTAGGGGCTGTCGGCACAGCCCGCCGTGTGAGTGAAGATCACTTCTCGCCGACGTCCGGCTCCTCCTCGGCCAGCCGCATGGCGTGCGACTCCCCTTCGTGGATCTCCGCGGGCGTTGTCCCGAAGCGGTCTGCCCCGCTCCAGTGCTCGGGCGGTTCGACGCCTTCTTCGAGCGGGTCGACGCGGAGTTCGTCCTCGTCGAGTGCCTCGCTGGGATCCAACGTCTCCGGCTCCGCGGTCTCCCGGTCGCTCATCGGCCGCTCCCTCCTGGTCGGACGTTGGCCGGGGCGTGCTGTACTCGACCCGGTCCCTGTGGCTTACCCGGCGTCTCCGCAGGCCAAACGGCGGCGCTGTCGCGGGGATCACAGTTTCTCAGGTGGTTCACTACCTTCACGAGTTTGTGAAACAAGGAGTAGCGTCGTCGGTATGACCACCACCAGGTGGGCGCCAGGGCACCGGATCATCCGGCGCGCGCCGGAGCGGCATCACGAACTCGGCAACCATGCCGCTTGGTACGTCGTCGCCGGCGTCGCCGCCACCGGCCTGCAGGCGGTGGTGTTCCTTGTCCTGCAGCCGATCCTCGGCCCCCAGTTCGCCAATCTGGTCGCGCTCGCGGTCACGACCGTCGGGAACACCGAATTCCACCGCAGGGTCACCTTCGCCACCCGGAAGAGCAACGCGGGCAAACGGCATTTCCAGGATCTGGTGACCTTCGCCTTCTACGCCGCGTACGGCTCGATCGTGCTCGCGTCGCTCGACGCGGTGATCACCGAGCCGACCGCGCTGGAACAGACAGGCGCCCTGCTCGCGGCCAGCGTCGTGGGCGGCATCGCGCGCTTCGCGGTCCTTCGCTGGTGGGTCTTCGCGCGCCGGAACGCCTAGTCTCCTTCAAGTGGCAGAGATCAACGGCCCGCACGACGGCGGCTCCGAACCCGATTACCGATTCACGCTCGCCAACGAACGGACCTTCCTCGCCTGGCTCCGGACGGCCCTCGGCCTGCTGGCCGGCGGCGTCGCCGTCCATCAGCTGGTTCCCGACCCGAGCGCGTTGAGCACCGTCCTGGCGGGATTGTGCGTCCTGCTGGCCGCCGTCGTCGCGGCGAGCGCGTATCCACGCTGGCGGCAGGTGCAGAGCGCGATGCGCGCGGGACGGCCGCTGCCGAAGAGCGGGATGCTGATCCTGCTGACCGCCGGGATCCTCGCGATCACCCTGACGGCGGCGGCGCTCGTGGTCTTTTCGTGAGCCCGCGCGATCACGGAGCGCAAGCGGAGCGGACCGGGCTGGCGTGGCGCCGGACCGCGCTCGCGGCTACTGCCTGCACACTCCTGCTCTTGCACACCGCGGCCCGGCGGGGCTGGGGGACGGCGGTCGTCCCGGTCGCGTTCGCGGGCGCCATGGTGATCACCTTGGTCGCCACCGGCGCGATCCGTGAACGAGCACTCCGCCGCCCGGGAACCCCGAAACCTCTTAACAGAGTCGTTGCTGTCACGGCATCGGCACTCGTCGTAGCGACAGCGGTCGCGCTGATCGCGGTGCGCTAAGTGGCGCACACGTCCAGCTACCTCGGAGCCCGTTTTCCCGGCGCAGAGTCTCGGTTGTATTAAGCCGACTCCGGCGAATGGGCTATCTCTAGTTGAAATCTTTACTGCCGTCCGATCGACGCCTACGATTACGCTGCGTCGCAACGGCGGCAGATGAATCTGATCTTACGGAGCATCTGCCGCCCTCAATCGTTACGGAGTGTTGACCCCTCGACAGCGAAGGTCGCAGGGTCGGCCGGGGAGGACGACCATGCAAGCAACTTCCAGCGCGTCCAGAACCGTCACCCCCGATGCGGTCCCCGGATACACGACTCCGGAGAACCTGCCTCGACCGGGCGGACGGCTGACGAAGGAGGACCTCGACCCCCTCGTCAAGGACGCGGGCGACGGGAATCCCGCCGCGATCCAGTCCCTCCTGCGGATGATCGGCCCCGTCGTGGTCCGCTACTGCCGCGCCAGAATGGGCGGCCGCGACCTGTCCTACCTGTCGGCGGACGACGTCGCGCAGGAAGTGTGCATGGCGGTGTTGAAGGCGCTGCCCGGCTATCAGGATCGCGGCGGCTCGTTCCTCTACCTCGTGCACGCCATCGCCGCCAACAAGGTCGCGGACGCCTACCGCGCGGTCTCCCGCGACCGGTCGGAACCGGTCCCGGAACTGCCGGAACGGCCCATCGGCGACAACGAACCCGAAACGCACGCCCTGCACCTGGACCTCGGTGCCCGGCTCAGCCGCCTGCTCTCCACCCTGCCGCGGGTGCAGCAGGAGATCCTCGCCCTCCGCATCGCCGTCGGCCTGTCCGCCGCCGAAACCGCCGAAGCGCTCGGGATCTCCGCCGGCAACGTGCGCGTGACGCAGCACCGCGCACTGGCCCGCCTGCGGACGATGGTCAAGCAGGACGAGTTCTGATCTTTCGTCCCCCTGCCGCAGGTCGTCGATCGGCGGCTCTCAGGCGCCCGGACCCCGCGCCGCCCACTTCTTCCGCTCGGAGCGATTCACCGCCGCAGTTCGGCGACGCCGACCGCCCGGGGCAACTTCGCGATCACCGATGGATCCGGTTCCGCCCGGAATGCCACGCCTGAGTGCGCGACTCCATCGCTCTGCGATGGGCGACGAACACCGGAGCCACGACGATCATCCGTGGTCACCGGCGATCGGCAGCGAACCCGCGCCGGGCTCTTTCTCCATAGAGGAAGTCACGAGCACTCGATACCCGCCCCGCCATCGGCCAAACCGGCGCGGCACGTGGGGCTCGGCACATCCAGCCGGCTCACTGGTCCTCGTCGTCCGGGGGAACGGACGTGTCGTCCTCGTTGTCGACGGGGCCGAAGCCTTCGGCGGGCTCCGGTGCGCCCGGTCCGGCGTCCGCGGCCGCGATACGGACTTCCCCGGTGTGGGGGTTCGGTTCGAACGGTGCTGTCGTCATGAGGGCCGGGTACCCGCGGCGGGAAGCCGGTAAGCGCGCTTCGCGGTGCCGTCGAAGAACTCCAGCCGCTCACCGTCGCTCAGCGAGCCCGTCAACGAAAAGGCGGTGTCCACGACGACTTCGTACGCCGCCGCGAGCTCGCAGACCGGCCAGTCCGAGCCGAACATCAGCCGCGAAGCCCCGAAGGACTCCAGTACGTGTTCGGCCCAGCGCGCCAGATGCCCGACCTTCCACCGCGCCCAGTCGGCCTCGGTCACCAGCCCCGAAAGCTTGCAGTACACGTTGTCCAGCTCCCCCAAGGCCGCGACACCATCGGCCCACGGCTGCCATTCGCCCGTGGCGATCGGTGGCTTCGCGGCGTGGTCGAGCACGAAAACCTGGTCCGGCAACGCTTTCGCGGCGGCGAGCGCGGCGGGGAGCTGCGGTGGCTTCACCAGCAGGTCGTACGCCAGCCCGGCCTCGCCGAGGGCGGCGAGACCACGCAGGACCTCGGGCCGCGTCAGCCACGACGGGTCCGGCTCGTCCTCCACCTGATGCCGGATTCCCACCAAGGGCCCGGAAAACGACGCCACGCGCTCGGCGACGCCGGGCGCGGTGAGGTCGGTCCAGCCGACGACGCCCACGATGAGCCGCTCGGCCTGAGCCGCCGCGAGGAACTCGCGCGTCTCCTCTTCCGACGAGACCGTCTGCACCAGCACGGTCCCCTTCACTCCCGCCGCCTTCGTCACCGTGCGCAGACCGTCCACTGTGTACGGACGGCGGATCGGTTCCAGTGCCGTACCGGTCATCCACGGGTAGTCCCGCCGCGCGGGATCCCAAAGATGATGGTGCGCGTCGATCACGGCCGTCCCTCCTGCCGCAGCACGGTGTCCTCACGCAACAGTCCCGCACGGATCAGGTCCGTCCACACCTCGCGTGGCACCGGACGCCGGAACCGTTCGGCGTTGAGCCGGACCTGGCCGGGATCGTGCGCGCCGACGACGACGGACACCACCGATGGATGCGCGGCGGGCAACGCCAGCGCGGCCTGCGGGAGTTCGACACCGTGCCGCGCGCAGACGTCGGCGATCCGCTGGGCGCGCTCCACCAGTTCGGCGGGGGCCTCGGCGTAGTCGTACATCGTGCCCGGCGACGCGGTGGCGAGGATCCCGGCGTTGAACGCCCCGCCCGCCACCACGTCCACGCCGCGTTCCGCGCACAGCGGAAGAAGGTCGTCGAGCGCGGGCTGGTTGAGCAGGGTGTACCGGCCGGCCAGCAGGATCACGTCGAGATCGAACCGGCGGACGAACTCCGTGAGCATCGGCGCCTGATTCATCCCTGCCCCGATGGCGTCGACGACACCCTGCTCCCGTAGTTCGAGCAGCGCGGGGAACGCACCGTTGACGGTGTCCTCGAAGTGTTCGTCCGGGTCGTGCACGTAGACGACGTCGACGCGGTCGAGCCCCAGCCGTTCCAGACTGTCCTCAAGCGACCGGAGGATCCCGTCGCGGCTGAAGTCCCATCTGCGTTTGTACGCGGCGGGAACGACGAAACCCTGCGAGTCGGTGCGCGAAGCGCCGCCGGGATCGGGTTCCAGCACGCGGCCGACCTTCGTCGAGACCACGAAATCCGCGCGGGGATACGCCGAAAGCGCCGCGCCCAGCCGCCGTTCCGACAGCCCGAGACCGTAGTGCGGGGCGGTGTCGAAGTAACGGATGCCTTCGTCCCACGCCTGCCGGACGGTCGCTTCGGCCGTCTCGTCGGTGATGGCGTGGTACAGGTTGCCCAGCTGCGCGCAGCCGAGCCCCAGCGGGGACAGGGGGATCTTCACGGAAGCTCCCAAACGAGGCCGAGCCCCGAATCGTCGCCCGAGTAGTCGTCCTCGACGTCGAGCAGTTCCGACATCCGTGCCTGCCACGGGATGTTGGCCGGGTGATCGCGCAGGATCGCGCGCATCTTCGCGTAGTCCTCGACCTCCACGACGTGGAACAGGTCGAGCCCGTCCCGCCAGATCCGCCACGAACGCACGCCCGCACCGCGCAAGGCTTCGTCCAGCTCAGGCGGGATCACGGCGTGGACCGACTCGTATTCGGCCTCCTTGCCCGGCTTCAACCGGGTGTGGAGCGCCACTCTTTGTAGTGCGACACCGTGGGTCACCGCGCCTCCTCGACTCGAAACATGGCACTCTGTCAACTAACACTCAAACATCCGAGGTCTTCGGGGAGGGCGGTGGAACATGCCGGTCACCGATGTCGCGATCGACAAGATCAAGGACATGATCATCTCCGGCGAGCTTGCTCCGGGCGACAGGCTGCCGAAGGAGGCCGAACTGGCCCAGCGGCTCGGCCTGTCCCGCAGTTCGCTGCGCGAAGCGGTGAAGGCGTTGTGCCTGATCCGCGTGCTCGACGTCCGCCAGGGCGACGGAACGTACGTCACCAGCCTCGAACCGAATCTCCTCCTCGACGCGATGACGTTCGTGGTGGACTTCCACCGCGACGACACCGTGCTGGACTTCCTCGCCGTGCGCCGGATCCTCGAACCGGCGGCGACGGCGCTGGCCGCGATGCACATGAGCGACGAGGACATCGAGGAACTAGGCCGCCTGCTCGACGAACTGGCCGACTCGCCGACGGTGGAGGCGCTGGTCGCGAACGACCTGCAGTTCCATCGCAAGATCGCCGACGGCTCCGGCAATCCGGTGCTGTGCTCCCTGCTGGACAGCCTGTCCGGCCCCACCGCGCGGGCCCGCATCTGGCGCGGGCTCACCCAGGAGGGCGCGGTCGCGAAGACCCGCGAGCAGCACACGGCGATCTACGAGGCCATCGCGGCCCGCGAGCCCGAACTCGCGCGTTCCTGGGCGACCGTGCACGTGGCGGGGGTGGAGCAGTGGCTCCGCAACGCGCTCGGCACCGCCGACGACCCCACCACGGCCGCCGAAGCTTCCTGACACCGCACTCTCCTCCATGGACGCTCCGTGAAGGCCTCCTTCCCTACTCTCAAGGTAGGGAAGGAGGCCTTCACGGACTTTCGGACTACGTTTGGGCCTTCCCGCCGGCATAGCGGGAGATGATCAGCGCGACCAGGATGATCACGCCGTAGATCGCCTTCAGCCATTCCGGCGGCACCTGCGCCACCTGCAGCAGGTTGGTGACCGTCTGCAGGAGCAGCACACCGGTGAGCGCCCCGACCAGAGTGCCCTTCCCACCGTCCAGTGAGACACCGCCGATCACCGCAGCCGCGAACACCTGAAGGATCAATCCGTCGCCCTGGTCCGCCCCGAGCGCGCCGACGTAGCCGGTGTACGCGAGCCCGCCGAGCGCGGCCAGCACACCGGCCACCACGAAGACACCCCACGAGATCCGGTCGACCCGGATACCGGCAGCCCGCGCGGCTTCCCGATTGCCGCCGATGGCGTAGAGCGACCGGCCGATCCGGTGATACCGCAGTCCCAGCCCGAACACGGTGAACAGCGCCGCGGCCAGCCACACCGACATCGGCAGCCCGATGAACGTCGTCGTGGCCAGCGCGGTGAACACGTCCAGCTGATCGAAGAGCGTCTTTCCCTGGGTGGACCCGATCTGCGTGCCGCGCAGCACCGTCAGCATCGCCAGCGTGACGATGAAGGCGTTCAGCTTCAGCTTGACGATCAGGAAGCCGTTCACGAACCCGACCGCGGCACCGGCCACCAGTACGGCGAGGATGCCCGCGAAGCCGGGGATCTCGGTGCCGAAGCCCGAGGACGCCACTGGGATGACCAGCATCGCGCCGAGCGCGGGCGCCATGCCCATGGTGGATTCCAGCGACAGGTCGAACTTCCCGGTGAGCAGCACGAGGGATTCGCCCAGCACCACCATCGACAGCGCTGCCGAGGCGGACAGGATCCCGACGATGCTGCCGAAGGTCAGGAACGTGTCACTGATCAGTCCTCCGATGATCAGCACCACGACGAGCGCGGGCACCAGGGCGAGTTCGCGCAGCCAGCGGAACTTCCGGCGCTTCGGCGGTGCCGCGAGTGTCGAAGTCTTCGGATCGGTCATCAACTCGGTCACCGTTCGACTCCTTCGATGTCGGCCACCAGGTCGCCGTCGGACCAGCCCGCCCGGTGTTCGGCGACCACGGCACCGGCGCGCAGCACCAGCACCCGGTCGCTCAGACGAAGATCGTCCAGCTCGTCGCTGACGATCAGCACCGCCTTGCCCTCCGCGCGCACCCGGTCGACGACCGCGAGCAGCGCTTCCTTCGATTTCACGTCCACGCCCGCGGTCGGATTGATGAGCACCACCAGGCGCGGATCCCCGGCCAGCGCGCGGGCCAGGACGACTTTCTGCTGATTGCCACCGGAAAGGTCGGACACCGGCTGGTCCGCGTCGGCCGCGACGATGTCGTAGTCCTTCAACGCCTGGGCGGCACGGCCGTATCGCGCGCCCGGTGACGCCAGGCCTCCCTTCCCCATACGGTCCAAAATGGACAGTGTGGCGTTGTCCGCGATGGAATGCTCCAGCACCAGCCCCTCGTGGTGCCGGTCCCTCGGCACACAGCCGATCCCGGCGCGGATCGCGGCCGGGATGTCGCCCGGTTTCAGCGGCTTCCCGTCCACCTCGATCGTGCCGCCGGACGGCGAACGGAGGCCGTACACGGTTTCGGCGACCTGATGCTTGCCGCTGGCGTTGCTGCCCGCGAGCCCGATCACCTCGCCGCGATGGATCCGGAGGGTCACGTCGGAGAACCCGTCACCGGAAAGCCCGTCGACGGTCAGCACCTCGTCGGCGTCCTGAGCCAGCGCCTCGCGGGCGGAGGCGTCGCGCACGGAAAGCCCGCCCTGCTCACCGGTCATCGCGTCGATCAGCTCGGCACGCCCGACCTCGGAGACCGGCGCGGTCAGGATGTGCTTGGCGTCGCGCAGCACGGTGACCGCCTGACAGACTTCGTAGACCTCGTGGAGGTGATGCGAGATGAACAGAAACGTCACCCCGTTGTCCTGCATCTGGCGCATCCGCGCGAAGAGCCGTTCGATCGCCTGGCTGTCCAGCTGCGCCGTCGGTTCGTCGAGAACGATGAACCGGGCACCGTAGGAGAGCGCCCTGGCGATCTCGACGAACTGCCGGTCCTCCACCGAAAGCTCGCCCGCCGGGGTGTCGACGTCGACCCGCACGTCCCAGGAGTCGAGCAGTTCCCGTGCCTGACGGCGCAACCGCTGCCAGCCGATCGCGAACCCCTTGCCCGACTGGCGATTGAGGAACAGGTTCTCCGCGACGGTCAGCTGCGGGACCACCATCGCGTGCTGGTAGACGCAGGCGACCGCGCGTTTCCAGTCGTCCTGCCTGGACAAGGGCGGTGCGGGGACGCCGCCGAACTCGACGCGCCCGGTGTCCGTTTTGGACAGTCCGGTGAGGATGGAGACGAGTGTCGATTTCCCGGCACCGTTGCGGCCGACGAGCGCGTGCGACTCGCCGGGGTGCACGGTGAGGCTGACGTCGGACAGCGCCACGGTCGGGCCGTAGCGTTTGCCGACGCCCTGTGCGCTGACCACCGGCACGGCGGCGGATCCGGCGGGCAGCGCGCTCACAGGTTGTTCCCCCAGAGTGCCTTGTCGTCCACGTTGTCCTTGGTGACGACGGGCGCGGGGAGCTGGTCTTCCAGGATGCCGGGCCGGACCTCGACGACGGTGCTGCCGTGATCGGTCGGCCCCGCCTTGAAAGTCTCCCCCGCCATGGCCTTCTTGATCCAGTACATGCCGTACTTGGCGTAGTCGTCGGCCGGCTGCGAGACGGTCGCGTCGAGTTCGCCCGCGCGGATCGCGGCGAGCTCCTGCGGGATGCCGTCGTTGCTGACCAGCACGACATGCTTCGGGTCGCCGACCGGGAAGTAGAGGTTCTTGCGCTTGAGCGCCTGCTGCGTCGGCGCCAGGTACACGCCGCCCGCCTGCATGTACACGGCCTTGATATCCGGGTTCGCGGTCAGCAGACTGTCCAAACCGGACGAAGCCTTGTCCGCCTTCCATTCGGCGGCGACCTCCAGCACCTGGACGTCCGGGTACTTCGTCTTCATGCACTGCCGGAACGCCTCGGAGCGGTCGCGGCCGTTGACCGAGGCCAGGTCGCCCATGACCTGCACGACCTTGCCCGACGTCACCTTCGCGCCGATCGCCTCGCAGGCCTTGGTGCCGTACGCCTTGTTGTCCGCGCGCACCACCATGGCGACCTTGCCGCTCTCCGGCGCGACGTCGACGGCGACCACCGGGACCCCCTTGTTCTCCGCCGCTTTGAGGCCCGCCACGACGGCGGCGGAGTCCAGCGGTGTCACGACCAGGCCCTTGACGCCCTGGTTGAGCAAGGTGTTGATGTCGGTGATCTGCTTCGCCGAGTCGCTGTCCGCGTTGACCGTCGGCAGCGCCTCGACACCCTGTTCCTTCGCCTTCAGCGGTACGTAGTTGTTGTAGGCCTGCCAGAACGGCGAAGTCAGCAACGGGATCGTCGCACCGACCTTGCCGCCCCCGCCCGCACCCGGCTGGGGGGCGTTGTCCTTCGTGGACCCACAGGCCGACAGGGCCAGCCCGAACGCGGTGGCCGCGGCGGCCACCTTGATCACCCTCGTACGCACCGCATCCTCCTTGACGACAGCGAAAACTACTGCTGGACCGGGCCGCGCGGACGCAACCCGTACATACCTCCGTCGACAGCGAGCGCCGTGCCGGTGGTCGAAGCCGACAGCGGGCTGGCCAGGTACACGACCGCGTTCGCGACCTCGTCCGCGGTGACCAGCCTGCCCATCGGCTGACGTGCGGCCAGCGCGGCGCGTTCGGCCTCGGGATCGCCGGCCGCGTCGAGCAGCCTGCCGACCCACGGGGTGTCCGCGGTGCCGGGGCAGACGCAGTTGACCCGGATCCGGTCGGCGAGGTGGTCGGTCGCCATCGCCAGGGTCAGCGAGAGCACCGCGCCCTTGCTGGCCGAGTACAGCGCGCGGTTGGGCAGGCCCGCCCACGCGGCGATCGAACAGGTGTTGACGATCGCGGCCGAGGGCGAGTTCTTGAGGTGCGGCAACGCCGCCCGCGCCAGCCGCACCATGCCGACGACGTTGATGTCGAGCACGCGGTGCCATTCGTCGTCGCTGTTGGCGGTGACGTCGCCCTGCGCGCCGATACCCGCGTTGTTGACCAGGACGTCGATCCCGCCGAACCGGTCCGCGACCGCGTCGATCGCCGACCGGACCTCTTCGTCGGAACCGACGTCGCAGCGGAATCCGGTGAGACCTTCGGGAAGGTCGCCGGGATTCAGGTCGAGGACCGCGACCTTCGCCCCGCGTGCGGCGAGCAGGTCCGCGGTGGCCCGGCCGATTCCCGACGCGCCTCCGGTGACCGCCGCGACGAGGCCTTCGAACTCACTCACTTGCTTTTCTCCGTCCATTCCGGACCGTCGGGGAAAGTGAACCGGCGCAGCGTCGCGTCGTGCATCCGTGCCGAGAAGCCCGGCGCGGACGGGGCGACGTAGCGGCCGTCGACGACGGCGGCCGGATCGGTGAAGTGCTCGTGGAGGTGGTCGACCCACTCGATGGACCGGTCGGTGCCGGAGCCGGATACCGCCACGAAATCGAACATCGACAGGTGCCGGACGAGTTCGCACAGCCCGACACCGCCGGCGTGCGGGCACACCGGGATCCCGAACTTGGCCGCCAGCAACAGGATCGCCAGGTTCTCGTTGAACCCGCCGACCCTGGCGGCGTCCAGCTGCAGCACCGAGATCGCGCCCGCCTGCAACAGTTGCTTGAACACCACGCGGTTCTGGACGTGCTCGCCGGTGGCCACCCGGATCGGGGCGAGCGCCTTGGCGATCGCGGCGTGCCCGAGCACGTCGTCCGGCGAGGTGGGTTCCTCGATCCAGTACGGGTCGTACGGCGCCAGCGCGGTCATCCAGGTGATCGCGGTCGAGACGTCCCAGCGCTGGTTCGCGTCGACGGCGACCCGGATGTCCGGGCCGACGGTCTCGCGGGCGAGTTTCATCCGGCGAACGTCGTCCTCCAGATTCCCGCCGACCTTCAGCTTGATCATCTCGAAGCCGTCCGCCACCGCCTGCTCGGCGAGCCGGACCAGTTTCGCGTCCGAGTAGCCGAGCCAGCCGGGAGAAGTACTGTACGCGCGGTATCCGTCACGCTCGATCCGGGCGATCCGCTCGGCGCGGCCCGGCTCGGCGGCGCGGAGGATGTCGAGCGCTTCCTGCTCGGTCAGCGCGTCGGTCAGGTAGCGGAAGTCGACGAGGGAGACCAGGTCCTCGGGCGACATTTCGGCGGCGAATCGCCAGACCGGGAGGCCGGCGACGCGCGCCGCGAGATCCCAGGCGGCGTTGACCACCGCGCCGATCGCCATATGCGCGACACCCTTTTCCGGGCCGAGCCACCGCAGTTGCGAATCGCCGACCAGCGTCCTCGACAGGGCGCCGAGAGCGGCGGCGTCGGTCGGCACGTCCATGCCGACGACGTGCGGTTCCAGCGCGCGGATCGCCGCGGCCTGGACGTCATTGCCGCGGCCGATGGTGAAAGCGAGTCCGTACCCGTCCGGACCGCCGTCGGTGTGCAGCACGACGTACGCGGCCGAGTAGTCCGGGTCCGGGTTCATGGCGTCCGAACCGTCGAGCTCCCGCGACGTGGGGAACCGGACGTCGAGCACCTCCATGCCCACGATCTTCGCCATCACGCCTGCCTGACGTTCTGGCGCTGGCGGCCGAGGCCGTCGATCTCGAGCTCGATGACGTCCCCTTCGCGCAGGTACGGCTTGGGATCCGGCTGGCCGAGGGCGACGCCCTGCGGAGTGCCGGTGTTGATGAGATCGCCGGGGCGCAGCACCATGAACCGGCTCAGGTAGTGCACGATCTCGGCGACCGGAAAGATCATGTCCTTGGTCGAGGAGTCCTGCTTCTTCTCGCCGTTGACCCACAACCGCAGGCCGAGGGCTTGCGGATCGGGCACCTCGTCGGCGGTGACCAGCCACGGGCCGAGCGGGTTGAAGTTCTCGCACGACTTGCCCTTGTCCCAGGTGCCGCCGCGTTCGAGCTGGAACTCGCGCTCGGACACGTCGTTCGAGACGGTGTAGCCGGCGACGTACCCGAGGGCCTCTTCGGCGCTTTCGAGGTAGCGCGCGGTCTTGCCGATCACGACGCCGAGCTCGACCTCCCAGTCGGTCTTGGTCGAACCGCGCGGCACGAGCACGTCGTCCTCCGGGCCGACGACGGCGTCGGAGGCCTTCATGAACACGACGGGCTCGGTCGGGACGGCGGCACCGGACTCCTCGGCGTGCTGCCGGTAGTTGAGGCCGATGCAGACGACCTTGCCCGGCCGCGCGATGGGCGCGCCCACCCTGGCCCGCGCGGATTCGGGGCCGGCTTCGGGCAGCTCACCGGCGGCCAGCGCGGCGGCGACCCTGGCCACGCCGTCGCTCGCGAAGAAGCCGCCATCGATGTCGGTGGTCAGCCCCGAGAGGTCGCGCAGCGTGCCGTCCCCGGCACGTACGAACGGACGCTCACTTCCCGGCTCCCCGAGTCGCAACAGCTGCACGGATTTTTCCCTTCAAGCCGAACCGCCAACAATCAACGGCTCCCACAGCAACGAACAGACATCCGATGTATACCCGACGAGCTTCGCCAAGATCTAGGGTCCGTTCGGATTTGGATCGAAAATTGATCGGATCAGTAGTCGGACGAGGAAGTGCGATGGGTCACAGAGGGAATAGTTACCTACTCTAAGCAAGTTATTCGTCGCGGAACCATGACTGGGGAAGGGAAGAGCATGACCATCGCGCCCGAGCGAGTGGAAGAACCCGTCGCGCGGCCCCGCACGAGCGGACGCGCCCGATTCGTCCTGATCCTCGGCGGCCTGTCCGCCTTCGGGCCCCTGTCCATCGACATGTACCTGCCCGCGCTGCCGCGGATGGCGGGCGAACTGCGCGCGGCGGACGCGACCGTGCAGCTCACACTGAGCGCGTTCATCATCGGGCTCGCCCTCGGCCAGCTGATCCTCGGACCGCTGTCCGACGCGATCGGCCGCCGCAAACCGCTCGTGGCGGGCCTCGCGCTCTACATGGTCGGCTCGATCCTGTGCGCCGTCGCCCCGACCGCCGAGCTGCTCATCGCCGCACGAGGCGTCCAGGCCTTCGGCGCCGCGGCGGGCATCGTGATCGCCAGGGCGACCGTGCGCGACCTCTACTCCGGCACCGCGATGACGAAGTTCTTCTCGCTGCTCATGCTGGTCAACGGGCTCGCCCCGATCCTGGCGCCGATCATCGGCGGCCAGATCCTGAACTGGACCTCGTGGCGCGGCGTGTTCGTCTGCCTGACCGTGTTCGGCGCGATCCTGCTCGCCGTCGTCTTCTTCCTGCTGCCGGAACCGCTGCCCGAGGAACGCCGCACGCCCGCGCGGTTCGGCTCGGTGCTGCGGAAGTACGCGAGCCTGCTCCGCGACCGCGGCTTCCTCGGCTACGCGCTGGCCTCCGGGCTGATGTTCGGGAGCCTGTTCGCCTACATCTCCGGCTCGTCCTTCGCGCTGCAAGGCGTCTACGGGCTCAGCCCGCAGGCGTACAGCCTGGTGTTCGGGCTCAACGGCATCGGCATCGTGGCCGTCGGCCAGCTGAACGGGCGTATCGTCGGCCGCTTCCCGGAACGGACCCTGCTGACCGTCGGTCTCGTCATCGCGGCGGTCGCCGGATTCGGCGTCCTGGCCGCGGCGGTGCTGGACCTCGGCCTGGCCGGGTTGCTGATCCCGCTGTTCATCCTGGTGTCGAGCATCGGCATGGTGGCGCCGAACGCGAGCTCCCTGGCGCTCGCCGAACAGGCGCGGTCCGCCGGTTCGGCATCGGCGCTGCTCGGCGTGCTGCAGTTCGTCGTCGGCGGGCTGGCGACTCCGCTGGTCGGACTGGGCGGCGCGGGCACCGCGGTCCCGATGGGGATCGTGATGGCGGCCTTCGGCGTACTGGCGCTGCTGGCCTTCGGGACCATGACGCGGTCCGCGACACCAGCACTGGCGGCCGCGCGGGCGTAGAGGCTCGTGAGTGGCTAGGACGGTTCTTACCGTCCTAGCCACTCACGAGTCCCTTGAGGTCAGCGGCCCTCAACTGCTCCGCGGTCACCGCCGCGCGCCCCTCGACCAGGGCCTTCAACGCGTCCCCGTCGTCCCATTGGTTGACGTTCATCGCGGCGGTCACCTGCCCGTCCCGCAGCCAGAACGCCGTGAAGTCCCGCGCCGCGAGATCGCCCCGCACCACGAGCTCACCCCGTTCGGGATCGGCGAGACCCCGGTATTCGCAGCCAAGGTCGTACTGGTCCGAGAAGAAATAGGGACTCCGCAGGTACGGCTTGTTCTCCCCCAGCAGGTTCCCGGCGACGTGCTCGCCCTGCCACTTCGCGTTCGACCAGTGCTCGACGCGGACACGTTTTCCGTAGCGGGGATGGAAATGCGCGGCGATGTCGCCGATGGCGTAGACGTCGGGCGCCGCCGTCCGCAGGCCGGCGTCGGCGCAGACGCCTCCGTCGTCGGACAGTTCCAGCCCGGCGGCGTGCGCGAGGTCGACCCGCGGCGCGGCGCCGACGGCCACCAGGACGACGTCCGCGGGAAGCTCGTCACCACTCTTCAGGCGAACACCCGTCACCCCGTCCGGGCCGCCCGTGAATCCGGCGACGCCTTCACCCAAACGCCAGTTCACGCCGTGCTCGGTGTGCAGGCCTTTGAACACCCCGGACACCTGCTCGCCCAGCACCGCGAGCAAGGGTGAGCCGACCTGGTCGACCACGGTCACCTCGGCACCGTGTTCCCTGGCGGCCGCCGCGGCCTCGGTCCCGATCCAGCCCGCGCCGACGATCACCACCCGTCCGGCATCCTTGAACGCCGAGCGCAGCGCCAGCGCGTCGTCGAGGGTGCGCAGGGTCCGCAGTCCCGGCAGGTCCCCGCCGGGCACCGGCAGCGAGCGCGCCCCCGAGCCGGTCGCAAGCACGAGCCGGTCGAAACGGTGTTCACCGCCCGCGTCGTCGTGCACGAGCCGCGCGCCGAGTTCGACCTTGGTCGCGGTCACGCCGCTCTCGAACGCGATGTCCTTCTCTCCGTAGAAACCCTCGTCGTGCACCCAGTCGGGTTCATCGGCCTTGCCCATCAGGAGCCCTTTGGACAAGGGCGGTAATTCGTACGGGCGATGCGTGTCGGTGCCGAGCAGCAGGATTTCTCCCGCGTAACCGCGCTCTCGCAGCGTCCCGGCCGCCGTCGCTCCGGCGAGACCGGCTCCGACGATGACGATCTTCCTGGGTTCGGACATCGATGACCTCCCAAGCAGTCCTCCCCCGGACGCTACTCCCGTTCGTGCTCGTCCGGCTCAGTGAAGGCGGAAGTCGATCACGATACGAGGGATCGGTTAACCCATCAGTAGGAATGTCGGGTAACCCGCGTCACGCCCCCGAAAGCGCCTCGTCCCAGCCTCGGACGAGAAAGGGAGATCATGGGATACGGGAGGATGAGGACGTTGGCACCCCGGGACGAATGGTCGGTCGGCTGCCGGGATCTCGCGGGCAGGCGCAGGGACGTGACGGTGTTCGTGAG
This sequence comes from Amycolatopsis sp. NPDC043889, assembly GCF_056435645.1. Classification (NCBI taxonomy): domain Bacteria; kingdom Bacillati; phylum Actinomycetota; class Actinomycetes; order Pseudonocardiales; family Pseudonocardiaceae; genus Amycolatopsis; species Amycolatopsis sp. NPDC043889. The sequence continues at coordinate 174,931 of NZ_JBWKEC010000005.1, forward strand.
CAGCGACAAGATCGTGCTCGTGGCACCGCCCGGAGAGGCCGCCGTACTGGGGCCGCTGGACGTGGGGCGCTTGCGCGCCGCGCTCCGCGACGCCGTGGTCGCGGTGGCCGAACATCCGGACCACAAGGAATGACAACTACCGTTCCTACTTCCGAGTAGGTAGAGTCGGCTCCGTTCGGAAGGAGCCGGCCATGACCACCTACTTCGTGACGGGCGCGACGGGTTTCCTGGGAAAACGCCTGGTCGCGCGCCTACTACGGCGACCTGAGACCGTAGCCGTCCATGTTCTCGTGAGGGAGACCTCACGCGGGAAGCTCCCGAGCCACGAGAAGCTCGTTCCCGTCACCGGCGACCTGACCGAACCCCTGCTGGGCATCGATCCCGCCCATCTGGCGCCCCTTGACCACGTCGTGCATCTCGGCGCGATCTACGACCTCACCGCGGACGAAGCGGCGAACCGCGCGGCCAACGTCGACGGCACCCGCAACGTCCTGGAGTTCGCCGTCGCCGCGAAGGCCGGGCTCTTCCACCACGTCTCGTCGATCGCGGTCGCCGGGCAGTACGCCGGGCGGTTCACCGAGGCCGATTTCGACCTTGGACAGAGCTTCGCGTCGCCGTACCACGCGACGAAGTTCGAGGCGGAGAAACTCGTGCGGCAGCACGGGAAAACGCCGTTCCGCGTGTACCGGCCGTCCGCCGTGGCCGGCGATTCGCGGACCGGCGAGATGGACAAGATCGACGGCCCGTACTACTTCCTCCCGGCCATTTCGCGGCTCGCCGCGTTGCCCCGGCGTCTCCCTCTCGCCGCCCCGGATCTCGGCGCCACGAACATCGTTCCGGTCGACTACGTCGTCGAAGCGATGGAACACCTCATGCACGTCGACGCGCCCAGCGGCAGCACGTACCACCTCGCGTCGCCCCGGCCACAGCCGCTTCACGAGGTCTACAACGCCTTCGCGCGGGCCGCGGGCGGGCCGAAGATCTCCGCGGTCCTTCCTCCCCTGCCGTCCGGAGCGCTGAAGCGGGCCGGAACCCGGCTGGCGAAATCCGCGGCCGCCGGATTCGACCGCGTCCCCGGCGGGCGTTCGGCCCGCGCGGCGGTGCTGGCGGAACTCGGCATCCCGCTGGAAGTCCTGCCGCATCTGAGCATGGAGGTCGACTTCGACACGAGCGCGACCACGGCCGCGCTCGGAGGCAGCGGGATCACCTTGCCGCCGTTGGAGGAGTACGCCGGTCCGCTCTACCGATACTGGCTGGAACACCTCGATCCCGACCGCGGCCGCCGCCGTCCGGGGCCGGAACCCCTCGACGGCCGCAAGGTGCTGATCACCGGCGCGTCGTCGGGCATCGGTCGCGCCTCCGCGCTGGCCGTCGCCGCGAAGGGCGGCGAAGTGATCCTCGTGGCCAGGCGCGCCGATGAGCTGGAACAGGTCCGCGAGCAGATCGTCGCGGCGGGCGGGAAGGCGTCGGCGTATCCGTGCGACCTCACCGACGGCGGTGCCGTCGACGCTCTGGTCAAGGACGTGCTCGCCGCGCACGGCGCCGTCGACATGCTGGTCAACAACGCGGGCCGGTCGATCCGGCGGTCGCTTTCGCTGTCCACCGAACGGTTCCACGACTTCGAGCGGACGATGGCGATCAACTACTTCGGCCCCGTGCGGCTGACGCTGGGCCTGCTGCCGTCGATGACCGCGCGCGGATTCGGGCACGTCGTCAACGTGACGACCCAAGGACTGCAAACGGACACGCCGAGGTTTTCCGCTTACCTGGCCTCGAAGGCGGCATTGGAGGAGTTCGGGCTGACCGCCGGCCGGGAAACGCTTTCCGACGGCGTCACCTTCACCTCGGTCCGGATGCCGCTGGTGCGCACCGACATGATCACGCCGACCGGGTCCTACCGCGGTATGCCGTCGAGTTCTCCCGAACGCGCTGCCGCGCTGGTGGTGAAGGCGCTGGAGAAACGACCCGAGATCCTGAACCTGCCCGAAGGCACGGCCGCCGAACTGGTGACGCTCGTCGCACCTCGGACGGCACGGTTCTTCGCCCATCTCGTCTACCGCGCCATGCCCGAGTCAGCGCCGGAATCCCGTGGCCTGCCCAGGAAGGCTCCGCTCGCGTCGGTGGCGGGAGCCGTCACCCGGCTGGTCTGGCGCCGCCGTCCCTGACGTCCCGCCGCCAGGGCTCGATCGGGGGACGCCCCCGGCCGCTACCATCGGTTTCCGATACGCCGGGGGGTCGGCGGGCACGGGCCGAGGCAGGACGACCGGGAAGGGGCAGTGTGGACGTCGCCAGTCCCCCGCTGTCGACCGGACCGGACGCGGCGGTGGTACGTCCGTCCAGGACAGTGCTGCGGCTTTCCCTGCACGTGGCCTGGGTGCTCGCGCTCGCCGTCGCCACCGAACTCCGGGTGGGGCGCTTCGGTTTCCACCCGTCGGACCAGGGTTTCATCCTCGCCCAGGCGTGGCGGGTACTGCACGGCGAAGTCCCGCATTCCGACATCATCTCCGCGCGGCCGCTGGGTTCGGCGTACCTGCACATCGTCGACTTCGTGCTGCCGGGGCCGCTCTTCTTCGTCTCAAGTGTGCTCAGCATGCTGGAGATCATCCTGGCGACCATCGCCTTCGCCGTACTGGTCACCCGGCGCCGCGTCCGTGACTGGGGTCCTGGGCTCACCGGACTGACGGCGGCCGCGTCGCTGCTGAACCTCAACGCCTTCCCGCTGATGGCCTGGCACACGATCGACGGGATCTTCCTGACCGCCTGCGGTGCCTGGGCACTGGATTCGGGGCTGCGCAACGGCAAGGCGTGGCCGCGGCGGCTCGGTCTGGTGCTAGTGGGCACCGCGGTGTTCGTCAAGCAGAGTTTCGCGCCCGTGCCGCTGATCGCGCTGTGCTGGCTGCTGCTGCACCCGTCGCTGCGGGAAGGCGCGTTCCGCACCGGCCGCTGGTGGGCCCGGCTGGGCTGGGATCTGCTGGCACTGGGCGCTTTTCTGGTGTTCTACTTCGGAATCATCACACTCGACGGCGGGCTCGGCGCGATGGCCGAGCAGCTCACCGGCGGCCTGCCCGCGTACGGCGAGCGGCTTCTCGGGCTGTGGCTGGAAAATCCCGCGTCCCTGCTGCGGCCGCCGGTGCGGGGCTTGACCTTCTTCGTGATCGCCGGGGTGTTCCTCGCCCTGCTCGGGATCTTCCGCGACCGCGCGGGTTTCGCCGGGGCGGTCCTCGCGCGGCTGCTGCTCCTGGCCGGCGTGGCGGTGGTGGTCGGCACCGTCGTCGACGGGCACTTCACCGGCGCGTCGCGCTGGGCGGACGTCCTCTGGTGGATCCTCGGTGTCGCACTGCTGGTGCACTGGGCGGCGACGCGGCGATTCCCGCGGATGGGCGCGCTGGTCTTCGCGACCGGCTTCATGACCAGCCTGTCCTGGGGGAACGACACGCCGACGCTGTTCACCGGAACACTGGCGCTGACGGCGATCCTGCTGCTGTCGGACGCGCTGCCGCCGCTGCCCGAGCCGTCTCGCCGGTTGAGGCTGGTGGGCGCCACCGCGATGGGCCTGGTCGCGGTGCTGGCGTCGGGCTGGGCCGTGGTCGCGCACCACGACGAGGCCGCGTATCTCGACATGGCGCACGAGAAGCTGACCGGTGACCTCGGCAAGGTGACGCCGTCGATGCGCGGGATCCGGACGAATCCGGGCACCTTCACCTACATCTCCCAGATCCAGGACTGTGTCACGCGATTCCCCGCGGGACGCACGGCCGTCCTGCCGGACAACCCGTTCGCCTATCCCGCCTTCGGCCTGCGCAACCCGTTCCCGCTGGAATGGCCGCTGCCGCTGGAGATCGTCGCCGACGCTCCGGAACGCATGCTCGCGACGGCCGACGTCCTCAACCGCGAAGGCGACTACCTGGTGCTGTTCCAGACCGTGAGCATGCCCGCCCTCGCCAAGGGCGGGCCGGTGCCCGCCGAGGTCGCCGCGGACGCGCCGATCTTCGACTACCTCGGGCTGGAGAACGCGCTGCGGTCGCGGCTCACCGGGCAGACCGTCACCTGCGGCAGCTTCATCGGCAAGTGGGCGCCGCGCCCCTGACGCGTTTCGTCCTCTGAATGCGGTAGTTCGTAGTGCGAACTACCGCATTCAGAGGACGAAACGCGTGGGGTCAGTCGACGCCGGCGTCCTCGGGGCGGCCGGAAGCGAGACCGGCGAGGACGTCCAAAGCGGCCCCGAGCGTCTCGAGCGGCGGCGACGAGACGGCGAGGCGGACCGCGTTCGGCGCGTGGCCGGGGACGACGGCGAACGCGGCCGCCGGGGTGACCGCGATCCCGCGTCGCGCGGCCGCGGCGACGAAGGTTTCGGCGCGCCAGTGTTCGGGGAGTTCCCACCAGCAGTGATACGCCCGCGGATCGGCGCGCAGGGTGAACCCGGCCAGCCGCGCCGCCGTCACCCGCTGGCGTTCCGCGGCGTCGAGCCGTTTCGCCCGCTCGACGGTTTCCAGTGTCCCGCCGGTGATCCACCGGGTGGCGGCTTCGACGGCGAACCGGGGCGCGACCCAGCCGCCCGAGCGCACGGACGCGGCCAGCCGTTCCTTCCATTCCGCCGGGACGGCGAGGAATCCGGTGGTCAGCCCCGGGGCGAGCCGTTTGGACATGCTGTCGGTGAACACCGTGCGTTCCGGCGCGTACGCCGCGAACGGGCGGACCTCGGGCCAGAGGAAGGTGTAGATGCCGTCCTCGATCACCGGGATGTCCATCCGGCGCACCGTTTCCGCCAGCTCGACGCGCCGCGCTTCGTCCATTGTGGACCCGAGCGGGTTGTGCAGCGTCGGCTGGACGTACAGCGCGCGGACGGACGCGGCTTCGAGCGCCTCGGGAATGAGACCCATGTCGTCGGTCTCGATGGGCACCAACTGGACGCCGAGCCGTCCGGCGAGCGCCTTGACCACGGGATAGGTGATGGCTTCGACGGCGAGGCGTTCCCCCATCGGCACGAAGGCGGCGATGGCGGCCGCGATGGCCTGGCGCCCGCTCCCGGCGAAGAGGATTTCCGGCGTCCAGCCGTCCTTCGCGAGCAAACCGGCGACGGCGTCACGCGCCTGCTTCGAGGCGGAGACGCTTCCCGGCCGCAGCGCCGCTGTCAGGACGTCTTCGCGCAGCAACGGCTCCAGCGCCTTCCCGACCAGCGCCGACTGTTCCGGGAGGACGGCGAAGTTGAGCTCGAGGTCGACCGTCGCGCCACCGGGTTCGGCGAGGGCGGTCTCCAGCGGCGGCCTTCCGGCGCGGACGAACGTGCCCCGGCCGACCTCGCCGACCACGACGCCTCTCCGGACGAGTTCGCCGTAGACCCTCGCGGCGGTCGAGTTCGCGATCCCGCGTTCGCGGGCGAACCGCCGCTGCGGGGGCAGCCGGTCGCCAGGGCGGAGCCTTCCCGCCTCGACGTCGGCGGAGATCTCGTCCGCGACTATCCGGTAGTCCTCCATGCCGTTCCTTCGATCGCTCCGAGACCGCTCGCGGGATTGCACTGGGGATGATGCCATCGACGAGCGTCGTGAGCCGACTGCGACCTACGGAACACCACAACGGCGGACTCCTAGGTTAGCCTAACCTGCGTGGAGACCGTGGAAACCCTCACCGAGCAGAGCACGACGTCCCGCCTGCACGCGGACGCGCTGACGCTCGCCTACGACGGCCGGACCGTGGCCGAAGACCTCGGGGTGGTCATCCCCGACCGGTCGTTCACCGTCATCGTCGGCCCGAACGCCTGCGGCAAGACGACCCTGCTGCGCGCGCTCGCGCGGATGCTCAAACCCCGCCAGGGTTCGGTGTTCCTCGACGGACAGGCGATCAGCTCCTTCCCCGCCAAGGAAGTCGCCCGGCGGCTCGGCCTGCTTCCGCAGAGCTCGATCGCGCCCGACGGCATCACCGTCGCGGACCTCGTCGCGCGGGGCCGGTACCCGCACCAGCGCCTGCTGCGCCAATGGTCCCGTGAGGACGCCACCGTGGTCGCGGAGTCCATGCGCGCCACCGGGGTCGACGACCTCGCCGAGCGGCTGGTCGACGAACTGTCGGGCGGCCAGCGGCAGCGCGTGTGGATGGCGATGGCGCTCGCGCAGGAGACCGATCTCCTGCTGCTCGACGAGCCGACGACCTATCTGGACATCGCACACCAGATGGACATCCTCGATCTGTGCGCGCAGCTGCACCAGGAACAGGGCCGGACACTGGTCGCGGTGCTGCACGACCTCAACCACGCCGCCCGCTACGCGACGCACATGATCGCGATGCGCGGCGGAGAGGTCTTGGCGACCGGCTCGCCCGAAGAGGTCGTGACCGCGGCCAACGTCGAGAAGATCTTCGAGCTGCCATGCCGGGTCATGCCGTGCCCGGAAACCGGTACCCCGCTGGTGATCCCGAAAGCCGGACGCCGCGCCGCCTGATGGTCCCGGAGTAGGTTGGCCGCGGAGGTGCCATGTCACAGCAACTGTGGTCCGAAGTGGACGACTATCTGTCCGGAGTGCTCGTCCCGTCCGATCCCGCCCTCGAAGGCGCGCGGCAGGCGTCGGACGAGGCCGGGCTGCCGTCGATCGCCGTCGCGCCGAATCAGGGCAAACTGCTCAACCTGATGGCGAGGATGATCGGCGCCCGGTCCATCCTGGAGATCGGCACGCTTGGCGGGTACAGCACGATCTGGCTCGCCCGCGCCCTGCCACCGCAGGGCAGGCTCGTCACCCTCGAATTCGACCCGAAACACGCCGAGGTCGCGCGCGGAAACATCGCAGCGGCCGGGCTCGGCGGGCTGGTCGACGTCCGTGTCGGCAAGGCGCTGGACCTGCTGCCCTCGGTCGAGGGCCCGATCGACCTGGCGTTCATCGACGCAGACAAAGCCAACAACCCGGCCTACTTCGCAGCGTCGCTGAAGCTCGTCCGGCCCGGCGGCGTGATCGTGGTCGACAACGTCGTCCGCGGTGGCGCGGTGACCGACGCCGCCAGCGAAGACCCGAACATCCAAGGGATCAGGCGGCTGCACGAGATGATCGCCGCCGAACCCCGCGTCGACGCGACGGCGATCCAGACGGTCGGCAGCAAGGGCTACGACGGGCTCACCGTCGTGCTCGTGAAGCCCTGAAGGAACCACTCGGCCGGCGATTCGTGTTCTCTTCGGGTCTGCTGGTCTCGGGTGCGGTGGGCGGTCCGCTCGTGGCCCGGTCGGCGATCGTGTCGCGAAAGTGGCTTTCGCGGCACACGCCCAGACCATGGGCTCGCCCAGGCTGCGTCGGAGGAGGGGAGTGAAGGCCTCCTTCCCTACTTTCAGGGTAGGCAAGGAGGCCTTCACCACCACCTGGACCGATGCCTCACCGCGGCGCCGTCGTGGCGGGCCGCGGGCCGGAGCCGTCCGGCCACCGCACCGGCAGTCCCTGATGGAAGCCGATCATGAAGCGCTGCCACATGTCGGCCGGGATCGTCCGCCCGGTCAGTTTCTCCCCGGCGGTGTCCCGCATCCGGCGCGGCTCGTCGGAGCCGACCCAGACCGCGGTCGCGAGTTGGGGGGTGTACCCGACCGCCCAGCCGCCGGCGTTGTCGTCCGTCTCGTTGTACTGGAAGTCGCCGGCCTTCAGCGCGGCCGGGCGGTCTTTCAGTCCGGTGGCCAGCACCTGGCTCATCGTGCCCGCGATCCGGCGGCTCAGCGCCTCGTCGTCCTTGAACGCGGGTGCCCTGTCCGACGGCCGTTCCCACACGATTTCGCCGTTCTCGTCCCGGATCTTCGACACCAGATGCGGGGTGGCGCGCAGGCCGTCGGCGGCGAAGGTCGCGTAGGCGCCGGCCATGTCGCTGGGGCGCAAGGGATATCGGCCGACCGCGATCCCGGGACCGATCAGGAACCCGTCCTTCTCCCGCAACGTCACCGCGCCGTCGACGGCCTCGGGGATCCCTGCCGCGCGGGCACCTTCGCGGACCGTTTCCGCGCCGAGTTTCTTCGCCAGGTCGACGAACGGGCCTCGTGCGCCCCGCGCCATCGCCTCGCGCAGCGTGCACTTCCCGGCTTCGCCGCATTGGTCCTGGAACTCGAAGGTCTCGCCGAGGAAGTCGACCGCCGCGGGCACCTTGAGGGGTTCGTCCACGCCGACGCCCCGTTCGAGGCCGGCGGCGAGGATGAACGGCTGGAAGGCGGAGCCGGTGCCGTACGGGGTGCCGGCGTAGTCGTGCACGCTCCAGCCACCGCCGTTGTAGGCGCGGATGGCGCCGGTCCCGGGTTCGACGGCGACCAGCGACGCCCGGAAGTGCTCAGGCTGTCCCCGCAACCGCTCCTTGACCGTCTTCTCGGCTTCGGCCTGCGCCCGCGGATCAATGGTCGTCTCGACCTTCATCGCACCGCCGCGGAGCCGGTCGAGCGGGTAGCCGACCTGTTCCAGTTCCGCGAGGACCTGCTGCTTGATGTGGTACTGCTCGTAGGTCACGCGACCGGCCCTGGTCTCCGACGGCGCCTGGATCGCGTCCTCCGGATAGGTCATGGCGACCGCTTCGGCCTGACCGACGTAGCCGCGCGAGACCAGCTTGTTCACCACGTAGGACCAGCGTTTCCTCGCGTGCTCGTGGCTGGAGGCGTACGGGTCGTGCACCGACGGCGACTGGATCATGCCCGCGAGGAACGCCGCCTCGCTCCAGGTCATCGAGTCGTCGAGCTTGCGGCCGAAGTAGGCGTTCATCGCCGACGCCGGGCCGTAGGTGCCGCGGCCGAACGAGATGATGTTGACGTAGCTCTCGAAGATCTCCTTCTTGGTCTGCTGCTGGGTGATCTTCGTGGCGAGCACCAGCTCGGAGAACTTGCGGGCGAGGGTGGCGTCCTCGTTGCCGGTGGATTTCTTGATGTACTGCTGGGTGATCCCCGAACCGCCGCCGACGCCGGTCACCAGCGCGCGGCCGAGACCGGTGAGGTCGAAGCCCTCGTTGTCCCAGAAGGTCGGGTCCTCGGTCGCGACGATCGCGTCGCGCAGTTTCGCGGGGACGGCGTCGTACGGCACGAACAGCCGGTCGCCGCCGGGCGGGACCACCTTGAGCAGTTCGGAACCGTCCGCGTTCTGCAGGACGACGGTCTTGTCGAGGTCGGCGAGGACCTCTTGCGGGCTGCGGACGTCGAGAAGGACGTACGCGAGCCCGAACGCGACGACCGGGATGCCGATCACCAGGCCGAACGTCCAGGCGGCGATCTTGCGCCACCTGCGCTTCTTCCGTTTCGGCTCCGGGGTGGCCGTGGTCTCCGACTCGGGTGCGTCTGCCTCATCCGGGTTTTCCACGCCAAGTTAGACGCCCGAACGAGTGAAAAGGTTGTGGGAAAGTCACCGGATGGCATCCGGTTCATGAATTGAAGAATTCTTCATTTGATAATGTGGTCAGATGCCCGTCCCCTTGTACCAGGCCAAGGCGGAGTTCTTCCGCATGCTGGGCCACCCGGTCCGGATCCGTGTGCTCGAACTGCTCGCCGAAGGCCCGAAGGCCGTCCGCGAACTGCTCGCCGAGATCGAGGTCGAGGCCTCCAACCTCTCGCAGCAGCTGGCAGTCCTGCGCCGGTCGGGGATCGTCACCTCGACCCGCGAGGGCTCGACGGTCGTGTACGCGCTCGCCGGTGGCGACGTCGTCGAGCTCCTGCGCGCGGCCCGGCGCATCCTCACCGAGCTGCTGGCCGACCAGAACGCCTTGCTCGCCCAGCTGCGCGACGCGGAGTGAAGCCGTGGCGGGTCTGAAGCTTTCGGAGCTGCGCTCGCTCCTGCCCGGACGTGAAGACCTGCGGACGCTCAAACGCGCTCCCCGGCGCGACCTCACGGCGGGCCTGACCGTCGCGATCGTCGCCCTGCCGCTGGCGCTGGGCTTCGGCATCTCGTCCGGCCTCGGGGCCGAAGCCGGGCTGGTCACCGCGATCGTCGCCGGCGCGCTGGCCGCGATCTTCGGCGGCTCCAACCTCCAGGTGTCCGGGCCGACCGGCGCGATGACCGTGGTGCTGGTTCCGATCATGGCCACGCACGGAGCGGGCGGCGTGCTGACGGTGGGCCTGCTCGCCGGGGTCTTGCTGCTCCTGCTCGCGGTCGCCCGCGCCGGCCGGTACATGCGCTACGTGCCGACGCCGGTGGTCGAAGGCTTCACGCTGGGCATCGCCGGGGTGATCGCGTTGCAGCAGGTCCCCGCCGCGCTCGGCGTCGCCACCCCGGAAGGCGAGAAGGTGGCCGTCGTCGCGGCGAAGGCGGTGGCCGATTTCGCCGGGCATCCGGCCTGGCCGTCGATCGCGATCGCCGTCGGGGTCGCCGCCCTGATGCTGCTCGGCGCGAGGTGGCGGCCGTCGATCCCGTTCTCGCTGGTCGCGGTGGCCATCGCGACCCTCGTGAGTCATTTCGCGCAGCTGCCGGTCGCTCGCATCGGCGCCCTGCCCAACGGTCTTCCCGCACCTTCGCTGGACTTCCTGGATCTGTCGACCTTGGGCGCGCTGGCGCCCTCCGCCGTCGCCGTCGCGGCGCTGGCCGCACTCGAGAGCCTCCTTTCGGCCACGGTCGCCGACGCGATGAGCGTCAACGAACGCCACGACCCGGACCGGGAACTGTTCGGGCAAGGCCTCGCGAACCTCGTCACCCCGCTGTTCGGCGGCGTGCCCGCCACCGCGGCGATCGCGCGCACCGCGGTCAACGTCCGTGCCGGGGCGAAGTCCCGGCTGGCCTCGTTCACCCACGCGATGGTGCTGGCGGTGATCGTCTTCGCGGCGGCGCCGCTCGTGGCCACGATCCCGATCGCGGCGCTCGCCGGGGTGCTGCTGGCCACCGCCGTCCGCATGGTCGAGGCGGGCTCGGTCCGCGCGCTCCTGCGTTCCACCCGGCGTGACGCGCTGGTCCTCGTGCTCACCGCGGCCGCGACCCTGATCCTGGACCTGGTCACCGCGGTCATCCTCGGCCTCGTCGTGGCAGGCGCACTGGCACTGCGGGCGATCGCGAAGGCGGCGCGCATCGAAGAGGTCCCGCTCGACCACGCCGATCACGCGGCCGAGGAACGGGCGCTGCTGGACGAGCACATCGTCGCGTTCCGGCTCGACGGCCCGCTGGTCTTCGCCGCGGCCCACCAGTTCCTGCTGGAGTTGTCCGAGGTGGCCGAGGTGCGGGTGGTCATCCTCCGGATGTCACGGGTGTCGGCCATCGACGCCACCGGCGCCCTCGTCCTGAGGGACGCCATCGAACGTCTCGAACATCGCGGGATCACGGTCCTGGTGTCGGGGATCAAACCCGGGCACGAGAAGGTGCTCGACGAGCTCGGCGTCGCGGATCGGCTCCGCGCGGAGGGGCGGGTGTTCCCGGATACGCCGCACGCCATCGACTTCGCGCACGCGCTGCTGACCTCAAGCGAGGAACGCGCGAAGCAGTGAAGCGGTCCCTTCGACGTGTTCCGTCATCGCTCTGCGGGCCGCCTCGGAGTCTCCGGCGAGGATCGCGTCGACGATGGCCTCGTGCTGGGCGTTGGAGTGCTCCAGATTCGGTTCGAGCAGCGGGATCATGTCGAGCAGCTGGTTGACCCGCATCCGCGCGTCGGCCATCGCCGTGGTCAGCGAGCCGGACGCGGTGACCTCGGCGATCGCCAGGTGCAGCCGCGAATCCTTGCGCCGGTAGTCGCCGACATCGGCCGCCGCGGCCTCGGCGAGCGTGCTGGTCAGATGCTGCCGGTCGGCCGGGCTGAGCGAACGCGACGCCGCCATCTCGGCGGCGCCGGTCTCCAGCACGTGCCGGAGGCCGAGCGCGTCCTCCAGCGTGGCGTTGTCGACCTTCCGCCCGTCGGCGGCGGGCGGGTCGGGCAGGACGTCGTTGACGAACGTGCCGCCGTACCGCCCGCGCCGCGACTCGACGTAACCCGCGTCGGACAGCGCGCGGATGGCCTCGCGCAGCGTCACCCGGCTGACCCCGAGCCGCTCGGCGAGCTCACGCTCCGAGGGCAGCCGCTCCCCCGCGCCCACCACGCCCAGCCGGATCGCCTGGAGCAGCCTTTCGACGGTCTCCTCGAAGGCGTTGCCCGCGCGCACCGGGCGGAACAGCGCGTCACCCGCGTTCGCGACCGTGCTCGACTCCACCCTTCGAGTTTAGGCGGCCCGCAATTCGTCCTCTGGATGCGGTACTTGCGTGTGCAACTACCGCATCCAGAGGACTAAATGCGAGGGGTCAGCACTCGATGACGTTCACGGCGAGGCCGCCGCGCGCGGTCTCCTTGTACTTCACGCTCATGTCGGCGCCGGTCTCGCGCATCGTCTTGATCGCCTTGTCCAGCGTCACGACGTGCGAACCGTCGCCGCGCATCGCCATCCGCGCGGCGTGGATCGCCTTGGACGCGCCGACGGCGTTGCGTTCGATGCACGGGATCTGCACCAGCCCGCCGACCGGGTCGCAGGTCAGCCCCAGGTGGTGCTCGACGCCGATCTCGGCGGCGTTCTCCACCTGCGCGGGTGAACCGCCGAGGACCTCGGTGAGCCCGGCGGCGGCCATGGCGCTGGCCGAACCGACCTCGCCCTGGCAGCCGACCTCGGCGCCCGAGATCGAGCCCGTCTGCTTGAGGATCGAGCCGATCGCGCCCGCGGTGAGCATGAACGTCACGATGCCGTCGTCCGACGAGCCCCTGATGAACCGCTGGTAGTAGTGCAGAACCGCCGGGATGATCCCCGCCGCGCCGTTGGTCGGCGCGGTGACGACGCGGCCGCCCGCGGCGTTCTCCTCGTTGACCGCCAGCGCGTACAGGCTCACCCAGTCCATCGCGTACAGCGGGTCACCGACGCCGTCCTCGGCGAGCAGCTTCTCGTGCAACGCCTTCGCGCGCCGAGGCACCTTCAGCCCGCCCGGCAGCACGCCCTCGTGCTCGCATCCGTTGCGCACACATTCCGCCATGACCTGCCAGATCTCCAGCAGTCCTTCGCGGATCTCCTCGCGCGTGCGCCACGAAAGCTCGTTGCGCAGCATGATCTCGCTGATCGGCAGCCCGGTGTCCTCGCAGTGCTTCAGCAGATCCGCGCCAGTGCGGAACGGGAACTCCAGTTTCGTCGAGTCCTCGACGACGACAGTGTCGGTCTCGTAGGACTCGTCGCGCACGAACCCGCCGCCGACGGAGTAGTAGGTGCGCTCGCGCAGCACCTTCCCGTCGGCGCCGAACGCGCGGAAGATCATCCCGTTCGGATGCGCGGGCAGCGACTTCCGCCGGTGCATGGTCAGGTCGGTGTCCTCGGTGAACACGATCTCGTGCTCACCACGCACCTTCAACCGGCAAGATTCCCGGATCTCCGCGATCTTTCCGGGCACCGTATCGGTGTCGATCTCCTCCGGACGCTCCCCGGACAGCCCGAGCAGCACGGCCTTGTCGCTGCCGTGCCCGAACCCGGTCGCGCCGAGCGAGCCGAAAAGCTCGCTCTGGACGCGGGTCGTGGCGGCGAGGTCACCGTCCGCCGCCAGACCGTCCACAAAGGTCAGTGCGGCACGCATCGGGCCCACCGTGTGGGAGCTGGAGGGGCCGATGCCGATCGAAAACAGGTCGAAGACGCTGATCGCCATTGATCTGCCCTCCTTCCTATCTGGCCAGCAGTGAGCTGGCTTCTTGGGCCGCGGGCCCTTCGGCGGCGAGATGGGCCAAGTTCTCCGACAGCGCTTCGCCGCGGTGGGCCTTCGTCTGGGCGAACAGGCGACCGGCCCGATACGACGAGCGTACGAGCGGCCCGGCCATCACACCAGCGAAACCCATCGCTTCGGCGGCGTTCGAATGCTCGACGAACTCCTCCGGCTTGACCCACCGGTCCACCGGATGATGCCTCGGTGAAGGCCGCAGATACTGGGTGATCGTGAGGATCTCGCAGCCCGCGTCGACCAGATCCTTCATCGCCGGAGCCACCTCCTCCGGCGTCTCACCCATGCCGAGGATCAGGTTCGACTTCGTCACCAGACCGGCCTCACGAGCCCGGGTGATGACCTCCAGCGAGCGCGCGTACCGGAAGCCCGGCCGGATCCGCTTGAAGATCCGCGGCACCGTCTCCACGTTGTGCGCCAGCACCTCCGGCCGCGAACCGAACACCTCGGCCAGCTGATCCGGATCCGCGTTGAAGTCCGGGATCAACAGCTCGACACCGGTGCCCGGGTTCAACGCGTGGATCTGACGGACGGTCTCCGCGTACAGCCACGCGCCGCCGTCTTCCAGGTCGTCACGCGCGACACCGGTCACCGTCGAGTAACGCAAACCCATGGCCTGCACCGACTCCGCCACCTTGCGCGGCTCGGTGCGATCCAGCGCCGCCGGCTTGCCCGTGTCGATCTGGCAGAAGTCACAGCGCCGCGTGCACTGGTCCCCGCCGATCAGGAACGTGGCCTCACGGTCTTCCCAGCACTCGTAGATGTTGGGACACCCGGCCTCCTCACACACGGTGTGGAGGCCTTCACGCTTGACCAGTCCCTTGAGCTCCGTGAACTCCGGACCCATGCGCGCGCGGGTCTTGATCCACGGCGGCTTCTTCTCGATCGGGGTCTGCGCGTTGCGGACTTCGAGCCGGAGAAGTTTGCGCCCCTCGGGGAGCGCGCTCATCGGTTGAGGTCCGCGTACAGCGGGTGCTTCTTCGCCAGCAGCTCGACCCGGGCGGACAGCGACTGGCGCAGGGCCTCGTCGAAGTCCGGGCGCAGCGCCTCGGCGATGATGTCGGCCACCTCGGCGAAGTCCTCGGCCCCGAAGCCGCGGGTCGCGAGCGCCGGGGTGCCGATCCGCAGGCCGGAGGTGACCATCGGCGGACGCGGGTCGAACGGGACGGCGTTGCGGTTGACCGTGATGCCGACCGAGTGCAGCCGGTCCTCGGCCTGCTGACCGTCCAAAGTGGAGTTGACCAGGTCGACGAGCACCAGGTGCACGTCGGTGCCACCGGTCAGCACGCGGACTCCGGCCTCGGTGCAGTCCGTGCGCGAAAGGCGGTCGGCCAGGATCTTCGCGCCTTCGAGCACGCGCTGCTGGCGCTCGCGGAACTCCTCGCTCGCGGCGATCTTCAGCGCGACGGCCTTGGCCGCGATGACGTGCTCCAGCGGACCGCCCTGCTGGCCGGGGAACACCGCCGAGTTGATCTTCTTGGCGAGTTCCTGGCGGGACAGGATGATGCCACCGCGCGGGCCGCCGAGGGTCTTGTGCGTGGTCGTGGTGACGATGTCGGCGTAGGGCACCGGGCTCGGGTGCAGCCCGGCGGCGACCAGACCGGCGAAGTGCGCCATGTCGACCATGACCTTCGCGCCGACCTCGTCGGCGATGCGGCGGAACTCGGCGAAGTCGAGCTGACGCGGGTACGCCGACCAGCCGGCGATGATCAGCTTCGGCTTGTGCTCCTTGGCGAGGCGCTCGATCTCCTCGACGTCGACGATCCCGGTCTCCTTGTCGACGTGGTAGGCGACGACGTTGTAGAGCTTGCCGGAGAAGTTGATCTTCATCCCGTGGGTCAGGTGCCCGCCGTGCGCGAGGTCGAGACCGAGGATGGTGTCGCCGGGGTTGAGCACCGCGACCATGGCGGCGGCGTTGGCCTGCGCGCCCGAATGCGGCTGGACGTTGGCGTGCTCGGCGCCGAACAGGGCCTTCGCGCGGTCGATCGCCAGCTGCTCGATGACGTCGACGTGCTCACAACCGCCGTAGTAGCGGCGGCCGGGGTAGCCCTCGGCGTACTTGTTCGTCAGCACCGAACCCTGCGCCTCGAGCACGCCCACCGGGGCGAAGTTCTCCGAGGCGATCATCTCCAGGGTCGACTGCTGCCGGTCGAGTTCGGCGGCGACGGCCGCGGCGACCTCGGGGTCCACTTCGGACAGGGCAGCATTGAACATGTCAGTTCTCCTGGGTCAGGACGGCGTACGCCTGGGCGTCGAGCAGGGCGGGCACGTCGCCGGACAGACGCACCTTCAGGAGCCATCCTTCGGCGTACGGGTCCGAGTTGATGAGCTCGGGGGTGTCCGTTGTGGCCTCGTTCACCTCGACGACCTCACCGTCCACGGGTGCGTACAGCTCGCTGACCGATTTGGTCGACTCGACCTCGCCGAACACCTCGCCCGCGGTGACGGTGTCGCCGACCGAGGGAAGCTGGACGAACACGATGTCACCGAGCGACTCGGCGGCGAAGGCGGTGATGCCCACGGTGGCGACGCCGTCGGCGACGCTCAGCCACTCGTGTTCCTTCGTGTACTTCAGGTCCTGGGGGATGCTCATGATCAGAGGAGGGCCTTTCAGGCGCGGGAGTAGAAGGGCAGGGCGACGACCTCGACGGGCTCGATACGGCCCCGGATGTCGACGGAAAGCTCGGTGCCGGGCTCGGAGTGCTCCCGGTCCACGTAGGCCATGGCGATCGGGTAACCCAGCGTCGGCGAGAGGGCACCGCTGGTGACCTCGCCGATCTCGGTGTCACCCGCCAGGACGGTGTAGCCGTGGCGCGGGGCGCGGCGGCCGGAGCCCTTGAGCCCGACGCGGACCCTGGGAACGTCCTTCTTGGACAGTTCTTCGAGGGCGGCCTTGCCCACGAAGTCGCCCGGCTTCTCGAACTTGACCACGCGCCCGAGGCCGGCTTCGAACGGGCTCAGCTGGAGGCTGAGCTCGTTGCCGTACAACGGCATTCCCGCTTCGAGGCGCAGGGTGTCGCGGCAGGCGAGACCGGCCGGGAGCAGGCCGTGCGGCTCGCCCGCGTCGGTCAGGATGCGCCAGACGGCGGGAGCCTCACCGGCCGGGACGTACAGCTCGAAGCCGTCCTCACCGGTGTACCCGGTGCGGGCGAGCAGGACGTCGTGCCCCTTCACGACGGCCGGGACGCTCGCGTAGTACTTGAGCGCGCCCAGGTCGGCGTCGGTGACGGCGCCGAGGATCTCGACGGCCTTCGGGCCCTGGACGGCGATCAGCGCGACGTCCTCGGACTTGTTCTCGACGACCGCGTCGAAACCCGAGACCCGCTCGGCCAGCGCCTCCGCGACCACGCCGGCGTTGCCCGCGTTGGCCACGACCAGGAACTTCTCGTCGGCGAGGCGGTAGACGACCAGGTCGTCCAGCACGCCGCCGTTCTCGTCGCAGATCATCGTGTAGCGCGCCCGGCCCGGCTTCACGCCGGACAGGTTGCCGACCAGCGCGTAGTCGAGGGTGTCGGCGGCCTGCGGGCCGGTCACCTCGATCTCGGCCATGTGCGAGAGGTCGAACAGGCCGGCGGCCTCGCGGACCGCCTTGTGCTCAGCCAGTTCGCTGGAGTAGCGGATCGGCATCGACCAGCCCGCGAAATCGGTGAACAGCGCACCCAGTCCTTTGTGGACTCCGTGCAGGGACGTCTCTTTCGACATCAAGTGCCTCAGTTCTCGTAGGCGTTGAGCGGCGGGCAGGAGCAGACGAGGTTACGGTCCCCGCGCGCACCGTCGATGCGGCGCACCGGAGGCCAGTATTTGGACTTGCGGTTCACCCCGGCGGGGTACACCGCCAGTTCGCGGTCGTACGGCAGGTCCCAGTCGCCGACGAGGGTCTCGGCGGTGTGCGGGGCGTTGCGCAGCGGGCTGTTGTCCGCGGCCCACTTGCCCTGCGCGACGGCGTCGATCTCCGCGCGGATGGCGATCATCGCCGCGATGAAGCGGTCGATCTCGCCGAGGTCCTCGGACTCGGTCGGCTCGACCATCAGCGTGCCCGCGACCGGGAACGACATGGTCGGAGCGTGGAAGCCGTAGTCGATCAGGCGCTTCGCGACGTCGTCGACGGTGACGCCGGTCTCCTTGGTGAGCCCGCGCAGGTCGAGGATGCACTCGTGCGCGACCAGGCCGTCCTGGCCGGTGTAGAGCACCGGGTAGTGCTGGTTGAGGCGCTTGGCCACGTAGTTCGCCGCGAGGACCGCGACCTGCGTCGCGGCGGTGAGCCCGCCCGCGCCCATCATGCGGACGTACGCCCACGAGATCGGCAGGATCGACGCCGAGCCGTACGGTGCGGCGCTGATCGGGCCGACACCGGTTTCCGGACCGGCCTTCTCCAGCATCGGGTGGTTGGGCAGGTACGGCGCGAGGTGCGCGCGGACCGCGACCGGGCCGACGCCGGGGCCGCCGCCTCCGTGCGGGATGCAGAAGGTCTTGTGCAGGTTCAGGTGCGAGACGTCGCCGCCGAACTCTCCCGGCTTGGCGAGACCCAGCAGGGCGTTGAGGTTCGCGCCGTCGACGTAGACCTGGCCGCCCGCGTCGTGGACGATCTTGGCCAGCTCGTCGATGCCGTTCTCGTACACGCCGTGCGTGGACGGGTACGTGACCATGATCGCGGACAGCGTGTCGCGGTTGGCCTCGACCTTGGCCCGCAGGTCTTCGAGGTCGACGTTGCCCTCGTCGGTGCACTTGACCACGACGACGCGCATCCCGGCCATCACCGCGGAGGCGGCGTTCGTGCCGTGCGCGGACGACGGGATCAGGCAGACCTCGCGCTCGGTCTGACCGTTGGCGTGGTGGTACGCGCGGATCGCGAGCAGACCGGCGAGCTCGCCCTGGCTGCCCGCGTTCGGCTGCAGCGAAACCTTGTCGTACCCGGTGACCTCGGCCAGCCAGCCGGACAGCTGCTCGACCAGCACGTGGTAGCCCTCGGCCTGGTCCGCGGGCGCGAAGGGGTGGATCCCCGCGAACTCGCGCCAGCTGATCGGCTCCATCTCGGTGGTGGCGTTGAGCTTCATCGTGCAGGAGCCGAGCGGGATCATGCCGCGGTCGAGCGCGTAGTCCAGATCGGACAGACCGCGCAGGTAGCGCAGCATCGCGGTCTCGGAGCGGTGCGAGTGGAAGACCTCGTGGGTGAGGTACTCGCTCTCGCGGCCGAGGCCGGCGGGCAGCGCACGGGCGTCGGCGGCGGGGGTGTCGACGCCGAACGCGTTGAGCACCTTGGCGATGATCGCGGGCGTGGTGACCTCGTCGACCGCGATGCGGACGTGGTCGGCGTCGACCGGGCCGAGGTTGATCCCGTTCTCCCGCGCGACCGCGACGACCGCTTCGGCCTGTCCGGGCATGCGGGCGAGGACGGTATCGAAGAAGCCCTCGTGCACGACCTCGACGCCTGCCGCTCGGAGGGCGTCCGCCAGGCCCGCGGCGAGGCCGTGGACGCGGGTCGCGATGCGCTTGAGGCCGTCGGGACCGTGGTAGACCGCGTACATCGCGGCGAGCACGGCGGGCAGCACCTGCGCGGTGCAGATGTTGGAGGTCGCCTTCTCGCGGCGGATGTGCTGCTCACGCGTCTGCAGGGCGAGGCGGTACGCGGGGTTGCCGTCGGCGTCGACCGAGACCCCGACCAGGCGGCCCGGCAGCGAACGTTCGAGCCCGGCGCGGACGGCCATGTACCCGGCGTGCGGACCGCCGTACCCGAGCGGGACGCCGAAGCGCTGGGTCGAACCGGCGGCGATGTCGGCGCCGAACTCACCCGGCGCGGTGATCAGCGTGAGGGCGAGCAGGTCGGCGGCGACGGCGTACAGCGCGCCGGCGGCCTTCGCGGTCTCGGAGATGGCGGAGTAGAAGCCCGCGCCGCGCAGCACGCCGGAAGCGCCCGGGTACTGGACGACGACGCCGAAGAACTCCTCCGGCAGGCCGGTGAGCAGGTCACGGACCTCGACCTCGACGCCCATGGCCTCGGCGCGGGTGCGGACGACCGCGATCGTCTGCGGCAGGCACTCGGCGTCGAGGACGACCTTGTTCGACTTCGCCTTCGACGCGCGGCGCATCAGCATGACGGCCTCGGCGACGGCGGTGGACTCGTCGAGCAGGGAGGCATTCGCGGTGGCGAGACCGGCCAGCTCCGAGACCATGGTCTGGAAGTTGAGGAGGGCTTCGAGACGGCCCTGCGAGATCTCCGGCTGATACGGCGTGTACGCCGTGTACCAGGCCGGGTTCTCCAGCACGTTGCGGCGGATGACCGCCGGGGTGACCGTGTCGTGGAAGCCGAGACCGATCATCTGCGTCATCGGCTTGTTGAGCGCGGCGAGCGCGCGAAGCTCGGCGATGGCGTCCTCTTCGGACGCGGCGGGGGGAAGTTCGAGGTCGCGGGTGACCCGGATCGCGGACGGCACGGCGGCCTGCACCAGGGCATCGAGACTGCCGTAGCCGACCTCGGCGAGCATCTTGGCCTGCTCGGACTCCGAGGGGCCGATGTGCCGGTCGTCGAAGGACGTACTGGTCAAGGGAGCTCCTTGGGTCAGGCGCCGGATAGACCGGTGCGCTGGGAACTCCCCCTCTGTCATGGCACCTGAGAGTTTCACCACCGTTGAGGGTGGCTTTCACCTTGGGTGAGACGCACTTGCGCGCCTGCTTTCCAGAGTGGCCTCGCGTGAAGCGGTAGTGGGTACCTGAGAGATTCCGGGGAGTTTGCTCCTTCGGTGCCCCACCACGTTCGTGGGGGCTCTCCCGCTCCAGCTCGACGGCCCTGTCTGAAGTTGTGCGCACACCGTACCTGGCGTGTTCGACGCGCGTCTACTTCCAGCCGAGCACGTCACTTGACCCGCACTCGCGTGCTTGGAGCCGGAACTCGCGTGCTTGGAGACGTAACTCGTGAGTTCCGCCTCCAAGCACGCGAGTCACGGCTCCAGACACGCGAGTTACGCGTTTTCCATCATCATTTCGGCGGTGATCGTGCCGCAGAGCTCGGCGCACCGCATCATCATGTCGGCCGCGTCGGCGAGCTCGGCGTCGCCGGTCTTGGCGCACTCCTGGGCGCACATGCGCATCATCTGGGAGGCGAGGCCGCACGTCTTCGCGCACATGCGCATCATCTCGAGGTCGGCGACCATGGCGGAGCAGCGCATCATCATGTCGGCGGACATGCGGGACATGTCCGCGCAGGTCACCATCATCATCCCGAGCTTCGCGCCGCCGATCTCCATGCAGCGCGTCATCATCTCCTCGCACCTGACGTGGCACTCGTTGCACAGGTCGATGCAGTCACGCATGGCGGTGCTCATCTGCCGGGTCATTCGTCGGGCCTCCCGCGCTGTTCGGATCACGGAACCGGGTGGTCCCGCGTCTCAGGACTACAGCGCAGGTCAGCGGCCCGCCATCCCAGCCACCGGGACGAGTGACGGCGGCCGGAAGTACAGCCACGGTTCGCGCCGGGCCCAAGTCCGTGAAGGCCTCCTTCCCTACTCTCAAGGTAGGGAAGGAGGCCTTCACGGACATCGCGACCCAACGGCGCGCATTTAGAGGACTAAATGCGTGGCGGTCAGACGGGCGTGACGTAGGCGCCGGAGATCCCACCGTCGACGAGGAACTGCGACGCCGTGATGAACGAGGCGTCGTCGCTCGCCAGGAACGCGACGGCCGCCGCGATCTCCTCCGGCTCCGCGAACCGCCCGACCGGCACGTGGACCAGCCGCCGTGCCGCCCGCTCGGGGTCCTTCGCGAACAGTTCCTTCAGCAGCGGCGTGTTCACCGGACCCGGGCACAGCGCGTTGACCCGGATGTTCTCCCGCGCGAACTGCACGCCGAGTTCCCGGCTCATCGCCAGCACCCCGCCCTTGGACGCGGTGTAGGAGATCTGCGACGTCGCCGCGCCCATGACCGCGACGAACGACGCCGTGTTGACGATCGAGCCCTTGCCCTGCCGCCGCATATGCGGCAGCACGGCCTTGCAGCACAGGTAGACCGAGGTCAGGTTGACCTTCTGTACCTTCTCCCACGCGTCGATGCCCGTGGTGAGGATCGAGTCGTCCTCGGGCGGGGAGATGCCCGCGTTGTTGAACGCGACGTCGACCGAGCCGAAAGTGTCCACAGTGGCCTGGAACAGGGCCTCGACCTGCTCGGCGTCGGTGACGTCGGCCTGCACGAACAGGCCGCCGACCTCGTCGGCCGCGGCTTTGCCCGCCTCGGCGGAGATGTCGCCGATGACGACCTTCGCGCCCTCGCTCGCCAGCCGCCGCGCGGTGGCGAGGCCGATGCCGCTGCTGCCGCCGGTGATGACCGCGACGCGGCCTTCGAAACGCTGAACCATTCCTTATTCCTCCGTGCTGATAAAGACGTTCTTGGTCTCGGTGAAGGCGTCGACGGCGTCGGGGCCCAGTTCGCGGCCCAGTCCGGACTGCTTGAACCCGCCGAACGGCGTCCAGTACCGGACGGACGAATGCGAGTTGACCGACAGGTTCCCGGCTTCGACGCCACGCGCGACGCGGAAGGCGCGGCCGACGTCGCGGGTCCAGATCGAGCCGGACAGGCCGTACTCGGTGTGGTTGGCCATGGTCACCGCGTCCGTCTCGTCGGCGAACGGGACCACGGCGACGACCGGGCCGAAGATCTCGTCCGACGCCAGCGGATGCCGCAGGTCCGGCGGGGTGACGACGGTCGGCGCGAACCAGTATCCGGGACCGACGGGCGCGTTGCCCCGGAAGGCGACCGGCGCCGCGTCGTCCACATAGGACGACACTTTCGCATGGTGCCCGGCCGAGATCAGCGGACCCATCTCGGTCACTTCCAGCCGCGGATCCCCCACGACGACGCCGTTCACCGCCGGTTCCAGCAGCTCCATGAACTTCTCGTACACGCTCGACTGCACGAGGATCAGCGACCGCGCGCAGCAGTCCTGCCCGGCGTTGTCGAAGACGCCGTACGGCGCGGTCGCCGCGGCCTTGTCCAGGTCGGCGTCGGCGAAGACGATGTTCGCGTTCTTGCCGCCGAGTTCCAGCGTCACCCGCTTCACCTGCGCGGCACACCCGGCCATGATCTGCTTGCCGACCTCGGTGGAGCCGGTGAACACCACCTTCCGCACCGCCGGGTGGTCCACGAAGCGCTGCCCCACCACGGATCCCTTGCCGGGAAGCACCTGGAAGACGTCTTCGGGGATCCCCGCCTCACGGGCGAGTTCGCCGAGGCGGATGGCGGTCAGCGGGGTGAGCTCGGCGGGTTTGAGCACGACGGTGTTCCCTGCGGCGAGCGCGGGCGCGAACCCCCAGCCCGCGATGGGCATCGGGAAATTCCACGGCACGATCACCCCGACCACGCCGAGCGGCTCGTGGAACGTCATGTTCACGCCGCCGGGTACCGGGATCTGCTTGCCGCTCAACCGTTCGGGCGAAGCCGAGTAGTACGTCAGCACGTCGCGGACGTTGCCCGCTTCCCAGCGCGCGTTGCCGATCGTGTGGCCCGCGTTGGCGACCTCCAGCTGGGCGAGATTCTCGATGTCGGCGTCGACGGCGTCGGCGAATCGGCGCAGCAGCCGCGCCCGGTCGCCGGGGGCCACCGCGCGCCAGGCGGGGAACGCCGCGTGCGCGCGGGCGATCGCCGCGTCGGTCTCCTCGGCCGAGGTCGGCTCGACCGACCTCACCACCTCCTCGGTGGCGGGGTTGATCACCTCGAACGTCATGCGCGCTCCTTAGCTGCTTCCACGAGTGCCTCGAAAAGCCTGATGTCGTCGGGGTTCTGTTCGGGATGCCATTGGACGCCGAGGACGAACCCGTCGCCGGGCAGTTCGGCCGCCTCGATGGTCCCGTCGGCGGCCCAGCCGACCGGGACCAGCCCGTCGCCGAGCCTGTCGATCGCCTGATGGTGGTAACACGGCACCTTGCTCTCGGCGCCGAGGATCGACGCGACGCGGCTGCTCTCGGCAAGCCTCACCGTAGTGGTGCCGAAGGTCCCTGGCGCGGGCTGGTGATCCACGCTGTCCAAAGTGTCCGGCAGGTGCTGCGCGAGCGTGCCGCCCAGCGCGACGCTGAGCACCTGCAGCCCGCGACACACACCCAGCACCGGTTTTCCACTGTCCAAAGCGGACCGAAGCAGGCCGAACTCGAAGGCGTCGCGGTTCGGCCTCGTGTACGTCGTCGCGTGCTGCTCCTGGCCGTAGCGGGCCGGGTCGACATCGGCGCCGCCGACCAGCACGAGCCCGTCCACGGCGGACATCAGCCGATCGTGCGCCCCGCTCACCGGCGGCAGCAGGACCGGGACGCCGCCCGCCGCGACGATCCCGTCGACGTAGACGCGGTGCAGCAGCGCGGCTTCGGTCTCCCAGACGAGGAACTTCGCGGGTTCCAGATAGGAGGTGAGCCCGATCAGGGGCTCAGAGCCGTTCGAAGCCACGGATCCTCTCCCAGTCGGTGACGGCGGCGTCGTACGCGGCCAGTTCGACCTTCGCCGCGTTCAGGTAGTGGTCGACGACCTCGTCTCCGAACGCGGACCTCGCGAGCCCGCTCCCATCCAGCAGCGCCGCGGCTTCCCGCAGGGTCGTCGGCACGGTCGGCTTGCCGGAACCGTAGGCGTTGCCCTGGAACTCCGGCTCCAGCTCCAGTTCGTTCTCGATGCCGTGCAACCCGGCCGCGATCAGCGCGGCCACCGCGAGGTACGGGTTCACGTCGCCGCCGGGGACCCTGTTCTCGGTGCGCAGCGAGTCCCCGTGCCCGACGACGCGGAGCGCGCACGTCCGGTTGTCGGTGCCCCACGCGACGGCCGTCGGCGCGAAGCTGCCGGGGACGAACCGCTTGTAGGAGTTGATGTTCGGCGCGAAGAAGTAGGTCAGCTCACGCAGCCCGGCGAGCTGGCCGGCGAGGAAGTGCTCCATCAGCGGCGAGAACCCGCCGGGACCGTCGCCGACCAGGACGGGTTCGCCCTCGGCGGAGCGCAGGCTGATGTGGATGTGGCACGAGTTGCCCTCGCGTTCGTTGTACTTCGCCATGAACGTGAGGCTCTTGCCCTCTTGCGCGGCGATCTCCTTGGAGC
Source organism: Amycolatopsis sp. NPDC043889 (assembly GCF_056435645.1). Lineage (NCBI taxonomy): Bacteria > Bacillati > Actinomycetota > Actinomycetes > Pseudonocardiales > Pseudonocardiaceae > Amycolatopsis > Amycolatopsis sp. NPDC043889. The sequence continues at coordinate 199,605 of NZ_JBWKEC010000005.1, forward strand.
CGGTCTTGTAGACGCTGTGGTTGTCGCAGGTGGTCAGCGCGTCGGCGTAGCGGAACGCGATCTCGTGCTGGCCGGGGTTGCACTCGCCCTTGGCGGACTCGACGTACAGGCCCGCTCCGCCCATGTCGTTGCGGATACGGCGCAGCAGCGGTTCGATCCGCGCGGTGCCGAGCATCGAGTAGTCGACGTTGTACTGATTGGCCGGGCGAAGGTCCTGGTACCGCTTGTCCCAGGCCGACTCGAAGGTGTCGTCGAAGACGATGAACTCCAGTTCGGTCCCGACATACGCGGCGAGACCGCGTGCGGCGAGCCGATCGAGCTGACCGCGCAGGATCTGGCGCGGCGAAGGGGCCACGGCGCCCCCTTCCACCCGTTCGAGGTCGGCGAGGACGAGCGCGGTGCCCTCCTGCCACGGAAGCAGGCGCAGCGTGCCGAAGTCCGGGCGCATGACGAAGTCGCCGTAGCCGGTCTCCCAGGACGACATCGCGTAGCCGTCGACGGTGTTCATGTCCACGTCGACCGCCAGCAGGTAGTTGCACGCTTCGGTGGCGTGCTCGACGACCTCGTTGAGGAAGTACTCGGCGGCGCAGCGTTTGCCCTGCAGCCTGCCCTGCATGTCGGTGATCGCCACCAGCACCGTGTCGACGGTGCCGTCCTCGACCAGTTCCCGGAGCCGTTCCAGCGTGAGCATGCCGCGCCTGTTCGCCATCAGCCTCACCTAAAGGTTCGAAGCGGTACCTTTGAGGGTTCTTCCTACCGGGTCGACCGGATGCGGTCAACTCGTCCAATGGTCTGATTCGTTATCCATTGCTCACCGTAGTTGATCCCTGGGCGGATTGTCTGCGATGCCCGGCTGAGAAGATGCTGTGAATCCCGCCGCACCGGGAGGAGATCCGCGCATCCGGGACGTTGTACGGATCAAGAGAGGTGAGAAGGAATGACACAGGCATTCACGCAGCAGACCACGTTCACCGAGCCCCAGGGGCGGGCTCAGCTCCCGACGATGCCCAGTGGGTGGCCGATCGGCTCGTACGAGTCGTACTCCGAAGCGCAGCGTGCCGTCGACCACCTCGCGGGAACGGACTTCCCGATCACGGACGTCACGATCGTCGGTGTCGAGCCGGTCCTGGTCGAGCGGATCGCCGGACGGATGGGCTGGAGCAAGGTGCTGACCAGCTCGGCGCTGTCGGGCGCGATGTTCGGTATGTTCCTCGGCCTCGTGCTGAGCCTGCTGAACCCGGGCGCCGGGCTGGTGCCGATCCTCGTCGGCCTCGTCGGCGGTATCGGGTTCAACCTGCTGTTCGGCGCGCTGGGATACGCGGCTTCGAAGAACAAGCGCGGGTTCATCTCGCAGAGCCAGCTGGTCGCCCGGCGTTACGACGTCCTGGCCCAGCCGCGCAACGCCGAGAAGGGCCGCGCCCTGCTGGCCGACCTGGCCGCCAGGAGCGCGTTCAACCACTGAGCCTCACCCCACGCGAGCCGGCACCTCAGCACGAGGTGCCGGCTCGTGGCTTTACGGGGTCAGGCGGTGCAGGTCACGCGGGAACAGCGTCGCCTGGCGGACGTTGGGCAGCCCGAGCAGCCGGGCCGTCCAGCGTTCGAGACCGAGCGCGAACCCGCCGTGCGGCGGCATCCCATACGCGAAAACCGCCAGGTAGTCCTGGTACGGCTCGGCGGACTCACCGCGCGCCGCCAGCGCGGCGACATAGTCCGCGTGCCGATGCAGCCGCTGCCCGCCGGTCACCAGTTCCAGCCCACGGAAAAGCAGGTCGAAACTGTTGGAGTACTCGGGCCGCGCCGGGTCCGGATGCGTGTAGAACGGCCGCTTCACCATCGGATAGCCGGTGACGAACAGGAATTCCGATCCGTGTTCGCGCAGCGCCCACTCCGAAAGCAGCCGCTCGTGCGCGGGCGCGAGGTCGGGCTCGCCACAAGGGTCCTCGCCCGACAGCCATGCGATCAGCTCCTGGGCTTCCGCGAAGTGGATCTCCGGAATCTCCTCCGGCACCACGACTTCCGCCTGCGGAACCGCGGCGGCCATCCCGGCGATGGCCTCCCGCAGCACCGTCATGACGTCGTGGTGGTCGTCGATGAAACCGAGTTCGGCGTCGAGGCTGGTGTACTGCGCCAGATGCCGCGCGGTGTCGTGCGGTTCGGCGCGGAAGACCGGGCCGACCTCGTAGACCCGTTCGAAGACCCCGACCAGGGCCTGCTTGTAGAACTGGGGCGACTGCGCCAGAAAGGCCCGTTCGCCGAAGTAGTCGATACCGAAGACGTTCGCGCCGGATTCCGTGGCCGACGAAACGATCTTGGGCGTATGGGTTTCGGTGAACCCGAGTCCGTCCAGTACCGACCGGAACCCGGCGACGCTCGCCGCCGCGACCGTGAAAGCCTCCTTCAGCCGCGGATGCCGCAGCGCGACGGCGGCGTTGTCCAGTACCGTGGGCAACGCCGCCGGGACCGAGGGCCGGTAGAGGTCGAACGGCGGTGGTTCGGCCGGTTCGGAAAGCAGCCTGACGGACGGCTCCGTGAGTTCGACGCCGCCCGGCGCCTGCGGATTCGCGGTGACGAGCCCCTCGACCTCGACGACGGTTTCCTCGGGCGGGCCACCGGATTCGGCGAGGACCACCTGGACGAGTCCGGAACGGTCCCGGATCACCAGGAAGGTGACGGTTTTCAGGCGGCGCCGGCGGTGCACCCAGCCGGCGATGCGGACACGGCCGCCGACGTGCCGGGGCAGGTCGGCGGCGAGGACACGCGAGATCATCACAACTCCTGTACGGATGTGCGCGACCCCTTGGGAGTGCGGGCGAGAAGGGAACTCGCGGTACCACCGCACTTTCGCCGCCGCCAGGGAACGGCGGCCTCGAAGGCCCGTGACGAGGGCCGGACGGCGGGGCATGGGGCGCGGACGCCGTTCCTCCCCGCACTCGGGAGGGTCTTCACCGAAGGCACGAGGCCGCCTTCCCAGCTACCGGCGGCTCTCTGGGGCTCGCGTGGTCCCTCGGCTACTCGTCTCCGTCGACGCGTTGCCCCGGAGGTTACGTCTCCCGGGGTCTCCCCCGCATCCGCATTTCGGGTGGAGGCGGCCCCCGGCGTCCGCCTCCACCCGGGCCACCTAGCGCGTCGGCTGGGTGGAGTTCGACGGCGGTGCCACCGAGGTGGACGACGGCGGAGCGGCCTGAGAAGTCGGCGGCACCGGCACGGCCTTGGGGATCGCCGCGCTGAAGGGCACGTCCGTCCTTTCCAGACAGTAACCGTGCGAACCGTTGTAGCCGTCGAGGTTTCCTTCGCTGTCCCGGACTCCTCGCTCGACCCGCGGACGCGGGTAGCGGTTGTCGTCGCCGGCCTTCCGCTTCTCGCCCGTGCTGCGCTCACAGGCGTACCTGGTCGTGCTGAGCGGACGGCCGTCCTCGTCGTAGAGGTAGATCTCGGTCAGCGGTTTGCCCTCGGCGTCGAACGCGTAGATGTTCTCCACCTCCTGGCTGCCGTACATCAACTGCGGATTGCCATAGTTGTCGTTGTAGTTGGGCGTGTAACCGCTGTTGTAGGAGCCGCCACCGTAGGACCGCTTCGCGATCAGGTCGACCGCCGCGCCCGCACCGCCGAGCATGCTGCCGACGACGAACGCCGAAATCGGCACGGCCAGCCACAGCAGCCGCCGGTCGGTCTTCAGCTTCGAGCCTGCCCAGACCACCGCCACGGCCGCCAACAGCATCAGCGGCATGAGCAGCACGGCTTCGGTGTCGCGGAGCACGAGCAACAAGCCGAAGATGACCAGTACCGCCGCGCACAGTAGCCACCACGCCGGCTTGAGCATGCGGAAGTAGGTGAGCCCCTTGCTGTTCCGGTCGTTCTGGAACGAGTTCGCGATCTCGCGGAGCTTGGCCACTTCAGGCAGTTCCGCGATGGGGGCGACGCCGTTGCGGACCACGTAGGCGACGCTGATCGCGAGCACGGGCGCGACGAAAAGCAGGCCCAGCAACGGATCCACCCGCACCCACACCGCGGCCGCGAAGCCGAACAACGCGAAGCCGCAGACCGAGAACAGCAGGCCCCAGAACGCGAACCGCGCTCCGCCGATCCCGGTCTTCGCCTTCAGCACGGTGGTTTTGCCGCCCGCGTCGGGCGGACGCGGCGGGTAGCCACCGGAGGCCCGCAGCTCGGCGGCGTAGCTCTCCGGGCTGCCAAGACGCTCGATCAAGGCTTCGACCTTGGGATTGTCCCCCAGTTCCGCCTCCATCTCGGCGAGATGAGGCCGGACGTCTTCAAGGATCTCCTCGACTTCGCTCTCCGGCAGGTCGGCGAGCGCGCTCCTGACCCTCGCCAGATACACCCGCACGGCGGTCGGATTCTGCGTGCTCATACTGCCTCTCCCAACAGGCTGTTCATCGTCGTGGCGAAAGTGCGCCAGGTCTGCCCCGACTCTTCGAGCCGCTGGCGACCCGGCTCGTTGAGGCTGTAGTACTTGCGGTGCGGGCCTTCCTCGCTCGGCACCACATAGGACGTCAGCAGGCCTGCCTTGTACAGGCGCCGAAGAGTCCCGTACACCGAAGCGTCGCCCACTTCCTGCAACCCCGCGATGCGAAGTCTTCGGAGCACGTCGTAGCCGTAGCCGTCCTCTCCGCGAAGCACCGCGAGAACGGCGAGGTCCAGCACGCCTTTTAGTAGCTGACTGATCTCCACAGTCGCGTCCCTCCCAGTCTTACGCAACAGAAGGTACCACGCATTGCACAGTAGTGCGCACGGCGGAGGCGACTTGCGTCGAAGGGGTGGTTCATGGGTTACTTAGTCCAGTAATGAACCACCGCACCAATGAGGTGCTCGAAGACTGGGGACGGAGGTGTCGTGCTCGACGAAGGAACACCCCTGTTCGTGCAGATCGCCGAACAGATCGCCGACGACATCGCCGAGGGAAGCCTGGCCGAGGGGGAACGCGTGCCGTCAACCAACGAACTCGCCGCCTTCTACCGGATCAATCCGGCGACGGCGGCCAAGGGGATCAACGTGCTCGCCGATGACGGCCTGCTCGAGAAGCGGCGCGGTATCGGCATGTTCGTCGCCGCCGGGGCGCGGCAGAAGCTGCTCACCGACCGGCGGCAACGGTTCGCCGAGCAGTACCTCGACCCGATGCTCAGCGAAGCGCGACGCCTCGGCATCGACGACGAAACCCTGATCTCGCTCATCCGCGGGAACGGACACCGGAACGGAGGACCCGCCGCATGACGCCGACCATTTCGACCACCGGCCTGACCCGGCGCTACGGCGACCATCTCGCGCTCGGCGATGTCTCGGTCGACATCGAAGAAGGCAAGATCACCGGCCTGCTGGGCCGCAACGGCGCGGGCAAGAGCACCTTCCTGCGCATCGTCACCGCGCAGGAGTTCGCCACCGCGGGCTCGGTCCGCGTGTTCGGCGAGAGCCCGGTGGAAAACGAGCGGGTGCTGAAGCGCCTGGTGCTCGTCCGCGAAGACCAGCAGTTCCCGGATTTCAAGGTGCGGCACGCGCTTTCGGCCGCGTCGTGGTTCTATCCGAACTGGGACGCGGAACTCGCCGACACGCTGCTCCGCGATTTCGACCTGCCGACGAAGCGCCCGATCAAGAAGCTCTCGCGAGGGATGCGCTCGGCGCTGTCCATCACGATCGGACTCGCGGCGCGAGCGGAACTCACGCTGCTCGACGAGCCGTACGCGGGTCTCGACGCCGTCGCGCGCCAACTGTTCTACGACCGGTTGCTCGACGACTACTCGGCCCATCCGCGCACGATCCTGCTCTCCACGCACCTGATCGACGAAGTGGCCGATCTGCTGGAGCACGTGGTGATGATCGACAAGGGCCGCGTCGTCCTCGACGCGGCGGCCGACGAACTGCGCGGCTCGGCCGTCACGGTCTCGGGTCCCGCCCTCGCGGTGGACGACTTCGTCACCGGGCGCCGGGTGTTGCACCGCCGCAAGATCGGTTCGCGGGCTTCGGTCACCGTCGCCGACGCGCTCGACGCCGCTTCGAAGGCGAAGGCGACGGCCCTGCACCTGAAACTCGAGCCGCTTTCCTTGCAGCAACTGATGGTGCACACCTCCAACGGACAGGCCGCAGAGGAGGCGTCCGCATGAACACCCTGGTCAACGTCGCGCGCTACCACCTGGTGGACCGGCTCCAGTTCCTGGTCCTCCCGGTCGGCGTCACGTTCTTCGCGTTCCTGGTGAATCTCACCATCTTCGCGGTGATCCCCGAGACACCCGAGGAGAACTACTCCGGCGGCCTGTTCACGCTGTACGTGTTCATGTTCGTCTGCGGTGCCTTGAGCATGACGAAGTCGCTGCCGTTCGGGCTCGCGCTGGGCGTGTCGAGGCGGTCGTACTATCTGGGCACGATCCTCCTGGTCGCCGGGCTGTCCGCGCTGTACGCGGTGGGGATCGTCGTGTTCCAGGCGATCGAGAACGCGACCGGCGGCTGGGGACTCGGCCTCAACTACTTCCGGGTGCCCTGGCTGCTCGACGGTTCCTGGTACCTGACCCTGCTCACGTCGTTCGTGCTGCTGACGCTGATGTTCGTCTACGGCATGTGGTACGGCCTGATCTACCGGCGCGCCGCGGTCCTGGGCGTGACCCTGTTCACCGCCGCGCAGGTCCTGATGCTGGTAGGCGGGGTGCTGCTGCTCAGCTGGACCGATTCCTGGCCGAAACTCGGCACGTTCTTCAGCACGCTGACCGTCGGCGGCGTGACCGGGGTGATCGCGCTGCTGGTCTGCCTCGCCGGGGCGGGCGGGTTCGCGACGATGCGCCGCGTCACCGTCTGAAGTCCTTCAACACCAAGGAGTTCCGTAATGGCCGTGACTCATGTGGTGCTGTCGGTGCTGCTGGCCGCGATCTTCGCCGTACTGGGGGTGGCGAAGGTCCTGCGTCAGCCGGCGTTGGTCTCCCGGACCGAGAGGCTCGGCTTCTCGGTCCGGGCGATCCAGGGGATCGGCGCGCTCGAACTCGCGGGGGCGGCGGGTCTGGTGGCCGGGTTCTTCTGGCGGCCGCTCGGGGTCGCGGCGGCGATCGGCCTGGTGGCGTTGCTGATCGGGGCGGTGGTCTCCCACGTGCGGGCGGGCGACGGGATCAAGGACGTCGCCCCGCCGGGCTGGCTCGCGCTGGTCTCGGCGGCGGCCGCCGTCACCGCGATCATTGCTTAGACCGTAAGGGTTTCCCGGGTCCGTTCGCGAATGCGTCCGACCACAATGGACCGCCGCCAGGCTCGCGTGACCTCCACCAGCCACGCCGCTTCGGTGGCGATGTCCGGCTCGTCGAGGTAGGTCGCCGGAACGTCGTCGGGGGCGTACCGGCGGCCCGCCTCGGCGGCGACGAGCGCGGCGGCCAAGGCCGCGGCCTCGATCGTCGCGGCGATCCGGGCTTCGGGGATCTTCGCCTCGCGTGCTTCGGCTTCCGCGACCGGCGGGACGTCCGGATCGAAGTAGGGCCGCAGCGCGAGATGGCCGTCCCGGATCTCGATGACCCTGCGGTACAAGGCGAATTCGACGCCACCCGGCATACCGGGGCCTGGATCCAGCGCGATTCCCGGGACGGCTTCGCGCAGCGCGGCCCACAGCGGTTCGATCCGGCGATACGTCCGGTACGCGCCGATCAGCCGGAACGGCGTGGCCAGCGCGGGCCCCCACACGCTGAGCGTCGCGCCCGCCCCGGCGAGCCCGACGCTCAGCGCCGCCAGGATCGCCGAGAACGTGTCCTCACCGGCGTCGACCGCACCGGTGGTGGCGAGGATGCAGATGTCGTCGACGTCCCAGAATGTCCAGCCCAGCGCGGAAACCCCGCCACCGACGAGCAGCCACAGCCCGATGCGAAGCGGGCCGGGATCGGCATGACGCGCGAAACGGGCGAAGACGATGGAGAAGGTCAGCAGGCTGATCAGGCCGTAGACGAGGAAAAGGACGTTGTACGCGACGAACCAGCCGAGCCTGCCCGGACCGGCTGCGGTGTGGTCGCCTACCCGGTAGCTGTCGGACAGGAAGAAGAGCGCGGTTTCGGCGACCACCACGGCCCAGGAAAGCACCGCGTGCCACCCGATCCGCTTGCCCTCCCCCAGTTTCAGCGAACGCGCGAACGCGACCGCGAACGCCATCGCGCCGATCTTGAGCAGGTCCGCCCCGAGGTTCAGGAGGCTGCCCATGGGTTCTTCCACGCCGACGGCGTTCTCCATGGCCGGGGTGAGCAGCATGATGCCGCCCGCGATGCACATCCCGAAGGCGGAGAGGAACCACATCCGCCGCGCCGGCTGGGTGTGGCGGGCCTGGATCAGCTTGTAGCCGAAGCCCGCGAAAGCCACCACGCAGCAGAGGTACGCGATGGTTTCGGTCACGGCAGGCGCCGTTTCCGGCTGCCGAAGAGGTCGTCGACCCTCGCCATCCCGCCGGCGAGATCGCTCCCGCTCTCGTCGGGACGCGCGGCGCCGCGCATCACGGTCCGCGCGACACGGTGCGCGAGGAGGCTGGCGAGCAGTTCGGCCTCCTGCTCCTCGACGGCGCTGTAGCTCGTGCGGCCGAGGACACGGCGGACGAGTTCGGGTGACAGGTTCGGCATGAGGGTCTTTCCCGCGGCGGCGTCGAGCACGATCCCGTCGGCCCCGGCGTCCGAGCCGACGTGGCCGCACAAGAGGTGGCCGACCTCGTGCAGCAGGATGTGCCGCCGGTGCAGCGCGGTGGTGTTGGTCGGATACAGGATGTAGTCCGCGCGTTCCGTGCTCATCAGCAGCCCGCACGGGCCGCTGGAAGGAACGCTGACCTGCATCAATTCGATGGGGCGGCCGCGTTCGGCCGCCAGGTCCGCGACGAAGGACTCGGCGTCGAAGGGTTCGGGAAGGGTGACGCCGTCGGCGAGACTCCGGCAGCGGCGCCACAACTCCTTACGACGGCGGTCCACTCACGACTCCTTCTTCGGGCCGCCCCGTCCGGATTCCCTGCGGGCGATCGCGTCGATCATGTCGCTGATGGTGTCGAGTCCGTCGGGGGAAAGCGTTACGGCCCGCAGCGCGACGTCGCGGACACCGGCGTCGCGAAGGGCGCCGAGGAGCGCGAGTTCCTCGGCGATCTTGGCGCTCTGCTCGTCGTCGAAGAAGTACGCGGGCGAGACGCCGAAGAACTGCGCGAGCGCCTCGAGATGGCGTTTCGTCGGATTGTCGCGACGCCCCGTGCGCAATTGCCACAGGTACGTCGTCGAGAAGCTCTCGCCGGTCGCCTCGCGGCAGGCCTTGGCGACCTCCTCGTGGCTGTACGGCTCGCGATCGGGTCTCAGCACGATCTGGAACAGCTTGTCGATCTTCTCGGCGAGCGTCGTCTTACCGGGCTCGGTCGCGGCCACCATCCCACTCCCTACATGTCGTGCCCGTTCATGCTAGTTGACGCGACGCCCACGGCGTACACGACAGTTTTCACCTCGCGCGCGGCTTCGGCTGGCATCGCGGGCAGGAGAACGACGACCGGTTCATGAAGGGGTCGCGCCGGATGGCCGTCCCGCACCGGCCACAGGGCAGTCCTTCCTGGCCGTAGGCGTCGAGTGACCTGTCGAAGTAGCCGGACTCGCCGTTGATGTTGACGTAAAGCGCGTCGAACGACGTCCCGCCGGCGACCAGCGCCTCGGCCATCACGTCGCTGGCGGCGGTGAGCACGGCGCGGCCATGGGCGGCGGTGAGCCTGTCGGTCGGGCGGGCCCAGTGGAGCTTGGAGCGCCAGAGTGCCTCGTCGGCGTAGATGTTGCCGATCCCGGAGACGAGGGTCTGGTCGAGCAGGGCGCGTTTGAGCTCGGTCCGCCTCGACCGCAGCGCGCGGACGGCCTGATCGAGGTCGAACCGCGGATCCATCGGGTCGCGGGCGATATGCGCGATGGTGCCCGGCAAGGCCGTCCCGTCGACTTCGGTGAGTTCCGCGAGCGCGAGCCCTCCGAAGGTCCGCTGGTCGACGAAGCGCAACTCCGGCCCGTTGTCGGCGAAGCGGAACCGCACGCGAAGGTGCTTCTCGTCGGGTGCGCCCTCGGGCTGGACGAGCATCTGACCGCTCATGCCGAGGTGCGCGAGCATGGCCTGGCCGTCGGAGAGCTCCAGCCAGAGATACTTGCCGCGTCGGCGGGCGGCGGTGATCTTCACCCCGGAAAGCCGTCCGCCGAAGTCCTCGGCGCCGAGTTCGTGGCGGCGGATCGCGCGGGCGTGGAGAACTTCGACCTCGGTGATCGTCCGGCCGGAGACATGCGCCTCGAGCCCGGCACGGACCACCTCGACCTCGGGGAGTTCGGGCATGCCGTCGATTCTCCCATCGGCCCTCGTATCACCTCGTAAGTGGCTCGTGGGGTCGGTCCGTGAAGGCCTCCTTACCTACCCTGAAGGTAGGGAAGGAGGCCTTCGCTACCTTCGCCGCCGCCACGGTCGCCACCGCGGCGCGTAAAGCGGGCGAGGTACCGGTATGGAGCGGGGTCAGGGGGCGAGCGGCCCGACATCCGCCTTCGTCAGTGCCTTCCGCGCCCCGCCCGGCAGCAGCTCGTCGGCCCCGACGTCGTACTTCCCGGATCGCTTCTGCAGATCGAAATCCATGCCCGCGTACGGGTAGGAACCGACACCGGCGTCGACCGCGGGGCTCCCGGACGACAGGCGGTACAACCCGTCCCGCACCAGCTTCGGGTCGACCGACCGGTACCCGGACGGCATCCCCGCCGGCCCGCCCCAGGCGATGTTCCCCTCGTACTTCACGACCGAACCGCCCGGCATGGTCACGAGCTTTCCCGTCCCCTGCAGGACGTTGTTCGCGAGCACGCAGTCCTTGGGTTTGAAGTCACCGCCGTCGCCGTGGACGACGTCCGTGGTCCCGACGACGGTGTTGTACGCGACCACGACCCGGTCGGGCCGGTCGTGGAGTTTGCTGTCCGGTCCGCTGTCCGCCTCGTTGCCCGAGCCGAAGACGATCCCGCGGTTCGCCGTGGTGTGCACGTAGTTGTTGACGATCTTGTGGTCGTTGCCGTGGAAGCGGATCCCGGACCGGCCCAGCAGGATGTTCCCCTCCACCACGCTGCGATCGCCGTGGCGCAGCACGAGGAAACCGCGGCTGTCGCGGATCGTGTTGTACCGGATGACGTTGTCCGACGACTTCACGGAAATCGCCTCGGAATCCCCGTCGGCCTTCTCGAACAGGTTGTACTCGACGATCCCGCCCGCCTTGTACTTCTGGTGGTGGCTCAGCCCGAACCGGATCGACTCGCCACCGTTCGCACCGGTGAACCCGTGGTTGGAGAAGTGGTTGTGGTGCACATGCACCCGCTTCGCCATGTCCTTCGCCGGGCCGAGCACCTGGAGGAAGACACCTTGGGTGGTGCGGTTCTGCAGCACGTTGTGGTCGAACTCGGTGTCGTCGCCGTTGAGGGTGACCCAGTTGCCGCCGCCGGTGAGCTGGACGTCGAGCCTGGTCAGCCGGTTGTGCGTGCTGCCCACCGGCACGCTCAGCGATCCACCGTGCCGGAGCTTGAACCCGCGCAGCACGACATGCGAGGCCCCGGAGGAGAACGAGAACCCCATCGATCCCTTGATCTCGGCCTTGCCGACGTGTTCCGCGGTGATCGTGATCGGCGCGTTCGCCGTCCCCGACCGTTTGATCGCGATGGCCGAACCCGCCGAATAGCTGCCGTCGGCCAGCCGGATCTCGTCGCCGGGAGCGGCCTTGTCGATCGCGGACTGCAACGCGCTCAGCGACGTCACCCGGACGACCTGAGCACCCGAAGCAGTGGCAGGACCTGTCACCAGCGCCAAAGCCGTCGCTGTGACAAGGCAGAGAACACGCATCCGCCGACCTCTCGACGGGCGACCTGAACGGTCGCGTCAGTGGCGGCGGACTGCGATGACGTTACTGATTCACCGGCTCGTGCGTCAACGAACCGTCCCGCTGAGGAGGACTCAGGTCGTCTTCGGCGGCTGGTCGACGTCGAGCTCGGCCGAAAGCTGTCGCCAGGCCGTCTCGGCGGCCTTCTGCTCGGCTTCCTTCTTGGTCGTTCCCGAGCCGTAGCCGAGTTCACGCCCGCCGACGAGGACGGTGGCGCTGAACTCCTTGCGGTGATCGGGCCCGGTGTCCTCGACCTTGTACTCGGGCACGCCGAGCCCGGCCGACGCCGTCAGCTCCTGGAGGCTGGTCTTCCAGTCCAGGCCGGCGCCACGCAGCGGCGCCTCGGCGAGCAGGTCGTCGAACAGGTGGTGCACGAGCTTGCGCGCGACGTCGATGCCGTGCTGCTGGTACGCGGCGCCGATGACGGCTTCGAGCCCGTCGGCGAGGATGCTCGCCTTGTCCCGGCCGCCGGTGAGCTCTTCGCCCTTGCCCAGCAACAGGTGCTTGCCCAGCCCGCCCTCACCGAGGCCGCGCGCGACCCTGGCCAGCGCGTGCATGTTGACCACGCTGGCCCGGAGCTTCGCGAGCTGTCCCTCGGCCAGTTCGGGATGGGTGTTGTAGAGGTGGTCGGTGACGACCAGGCCCAGCACCGCGTCGCCGAGGAACTCCAAACGCTCGTTCGGCGGCAACCCACCGTTCTCATAGGCATAAGAACGGTGGGTCAGCGACAGCGTCAGCAGCTCGGGTTCGATCGTGATCCCGAGAGCTTCGAGCAGTGGTGCGGGGTCCGCGGGTGGTCCACCGGCAGATTTGCCCCCCATGTCGTCAGCTGCCGATCAGGCGGGCTCGACGACCTGGCGACCGTTGTGCTGGCCGCAGGCCGGGCACGCGATGTGCTGGAGCTTCGGCTGCTTGCAGGCGCGGTTGGAGCAGGGCACCAGCTGAACCGGAGCCGCCTTCCACTGGCTGCGGCGCGCGCGGGTGTTGGATCGCGACATCTTCCGCTTCGGGACGGCCACGAGTAGATCTCCTTCAGACGGTCTGCCCGCGGTCGCGAGCGAACTTGCTTCTCCGGAACGAGCTGGTGCTCGTCAGGCTTGCTTTCCGGGGCCATCGGCCTGGTCATCGCCCGTTTCGTCATCGAAACGATCGACCAGCGCGGCCCACCGAGGGTCTATCTTCTCATGCCCGTGCCCGGGCTCGAGATCGGCCCACTTGACACCGCATTCGGTGCACAGTCCCCGGCAGTCCTCGGCGCACAGCGGGGCCAGCGGCAGTGCCAGCACCACCGCGTCACGGACCGTCGGCTCGAGGTCGATCCGGTCGTCCACCAGGCGCGGGATCTCGTCCTCGTCGGTGGTCTCCTCGGTCGCGGAGCCGGGGTAGGCGAAGAGCTCGGTCAGGTCGACCTCGACGTCCTCGGTGATCGGGTCGAGGCACCGCGAGCAGTGCCCCGTCGCGACGGCGGACGCCGTGCCGCTGACGAGCACACCCTCGACGACGGACTCGAGCATCAGGTCGAGTCCGAGGGTGGAACCGGCGTCGATGGTGATGACGTCGGGCACACCGAGCGCGGTCTCGACGGGGATCGACCGTTGGACGGCCTTGCTCAGGCCGGCATGACGGCCGAGTTCGCGGGTGTCGAGCACCCACGGGTTCCGGTCGTCCAGTTGCGCAGGCCTGGCCTGCGGCGACTTGTTCTCAGACATCGGTCACCAGGGTACGCAGGTACCGCCACTCACTTTCGGGCGGCCGGAGCTCGGAAGTGCCGTGAAGGCCTCCTTACCTACCCTCAAGGTAAGGAAGGAGGCCTTCACCACCTCCGTTGCCAAATGAACCAGCAGCGCGGCGCGGTGCGGTGGCGAAAGTTCGTCGAGCGCCGCCGCTGGCATGGGCGATGAACAGCTGTCGAACTGGTGTCGCAGGGTTCCCGAGCCGGCTCTAGCGCGTGGAGGGAGCCTTCAAGTACTTGAGCGATCAGGACTGGTAGTCGTACAGCGACGTCCGGCTGTTGCCCGGCAGGTTGACCGGGGACCGGAGGTGGTTGCGCCCGGAGTCGACCGTCCGCAGCGTGGTCGCCAGCAGTTCGGAGAACTCGGCAAGCTTCCCGTCGACGTAGGCGTCGCAGTCGCCGCGCTGCTTGTCGGCCTCGACGTGCGCCTCGTCGACGATGCGGGCCGCCTCGCCGTGCGCGGCCTGGACGACCTCGGTCTGGGCGACGAGCCGGGCCTGTTCGGCGCGGCCGTCCTCGATGGCGCGCTCGTAGGCGTCGCGGCCCGCCTGGATCATCCGCTCCGACTCCGCGCGGGAGCGGTCGGTGAGGTTCTGGAACTCGGCCTGCCCGGCGGCGACCATGCGCTCGGCCTCGGCGTGCGCGTCGCTCATCATCTGCTCGGCGCGGGCGCGGGCGTCGGCGAGGATGCGCTCGGCCTCGGCCTGCGCGTCGGCGACCGTGCGGTCGGCCTCGGTGTTCGCCGTGGTGATCGTCTCCGCCGCTTCGGTGCGGGCGGTCTGGATCAGCTGATCACGTTTGTCCAGGACGTCCTGGGCGTCGTCCACCTCGCCCGGCAGCGCGTCGCGGATGTCGTCGAGCAGTTCCAGGGTGTCCCCACGCGGGACGACACAACTGGAGGTCATCGGCACGCCGCGGGCTTCCTCCACGATGGTGACGAGCTCGTCGAGCGCCTCGAAAACCCGGTACACGGCCCACTCCCTACCTACTGCTACAGCGATCCCCACATTCCCTGAGATCAGTTTGCCCTCATCACCGCCGTAAGGGGTGAAAGCGCGCGGTACCGGGCGTGTCCCCGCCGGTACCGCGCGCCATGATCACCGGAAGGTGAAGGCCGGGTCGGTGACGAGCTTGATCAATTGCTCGTCGGTGAGCGCCGGTCCGGCGTCCGGCGAATCCCACGAACCGAGGTCGATCACGTTGACCGAACCTCCCCCCGACGGCCAGGCGATCGCGCTGCGGCCGACCACCTTCCCGGTGGAAAAGCCTTGGCCGACCACGGTCGGCTCCCCCACCTGATCCGGGTTCTTGCGCGTGGTCTCGGAGATGACCACCGGTATCCCGGCCGGGGTCACGAGCTCTTCGCACCGCGTCGGCTTCCGGTCGGGCCCGATGGCATCGGCCCTCTTCCCCAGATCGCAGCGGCCTTCGCGGGGATAGCCCTCCTTTGTGGTCACCGGACCGCTGATGGTCAGGTTGAGCTGCCGTTTCACCCCGGCGGCGTCGGTGTACCTGACCTCCGATGTCATCAGGTCCCAGTCGTTCACCTGCACGAAGTCACGGACGTCGATGTCCTTGGCGTCGACCAGGATGCCCGGCAGCACTTCCTTCAGATGCCGGAGATCACGCGCCTTCTGCTCCACCCGGCTGAGCGGCGCGGCGGCCGGCGCCACTTCCACCGGCTCGTTCGCCGGCGCCACGAACACCACCGCCGCCGCGATCACCGCCAGCGTCGCGGCCCCGGTGGCGAGGATCCCTCGCCGATTCCGCGCCTTCTTCGCCGCCGTCCCGGCGACCTCGTCCGGGTCGAAACCGAGCGGGGGCTCGGCCAATGTGATCCCGCGCAGCCTGTTTTCGAGTTCGTCCATCACGCGCTCCTCCCGGAGACAGCCTCGTCGTGCTGTCTCTGCAGGGCCGCGCGCAGGACGTCGAGTCCTCGCGCGGCCTGGCTCCTGACCGTCCCTTCCGAACAGCGCAGCGCGACGGCGACCTCCGCGACCGGGAGATCGGCGCAGTAGCGCAGCACGACGGCGGCGCGCTGTTTCGGGGGAACTTCGGCGAGGGCGCGAAGCAGCGAATCCGAGATCCCGGCATCGGCCGGGGCCACGGGCTCTTCGGGGACGACGCCGTCGCGGTTCTCTCTGCTCCGCCATGGTCGTCGCCGCTCGTCGAGCCAGCAGCGCATCAGGATCTGCCTCGTGTAGTTGTCGACGGGCCCTTTCCGGCGGACCTTCGGCCAGACCCGGTAAAGGCGTATGAGCGCGGTTTGGACCAGATCCTCCGCGAGATGCCAGTCGCCGCAGAGCAGATACGCCGTCCGCCTGAGCGGTAGCGCCTTGCCCCTGGCGAACTCCCTGAAGCTCGCGTCATCCCCAGACCGCATCGTGCCTCCTCGTCCGTGTTCCGGTGTATCTCACGGACGGGGAGGCACGAAATGTTGCACGGGGGCGGATCAGCCGGCGAGGTTCACCAGTTTGAAGGTCGCGTAGCGGTCCGGCGTATAGACGATCTCACCGCCCTTGCCGGAGATCACGCGGTCGCTCGTGCCCACCGGGAACAGCTGGTAGTAGCCGGAAGCGCACGACGGCAGGACACCTTCGCGGTTCTCGTAGACCGTGCCGGTCGCGCCGCCGCGAGCCTTGTCCACCACGGACTTCGCCGCGGAGGACAGCGTCGAGTAGCCGATCTTCGTCAGCTTCGAGGTGTCGCCGCAGGACGGCGCCGGGGTGCCGTCGGCGTCGATCACGGAGAAGGTCTTGTAGTGGTCGGCGGTGTAGAAGTGCTCACCGGCGTTACCGGTGACGATGCGGCGCGCACCGCGATCGGGCGAGCCCGGTGTCGGGACCGTGTACTCGCGGTAGTAGCCCGACGCGCACTTCGGGAGGATGTTCTCGCGGTTGGAGAAGACCGTGCCGTCCTTGTCCGGGTACGGGAACGGGCCACCCTTCTGGATGAGGTCGTAGGTCGTCGTCGCCTCGGCGGGCAGCGACGACAGCGACACGTGCTTGAACCCGGTGAGATCCCCGCACGGGTTCTGCTGGACCGAGACGGGGGCGGCCGTGGCCTGCGCGGCACTCAGCCCGCCGAAGAACGTGACAAGCAGAACGAGCAGCGCGGCGGCGATCCGCGATCGTTTGTTGGTCATTTTCGGACCGTAACCCGATCGTGTATTCACCAGAAGGCGCCGAGATGAACTCTTCATCCCCGCTCACCAACGCCCGACCAACGGCTTCGGCCGTTCGGGTCAACCTCGTTCGGAGTACTTCTCCGAGAGGCGTTTGAACACTATCGGCGGCACCAGGTGCTCGATGTCGCCGCCGAGCGCGGTGACCTCCTTGACCAGCGAACTCGACACGAATCCGTACGCCGGGTTGTTGGCCATCAGCAGCGTTTCGAGCCCGGTCAGCTCGCGGTTCATCTGCGCCATCTGGAGCTCGTAGTCGAAGTCGCTGACCGATCGCAGCCCCTTCGCGACCGCGATGATGTCGTTCTCGCGGCAGTAGTCGACCAGGAGTCCCTGCCACGAGCCGACGCGGACGTTCGGCAGCTTCGCGGTGATCTCGCGAAGCATGTCCATCCGCTCCTCGGTGGTGAACAGGCCCTTCTTGCTCTTGTTCACCCCCACCGCGACGACGACCTCGTCGAACAGCTTCGCCGCCCGCTCGATGATGTCGAGATGTCCATTGGTGGCCGGGTCGTAGGACCCGGGACAGACCGCACGCCGCATGGCGCGGACGCTACCAAGGCGAGGATCGTCCTGCGCGTTCTGCGCGTTCTGCGTCACACCTGATATTCGGCCCAGTAGAGCGCGGTGTCGCCGTAGCGCTTCGTCCGCATCGGCTCGAAGCCCGGCGGCCAGTCCGGCTCGCCGTCCCTAGCGGCCCGCTCGATCACCACCAGCGCGCCGTCCGTGACCCACCGGCCCGCCGCGAGCGCGGCCATGACCTCCCCCAGACGGGTGGAATCCACAGCGTAGGGCGGATCGGCGAGGACGATGTCGAACGTTTCCGGCGCCGGCGCGGCCACGACGGACTCGACGGCCCCGGCCCGGACCGCGCCGCCGAGCCCCAGCGCGGCGACGTTCCCCTTGAGCACTTCTACCGCGCGCCGGTCCGACTCGACGAACAGCGCGCCGGACGCGCCGCGGGACAACGCCTCCAGCCCGAGCGCGCCCGAACCGGCGTAAAGGTCGAGGACCTGGGCACCCTGAAGCTCGCCGGCGACCTCCAGCGCGTTGAACAGCGCCTCGCGCACGCGTTCCGACGTGGGCCTCGTGCCTTTCGGCGGGACCTTCAGCCGCCTGCCGCCCGCGGTCCCCGCCACGATCCTGGTCATGCGTGCATCGTGCCTCAACGCCTTCCGCCGTGACGTTGGCCGGGACTTGGTGAAGCCGCCGCCCAGCTCGCGTAGAGTCGTCCTTCGCCCTCGGAGGCGATAGAAGCGTTTAGGAGCGTTGCGTGTCCGAACCTCGGGTCAGACGGGCCGAGATCGCCATCGAGCAAGCCCATGTGGACACCGTCTACACCCGGCTCGCCGAATTGCGAGCCCAGGCTGAGGCCATGCGTACCAAGGGCTATGAGATCGGCCATGGCGCCGGGCGGGAAGCCATCTTCGAGCAGGCGTCCATGCTGTTCGAACGGGACATGATGGTGTACCACGCCAATCAGACCCTCCAGACCCTCGACGCGGAGTACGAGGGGCTGGTGTTCGGCAGGCTCGACCACCTCGACAACGACCACATCTACGTGGGCCGCCTCGGCATCCGCGACGCCGAGTTCGACAACCTCGTCACCGACTGGCGTGCGCCCGCGGCCGCGGCGTTCTACCAGGCGACGGCCGAGGAGCCGATGGACGTCGTCCGGCGCCGGGTGATCCGGTGCTCCGGCCAGACCGTGCTCGACGTCGACGACGACGTCCTGATCGCGGACGCGGTCCCCGACGGCATGCAGATCGTCGGCGAAGGCGCGTTGATGGCCGCGCTCGGGCGGTCGCGTGGCGAGAAGATGCGGGACATCGTCGCCACCATCCAGAAGGAGCAGGACGAGGTCATCCGGGCGCCGTGGCGCGGGGTCACGGAGATCACCGGCGGCCCCGGCACCGGCAAGACCGCGGTCGCGCTGCACCGCGCGGCGTACCTGCTCTACCGCCACCGGCGCCAGCTCGGCGGCGCGGGCGTGCTGGTGATCGGCCCGTCCGGGGTGTTCACCAGCTACATCTCGCGGGTGCTGCCGTCGATGGGTGAGACGAACGTCGAACTGCGCGCGCTCGGCGAGGTCCTCGACGGTCTCGAAGCGACCCGCCAGGACCCGGCGCCGCTTGCGGCGATCAAGGGATCGCTGCGGATGCGCAAGATCCTGCTGCGCGCGCTGCGGGACACGCCGGAAGCCGCGCCGGAGGACATGAAGATCGTCTACCGCGGCGAGGTGCTGCGGCTCAACGCGCGCGAGCTCGACAAGGTTCGCCGCAAGGTGCACACCGCGGGCGGGCCGCCGAACCGGTCGCGGATCCGCGCCGCCGAACTACTGCTCGACGCGCTCGCCGCGAAGGCCGAGCAGCACGCGAAGGACGACGGCCGTCAGATCGACAAGGCCGAGCTGATCACCGAACTCGGTGAGCGCATCGAATTCCACCGGTTCCTGGTGGTCTGGTGGCCGATCCTGTACCCGGCGCAGATCCTGCGGTGGCTCGGCGACGAGAAGCGGCTCGCGTCCGCGGCGAAAGGCCTGCTCAACCGCGGCGAGATCAGCATGCTCGCGGCCGATTTCGCCGATCGCTCGCGCGGCTGGACGATCGCGGACGTCGCGCTCCTCGACGAGCTGCGCGTCCTGATCGGCCCGCCGCCCAAGAGCCGCCGGACCCGCCAGAACGTCGAGGTCAACCCGGAACGCGGCGGCGCCCCGACCCGGCCCGAGCACTACGACGAGTACTCGCACGTGGTCGTCGACGAGTCGCAGGACCTCTCGCCCATGCAGTGGCGGATGGTCGGGCGGCGCGGCAAGTACGCGAGCTGGACCGTGGTCGGCGACCCGGTGCAGAGTTCGTGGCCGGATCCGGCCGAGGCCGCGATGGCGCGGGACCAGGCCTTCGGGCTCAAGACGACGCGGCGCCGGTTCACCCTGCGCACCAACTACCGGAACTCGGCGGAGATCTTCGACCTGGCCGCGAAGGTCGTCGCCGGGCACGCGGAGGCCGACGAGCTCCCGCGCGCGGTGCGGCAGACCGGTATCACGCCGGAGGTCCGGCCCGTCGAGGCCGCCGGGCTGGAGGCGGCGACGCAGACCGCGGTGAAGGAAATGCTGGGTGTCGTCGAAGGCACCGTCGGCGTGATCACCGCCATGGACCGGGTGCCCGAGGTCGAGGGCTGGCTCGACGGGCTGTCGGACGAGCGGCTCAAGGTCGTCGGCAGCCTCGACTCCAAGGGCCTCGAGTACGACGCCGTCGTCCTGGTGGAGCCCAACGATCTCATCACGGAGTCGACCACCGGACGCCGGGTGCTGTACGTCGCGCTGACCCGCGCGACCCAGCAGCTGACCGTCCTGGCCTCGAACCCGGACTGGATCCCGGCCGCCTGACCCCCTCACGCGTTTAGTCCTCTGGATGCGGTAGTTGCGCGTGCAACTACCGCATCCAGAGGACTAAACGCGTGCGCGAAAAAGCTGAAGGGCTCCTTCAGGACACTGGTGAATGCCCTGAAGGAGCCCTTCAGACCCCCGGTGAGTGAACGATGTGGGGACGCATCGCACGTCCAGGGGTATTTCTAGCGCCTGTTCGTTGTTCGGTGTCACGGCGATCTCACCGAACAACAACGCCGAACAACGAATCGGCCGTGGTCACGGGCACGGAGGCCGGTAATCGAGCCCCGGCAGGTGTTGTTCCCACTCTTCCGCCGTGATCCGCGGGTACACGGTCGCGCAGATGCGTTCGGCGGCCCGTTCGGGGCTGGTCTCCCACAACCGCACACTGCCGTCCGCGACCGAGCCCGCGAGAGTGTGCCCGTCGGGGGCGAACGCCACGGCGTTGACCCGGTCGACGTCGTCGGTCAGGTTCGCCGATTCGCGGACGGCTCCCGGATCGGAGACGTCCCATAGTCGCACGGACCGGTCGTAGCTGCCGGTCGCGAAGGTCTTCCCGCCCCCGCTGAAGGCGACCGAGATGACGTTGTCGGTGTGCCCGGCCAGCAGCGCCGCCTCCCGCGGGGCAGCCGGATTCGCCACGTCCCACAGCCTGCCGGTGCGATCGGCGCTCCCGGTCGCGGCGAGTTTGCCGTCCGGGCTGTAGGCGACCGAGAACACCGTGTCGGAGTGCCCCTTCAATACCGAAAGCGACTTCGGCGCCTTCGCCATCGAGACGTCCCACAGCCGGGCGGTGTGGTCCCAGCCACCGCTGAGCAGGATGCGGCCGTCCGGGCTGAACGCGATCGAATGGACGTCGTCCTCGTGTCCGGTGAGGGTCGCGAGTTCGACCGGCCGCCGGATGTCGGCGACGTCCCACAGCTTCACGGTGTGCCCGCTGCCCGCGGTCGCGAGCGTCCGGCCGTCCGGACTGAACGCGACGGGGTCGATCTCGTCCGACGGGCGGTAGAAGACGCCGGTGTCGACCGGCTTGCGCGGGTCGGTGACGTCGATCAGCCGCATGGTGTGGTCCCAGGAGCCGGCGGCGAGCGTCCGCCCGTCCGGACTGAAGGCGAGACCGCAGACGCCCTGGCCGAAGCCCGCGACCTTGCCCACCTCACGCGGATTCCGGGTGTCGGAGACGTCGACCAGGCGCACCACGCCGTCCTGGCTGCCGGTGGCCAGCAGCTTCCCGTCGGAGCTGAACACCGCCCGGCACGCCGACCTCGCGGGACCGCTGATCGCGGGACCCGGCAGATCCCACATCCGTACCGTCTGGTCGTCGCTCGCCGTCACCAGCGTGCGGCCGTCCGGGGAGAACACCGCCCAGACCACGGCCGCGGTATGCCCGACGAGCGCCGGCTTCTCGCGCGGCTTCGCCGGATCGGCGATGTCCCACAACCGCGCGGCGCGGTCGAAACCGGTCGTGGCCAGCGTCGTCCCGTCGGGGCTGAACGCCACGGACCGCACGATGGTCTTGTGCGCGGCCGTCGTCCCCAGCGGTGACGGCGCCATCGGATCGGCGACGTTCCACAGGCGCGCGGTCTGGTCGATGCTCGCGGTGGCGAGCGTCCGGCCGTCCGGGCTGAACGCCGCGGAGTGGATACCCGCGGTGTGCCCGCTCACCACGCCGAGTGGCCTGGCCTTGAGCGGGTCGGCGACGTCCCACAACCGCGCGGTCTTGTCGGCGCCGGTCGAGACGAGCGTCCGCCCGTCGGGGGCGTAGGCGAGACCGTTGACGTTGCCGGTGTGCCCGGTGAGGGTGGCCGCGAGCACCGGTTTCGCGGGACCGTGGACGTCGAACAGGCGCACCGTGCCATCGCCGTCCGCGGTGGCGAGCACCGCCGCCTTCGGGCTGAACGCCACCGCGTTGACCCGGCTCGGATGCTCCCCCACCAGTACGCCCGGCCCGGGTTTCGCCGGTTCGGCGACGTTCCACAGTCGCGCGGTCTTGTCCCAGCCCGCCGTCGCGACCGTCGCGCCGTCGGCGCTGAAGGACACCGAGTTGACGTTGGCGGTGTGCCCGGAGAGCGTGGCCAGCTCGTTCGGGCGGTGGGGATCCTTGATGTCCCACAGCTTGGCCGTCTGGTCCCAGCTGCCGGTGACCATCACCTGGCCGTCGCCGCGCAGGGCGGTCGCGTTGACGCGGTGGCCGTGCCCGCGGACCCTGGTCGAGTAGGGCGACTCGAACATCCCGAGCACGCTGCCGCGGGTGTCCACGCTCGGATCGACGCGGTACGCCGCCAGCGCGAGCTGCGCGGCCAGCGCCGGATTCGTCGTCCGCATCTCGATGGCCTGCCCGGCGACCTTCTGCGCGAGCGCGCTGTTGCGCTGGCTGGTCGCGGTCTGCTCGGCGCGCACCGCGTACACCATCGCCGCCGTCGCCAGCACGAGCAGCACGGCCAGGAGCGCGACCAGCTGACGCAGCCGCCGGGTGCGGCGCCGGGCGACAGCCTGCTCGTGGTTCTCGATCGCGACGCTCGCCTCGAGGAACCGGCGCTCACGCTGGGAAAGCGCGCTGTCGTGCTCCCCCGCCCACTCCCTGGCGATGGCCAGCCGCGCGCCGCGGTAGAGCCAGCCGTCGTCGCGGCCGACGGATTCCCAAGCGTCGGTCGCCTCGGTGAGCTGGCGGTGCACACGCAGGCCTTCACGGTCCTCGGCGAGCCACTCGCGCAGGCGCGGCCAGCCCCGGATCAGCGCCTCGTGCGCGATCTCGATGCCGTTGTCGTCGAGCGTGACCAGCCGCGAAGACGCCAGCCTGTCCAGCACGACGGCGACGTCCGGGTCGTCGGCGTCCACCTCGTCGCGGGTGATGCGGCGTTTGGTGTCCTCGGTGCCTTCACCGAGCGCGGTCATCCGCAGGAAGATCTGGTTCGCCAGCCGCTGCTGGTGTTCGGTCAGCGCGGTGAAGGTGTGCTCGGAGGTCTGCGCGACCGACCGTTCGATCCCGCCGGTGGACTCGTAGCCGGTGAGGGTGAGGGTGTTGCCATGACGGCGGCGCCAGGTCTCCAGCAGTGCGTGGGAGAGCAGCGGCAACACACCGGGCTGCCCGGTCGCGTCGGCGACGAGCCGTGAGACCAGCGCGTTCTCGACGCGGTACCCGGCGTCGATCGCCGGCCGCGAGATGGCCTGCCGCAGCTCCTCGGTGCTCATCGGGCCGACGAGGATCTGCGCGTCCTGCATGGCCTCGACCAGCTCGGGATGCCGCGCGCAGTGGGTGTAGAAGTCGGTGCGGATGCCGAGGACGACCCTGGCCCGGCTCTCCGGCTCGGTCGTCGCGGTGAGCAGCGCCGACAGGAACGCCGTCCGTTCGTCTGCGTCCTGGCAGAGTGTGAAGACCTCTTCGAACTGGTCGACGACCAGCACGACGTCGCCCTCGCGGTCGGCGACCAGCTGACGGGCGGCGAGGCCGAGGTTGCGGGGATGGTCGGTGAACTCGGTGAGCAGCCCGCCGGGTGCGAGCCCGAGCGCGGCGCCGAACTGGACGGCGCACTCCTGCAACGGCCGTGAACCCGGGGTCATCAGCAGGGTGACGGAGGTCTCGGCGAGCGCGGGAAGGAGGCCTGCCCTGAGCAAGGACGACTTACCCGAACCCGAAGCACCCAGAACGGCCAAGAATCGTTGACCCGAAAGTCTGCTGACGAGTTTTTCGACAAGTCGTTCGCGCCCGAAGAATCGGCTCGCGTCCTCCGGCCCGAATGCGGCCAGACCAATATAAGGGACCGATTCCCCATTCGCCGGGACAATCGGTGAATCACCGACTCCGGCACGCGTCCGCTCGGTCACGTCGTGCCATCGGGCCTCCCACTCCTCCTCGGGGCCGTCGCACGCCCGGACATAGGCCAACGTGACCGCCAAGCTGGGCATCTTCTTCCCGCCGGCGGCCTCGGAGAGGGTGCCGGCGGAGTAGTGGGCGCGCCTGCCCAGCTCCCGGTACGTCGGATTCCCGGCTTTCTCCCGCAGACGCCGGAGATCGGCGGCGAACCCCAGCAACGGATCGTCCCCGGGGTCCAACGGTCGTTCCGGACGCGGCACCCTTTAATCCTTTCTTTTCAGTGGTTTTCCCACGCTCGTATTAGGGGGCAACCGTACCCTGGAAACAGGAGGACTCCGCCGCGTACCGGGTACATCGAGTCGGTTAATTTCGATCGACCGACAGGTGCGGGAAGGGATCGCGGGTCCGCGGCGTTGTACCGACGCGTGACCTCCTTGCCTGACATCCCGCTGTCCGTGCTCGACCTCTCGCCCGTCGTGGCCGGAGGCGGTGTCGCGGACGCGCTGCGCAACACTCTCGACCTCGCGCGCCGGACCGAAGCCCTCGGTTACCACCGGTACTGGCTCGCCGAGCACCACAACATGCCCGGTATCGCGAGCTCCGCGACCGCCGTGATGATCGGCCAGGTCGCGGCCGCCACCGAACGCATCCGGGTCGGCTCCGGCGGGGTCATGCTGCCGAACCACGCGCCGCTGGTGGTGGCCGAGCAGTTCGGCACCCTGGAGGCGTTCCACCCCGGCCGGATCGACCTCGGCATCGGGCGCGCCCCGGGCACCGACCAGCGGACCGCCCTGGCGCTGCGCGGCCCCGGCGGGCTCACCGCGGAGAACTTCCCGCAGCAGTTCGCGGAGTTGCTGGCCTACTTCGAGCACTCCGACCAGCGCGCCGTCAACGCCGTCACCGCCGTCACCGCCGAAGGCAACAAGCCGCCGGTGTGGCTGCTCGGGTCGAGCGGCTTCAGCGCGCGGATGGCGGGCGAACTGGGCCTGCCGTTCTCGTTCGCGCACCACTTCAGCGCCGAGAACACGCTCCCCGCCGTGGCGCTCTACCGCGACTCGTTCAAACCGTCGGACGTCCTCGACGAGCCGTACGTGATGCTCGGCGTCTCCGTGGTGGCCGCCGAGACCGACGAGCGCGCCCAGTACCTCGCCGCCCCCAGCGGCCTGACGTTCCTCAGCCTGCGCAAGGGCCGCCCCATTCCGCTGCCGACGCCGGAAGAGGCCGCGGCCTACCCGTACACCGACATCGAGCGCGTGTTCATCGAGGACCGGGCCGCGAGCAGCATCATCGGCTCGCCCGAGACGGTCCACAAGGGACTCGAGACCCTGCTGGCCGACACGGGCGCGAACGAGCTGATGATCACGACCATGGTGCACGACCAGGCGGACCGGGTGCGGTCGTACGAGCTGGTCTCCGAACTGGCGCGCTGAGGCTTCTGTCTCGCCGTGAAGGCCTCCTTGCCTACCTTGAGGGTAGGCAAGGAGGCCTTCACGGACAAGCGACACGTGGGTGCGCAGCCGCCCCGCCAGTGCGCGCGAGGCAGCACCGGTCGCCGCCGACCTCGAGGATCGATCGAGAGCCGCCGCCGCGCCACGAATGGACCAGCGCGCCACCGGACACGAAAGAACGGACAAGGCCCGAGCCCGCCTTTGTCAAAAAGGAACAAGAATTCTCCGGTTACCAGGACGTGACGTCTTGATCACACCGAAGTTCTTGTCACCAGGCAGGCGCGTGATTAGCGTACCGACCAGTAGCAAACAGCACGGTAACACCCCGTTGATACTGTTCAACGATTCCGTTCCGCCATTCGGAGCAAAGGAATTGCGCAAGCTGGGGTGTATTCGCCGTGCCCGGAAAACGGGAGGGTCGGCGTGGGCGTCCGGACTAACGCACCCTCATTCCCCGGCGCGGGTGCGATCCGGGAGACCGGCAGGCTCTACTCACTCGGCCTCGACGTCGTCCGCCTGACCTTCCGGCGGCCGTTCCAGGCGCGCGAGCTGATCCAGCAGTTCTGGTTCATCGCGAGTGTGTCGATCCTGCCGACGGCGCTGGTCGCGATCCCGTTCGGCGCGGTGATCGCGCTGCACATCGGTTCGCTGACCGCGCAGATCGGCGCGCAGTCCTTCACCGGCGCGGCCAGTGTGCTGGCGATCATCCAGCAGGCCAGCCCGATCGTGACCGCGTTGCTGATCGCGGGTGCCGGCGGCTCGGCGATGTGCGCGGACCTCGGCTCCCGCACGATCCGCGAGGAGATCGACGCGATGGAGGTGCTCGGGGTCTCCCCCATCCAGCGCCTGATCGTGCCGCGGGTGCTCGCCGCGATGGGGGTCGCCGCATTCCTCAACGGAATGGTCAGCGTGGTCGGCGTCCTCGGCGGCTATTTCTTCAACGTCATCATGCAGAACGGGACACCGGGTGCGTATCTGGCCAGTTTCTCCGCTCTCGCGCAGCTTCCGGACCTCTGGATCAGCGAGATCAAGGCGGTCATCTTCGGTTTCGTCGCGGCGATCGTCGCCTCTTATCGCGGACTCAATCCGAAAGGCGGCCCGAAAGGCGTCGGTGACGCGGTGAACCAATCCGTGGTCATCACGTTCCTGCTCCTGTTCCTGTTGAACCTCGTGCTGACGACGCTTTACCTGCAGCTCGTCCCGGCGAAGGGCAGCTGATGGTCACGACGACACCCACCCGCGCGACGCGGGTCCGCGAGGCGGTCGATCGCCGGTTCGGGTTCCTGGACACGCTCGGCGACCAGATCCTCTTTTTCCTCAAGGCACTCGCCTGGGTGCCACGCGCGGTGCGCCGCTACCTCCGCGAGATCACCCGCCTGCTGGCCGAAGTCAGCTTCGGCAGCGGCGCGCTCGCGGTCATCGGCGGCACGATCGGCGTGATGATCGGGATGACCGTGTTCACCGGCACGGTCGTCGGGCTCCAGGGTTACTCGGCGCTCAACCAGGTCGGCACGTCGGCGTTCGCCGGGTTCGTCTCCGCGTACTTCAACACCCGCGAGATCGCGCCGCTCGTGGCCGGACTGGCGTTGTCGGCCACCGTCGGCTGCGGTTTCACCGCGCAACTGGGCGCCATGCGGATCTCCGAGGAGATCGACGCGCTGGAAGTGATGGGCATCCCCAGCGTCCCGTACCTGGTGACCACCCGGATCATCGCGGGTTTCCTCGCGGTCATCCCGTTGTACGCGATCGGCCTGCTGACCTCGTATCTCGCGTCACGCCAGATCACCGTCTGGTTCTACGGCCAGTCCGCGGGCACCTACGACCACTACTTCCTGCTGTTCCTGCCACCGGGTGACGTGCTCTGGTCGTTCGGCAAGGTACTGGTGTTCAGCGTCGTGATCGTGCTCGCCCACTGTTACTACGGCTTCCGCGCGAGTGGCGGGCCGGCGGGCGTCGGCGTCGCCGTCGGCCGCGGCGTGCGGACGGCGATCGTGGCGGTCAGCGTGCTGGACTTCTTCCTCAGCCTCGCGATCTGGGGCGCGACCACGACGGTGCAGGTGGCCGGATGAGCCGGCGCGGGCTGCGCAAAGCCGGGGTCAGGACGGCCGGGGTGCTGTTCCTCGTGGTGATGTCCGCCCTCGTGCTGCTGTCGATCAAGATCTACCGGAAGGATTTCGTCGAATCCGTGCCGGTGACGCTGCAGGCGGACCGCGTCGGCAACCAGTTGCGCACGGGCGGGCAGGTCAAGGCCCGCGGCGTGGTGGTCGGCGAGATCCGTGACGTCCGCGCGACGCCGGGCGGCGCGGAGATCGACCTGGCCATGGAACCCGGCAAGGTCTCGAAACTGCCCAAGAACGTGTCCGCGCTGCTCGTGCCGAAGACGCTGTTCGGTGAGCGGTACGTGCAACTGTCCATTCCGGACGGTTCGACGGCGGGACCGCTCGCCTCCGGCGACGTGATCAGCCAGGACCGTTCGGCCAACGCGATCGAGCTGGAGCGGGTCTTCGACAATCTGCTGCCCCTGCTCAAGGCGGTCCAGCCGCAGAAGCTCGCGACCACGCTGACCACCGTCGCCACCGCGCTGGAAGGCCGCGGCGACCAGATCGGCGACACGCTCGCCACCGCGGCCGCCTACCTGAAGGACTTCAACCCGAACCTGCCGAAGCTGAACGACAACATCCGTGACCTCGCGGAAGTTTCCAAGCTGTACGGCGACATCGCGCCGGATCTGCTCGACGCGCTGAGCGCCTCGGCCGTCACGCTCGACACGGTCGAGGAGAAACGTGCCGAACTGGCGTCGGTGTACCAGCAGGTGACGTCGTCCTCCCAGCGGGTCACGACGTTCCTCGCCAACAACCGCGCCAACATCATCGCGCTCGCCGCCGACAGCCGCGCACCACTGGAGGTCGCCGCGAAGTACTCGCCCAGTTTCGCCTGCACGCTGGACGCACTCGCCAAACTGAAGCCGCAGATGGACAAGGTGCTGGGCGCCGGCACCGACGAACCCGGCCTGCACGCGGAGATCACCGTCAGCCAGCCCCGGGCCAAATACGTTCCCGGCAAGGACGATCCGGTCTACGACGCCACCGGTGAACCGCGCTGCTACCCGTCGAACGGCCTGATGAGCCAAGGGATCGAAGCGATCGACACCGTTCCGACGCTCGGCGCGCAGGGCGACCTCGGCCTGGCGAACTCGCCGCAGGAACGGGAACTGATCTCCACGCTGGTCGCCCCCTCGATCGGCGTCCCGGCCAACCAGGTCCCCGCCTGGGGCAGCGTGCTCGTCGGCCCGCTCTACCGGGGCACGGAGGTGACCCTGCGATGAGGAACTTCGTGAGCCCGCTGATCAAGGGGCTGATCTTCGTCGTCGTCACGACGCTGGCCACGGTGCTGCTGGCCGTGTCCATCACGAACACCGGCCTCGGTGACACGAAGACCTACAGCGCCAAGTTCCTCGACGCGACGTCACTGAACGTCGGCGACGACGTCCGGATCTCCGGGGTCCGCGTCGGCCAGATCGAGGAACTCGAGATCGCCGACCACAGCCTGGCCCGCGTCCGGTTCTCCCTCGACTCCCAGCGCACGCTGCCCGCCGACGTGACCGCGGTGATCAAGTACCGCAACATGGTCGGCCAGCGCTACATCGCGCTCGAACGCGGCAAGGGCACGCGCGAGCTACTGGAGCCCGGTGCGGAGATCCCCCTGGAGCGCACGACGCCCGCGCTGGATCTCACGGAGCTGTTCAACGGCTTCAAACCGCTGTTCCAGGCCTTGTCGCCCAAGGACGTCAACCAGCTCTCCGGCGAGATCGTCCAGGTGCTGCAGGGTGAAGGCGGCACGGTGGAAAGCCTGCTGGCGCACACCGGTTCGCTGACCACCACGCTCGCCGGCCGCGACAAGGTGATCGGCGACGTGATCACGAACCTGGACACGGTGCTGAAGAGCATCAACGGCAAGGGCGACGCACTGTCCACTTTGGTCTCCACGCTGAAGGAGCTGGTGGCGGGGCTCGCCGGTGACCGCACCGAGATCGGGGAGGCCGTCTCCGGGCTGGCGGATCTCACCACCGCCACGGCCGGCCTGCTCGAACAGGGCAGGAAACCGCTCAAGGACAGCATCGAAGGGCTGGGCCTGCTCGCCGGTCAGCTGACGACGGAGACCGGCAAGGCCGAGGTCGACCGCTTCCTCACCGTCCTCCCGGGGAAGCTGAACGACCTGGGGCGGATCGGCTCCTACGGATCCTGGATGAACTTCTACCTGTGCTCGGCCGTCCTGCAGACCAAGCCTCCGCGCGGGGTCCCGGCGACGGCGGAGAGGTGCACGTCGTGAAACCCTTCAAGGAGCGGAACCCGATCGTCATCGGTCTCGTCGGCAGCGCCGTCGCGGCCGCGCTGCTGACCGCGACGCTCAACTACGAGAACCTCCCGATCATCGGCTCCGGAACCACCTATCAGGCCGAATTCTCCGAAGCCGCCGGGTTGCAGGCGGACGACGAAGTCCGCATCGCCGGGATCAAGGTCGGCGAGGTGAGCGACGTCCGGCTCGCCGAAGATCACGTCGTGGTCAGCTTCCGGGTCAAGGACGCCTGGATCGGCGACAGGACCGCCGCCGAGATCAAGATCAAGACCCTGCTGGGCAGGAAGTTCCTCGCCCTGCGCCCGACCGGCGAGTCGGTGCAGAACCCGAAGCAGGTCATCCCGCGCACCAGGACCGTGACACCGTACGACGTCACCGAGGCGTTCAACGGGCTGGCCGACACCGCGGGCGCCATCGACACCGATCAGCTCGCGGAGAGCTTCACGACACTCAGCGACACGTTCAAGAACTCGCCCGCGCACATCAAGAAGGCGCTCGAAGGGCTGACATCGCTGTCGAAGACCGTGTCCTCCAGGGACAACGAGCTCGCCAGCCTGCTGTCCAACGCGCACGGCCTCACCACCATGCTCGCGAACTCGAACGACGACTTCGCCAAACTCCTTTCGGACGGCAACCTGCTGCTGACCGAACTGGACAACCGGCGGCAGGCGATCCACGACCTGCTGACCGGTTCGCAGGACCTCGCCGTCCAGCTTTCGGGACTGGTGAAGGACAACAAGGACCAGCTCGGCGGAGCGCTCAGCCAGCTCGGAGAGGTGACCGACATCCTGCAGCGGCAGAACGACAATCTCGCCAAGAGCCTCGAACTCGCCGCGCCGTACTTCCGCGTGGTGAACAACTCGCTCGGCAACGGACGCTGGGTGGACGGCTACCTGTGCGGGCTCATCCCGGAGAACCGGGATCCCTGCACCCCGCCGATTCCGGGAGGTGGCCGGTGATCAGCAGATTCGTCACCCTCGCGCTCGTGCTCGCGCTGGCCGTCGTCGGCGGGCTCTGGTGGATCTTCTCCGGCACCGGGCTCGACCGCGTCACCGTGTACTTCTCGCGCGCCGTCGGCGTCTACAGCGGATCGGACGTGCGGGTGCTCGGCGTCCGCGTCGGCCAGGTCGAATCGGTGGACCCGGAAGGGGAACGGGTGAAGGTCGTCCTGACCGTCGACGGGTCGACCCCGATCGCCGCCGATACGAACGTCCTGGTCGTGGCGCCGAGCGTGGTGGCCGACCGCTACGTCCAGTTCACCAAGCTCACCCGCGCCGGGAACCGGCTGGACGACGGCGCGGTGATCCCGGTCGAGCGCACCGGAACGCCGGTGGAACTCGACCAGCTCTACTCCAGCCTCGACACCCTCGCCAAGGCCCTCGGCCCCAACGGCGCGAACGCCGACGGCGCGCTTTCGGAACTCCTGCGCACCGGCGCGAAGAACCTCCAGGGCAACGGCAAGCCGTTCAACGAGTCGGTGCGCAACTTCGCCGACCTCGCCAGGACCCTCTCCGGGAACTCGCAGAACCTGTTCGCCACCGTCGACGAACTGCAGCGGTTCACCTCGATGCTGGCCACCAACGACCGGAACGTCAGCGAGGTCAACAAGCAGCTCGCCTCGGTGACCGGCACGCTCGCCCGGAACAAGGACGAGCTCGCCCGCGCGCTCAACGGTCTCGGCGGCGCGCTGGCGGAGATCCAGCAGTTCATCAAGGACAACCGCGCGCTGATCAAGTCCAATGTGGACAAGCTCGCGGTGACAACCGGGACACTGGTCGACAAGCGCGCCGCGCTGGCCGAAACCCTCGACACGATCCCGCTTGCGGTGACGAACGTGCTCGAAGCCGTCGACCCGAAGACCGGCAAGCTGCAGAGCCGCGGCAACATGCTCGAATACCTCCCGCTCCCGCTGCCGGTCACCGGCGACACCTACACCGGGGGGCGCTGATGGCCGCGAAACGGAAGATCGCCGCGCTCGCCGCGTGCTGTGTCGCGCTCACCGCCTGTTCCTCGGATTTCAAGGGCGTCTACGACCTGCCGCTCCCCGGCGGCGCGGACATCGGCGACCATCCGTACCGGGTGACCGTGCAGTTCGCCGACGTCCTCGACCTGGTCCCCCAGGCCGCGGTGAAGGTCGGCGACGTCCCGGTCGGCCGGGTCGAGACCATCAAGCTCGGTGAAGACGGCTGGACGGCCGAGACCGTCCTTGCGGTCAACGGCGACGTCCACCTGCCCGCCAACGCCATCGCGCGGCTGCGCCAGTCCAGCCTGCTCGGCGAGAAGTTCATCGAACTGGCCCCGAGCGCGGCGAAGGCCGAGGGCAGGCTGGGCGAGGGCGCGGTGATCCCGGTCGCGAGCACGAACCGCAACCCGGAGTTCGAGGAGATCTTCGGCGCGCTGTCGCTGCTGCTCAACGGCGGCGGGATCGGCCAGTTGCAGACCATCAACCGGGAGTTGTCGAAGGTGATGGACGGCAACGAGGAGGAGATCCGCTCGTTCTTGTCCACTGTGGAACAGCTGGTGTCCAACCTGGACACGCACCGCTCCGACATCACCTCCGCGCTCGACGGGCTCAACCGGCTCTCCACGACGCTGGCGAACCGGAAGAAGCAGGTCGAGGGCGCGCTCACCGATCTCACCCCCGGCCTCCAGAGCCTTTCCGACCAGCGCACCCAGCTCGTCTCGATGCTGCAGTCACTGGACCGGCTCTCCGGCGTCGGTGTCGACGTGATCAAGAAGAGCCGGGCAGATCTCGTCGCGGACCTCACCGCGCTCGCGCCGATCCTCAAGCGGCTGGCCGACGCTGGCGAGAGCCTGCCCAAGTCGCTGGAGATCCTGCCGACGTTCCCGTTCACCGACGCCGTCCGCGACGGCATCAAGGGCGATTACCTGAACGTGTACGCCTCGGTGATCCCCGCGCCGGGTGTCGAACTCCCGCCCCCTGGCGAAGGGGTTCCGCCGGGGCTCCCGACCTTGCCGCTGCCGTCCTCCGGAGGTAGCTGATGCTCACCACCCGTGTCCGGATCCAGGTGATCGCGTTCGTCATCCTCGCGCTGGCGACGACGGCGTTCGTCGGGGCCAGTTACGCGGGCCTCGGCCGGCTCTTCGGGGCGGGCGGGTACACCGTGAAGCTTTCGCTGACCGACGGCGGGGGCGTGTTCACCAACGGCGAGGTGACCTATCGGGGCGTCGCCGTCGGCCGGGTCGGCGAACTGCGGCTCACCGACGGTGGCATGGAAGCGGACCTGGTGATCGACGACGACGCGCCCCCGATCCCCGCGAACTCGCGGGCGGTCGTGGCGAACCGGTCCGCGGTGGGCGAGCAGTTCGTCGACCTCCAGCCGCGGACCGGCGACGGGCCGTACCTCGCCGAAGGTTCGGTCATCCCGCGTGAGGCGACGGCCGTTCCACTGCCGGTGCAGCATCTGCTGACCGACCTCGACTCGCTGACCGCGTCCGTGCCGACCGAGGACCTGCGAACCGTGGTCGACGAACTCGACAACGCCCTGCGCGGTTCCGGCGCGAACCTGCAGGTGCTGCTGGACTCCACCACCGACTTCACCAAACAGGCCGCGAACCACCTGCCGCAGACGGAGAAGCTGATCACCGACGGCTCGACCGTGCTGAAGACGCAAGTCGACTCGTCGCAGGCGTGGCGGCAGTTCAGCGGCAACGCCAAGCAGTTCGCCGAGCAACTGTCCCGTTCGGACGGTGACCTGCGGCGGCTGATCGCGACGGCGCCCGACGCGGCGACCCAGCTCTCCGGGCTGCTGCGGGACAACGAACCGGGCCTGCCGATCCTGCTGGCGAACCTGCTCACCACCTCGCACGTGTTCTCCGCCCGCACCGACGGCCTCCGGCAGCTCCTGATCAACACCCCGAAGGCGGTGTCCGCGGTCGACGCCGCCGTCGACGAGCAGTCCGGGAAGATCGGGCTGGTCCTGACGTTCTTCGACCCGATGCCGTGCGCCAAGGGCTACGGGGGCACGAAGGTCCGCAGCAGCGCGGAACTCTCGGCGCTGCCGTTCAACACCGGTGCCGCGTGCACGCTCGAAAAGGGCAACGCGAGTTCGGTCCGAGGCTCGCAGAACGCGCCGAAGGGCGGCGTCCCGCCCGCCGCGATCCCCGGCGGCTTCGGCGCCGACGGCCAGCCGACGTCCACCAGCCTCGAGGAGATGTTGTGGCTGCGCAACTGAAGATCGCGATCGCCGTGTTCGCCGCGGCCTGCGCGTTCGCGGGATGGGCCGGGTACACCTGGTTCACCGCGACGGGTTCCGAGGCCGTGTCCTACGGCAACTCGCGCGACGAAGCGCTGAAGTCCGGGCGTGAACTCGTCGCCCGGCTCACGAGCCTCGACCACCACCGCGTCGACCAGGGCATCGCCGACTGGCTCGCCGCGTCCACCGGCCCGCTGCGCGAGCAGCTGGGCAAGGCCGACGACGCGACGAAACGGACGCTCACCCAGGACGCGACCGTCTCGACGGGCAAGGTGCTCGACGCGGCGATCAGCGAACTGGACGACCACGCGGGAACGGCCAAGATGCTGGCGTCGGTGGAGATCACGATGGCGAAGGAGGGCGCGGCGCCGACGACGAAGCGCAACCGGTTCGCCGCCGGGCTGACCAGGACGGACGAGGGCTGGAAGCTCAGCGCGCTCGACCAGCTGCCGGTGGGTGCGCGATGACCGCCACGGCCGACACCGAAACCGAGGTCGTCGAAGAAGAGGTCACCGAGACGCCATCACGCCGGTCGAAGCTGCCGCTGATCCTGCTGGTGGCGGCGGCCGTGCTGGTCGCGGCCGGGGTGTGGTTCACGCTGGAGGCGAAGTCGATCTCGGCGGCGCCGTCGGCGGCCAACACCGCGCTCACCGACGTCGGCGCGACCGCCGAGGTGAACTCCGCGGTGACCGTGGCGCTCGACAAGATCTTCTCCTATTCCTACGACCGGACCGACGCCACCGAAAAGGCGGCCGCGTCGGTGCTCAGAGGCAAGGCGCTGGAGTCCTACAACCAGTTGTTCGCCCAGGTCAGGGAAAAGGCTCCGGCGCAGAAACTCGTTCTCACCACCCGCGTCTCCTCATCCGCCGTCCAGGAACTCGGCGACGGTAAAGCGAAGTTGCTGGTATTCCTCGATCAAGCGGCCACCCGGGCCGACAACAATTCTTCGACAGCGGCCGCGGCGCAGCTTTCGATAACCGCGGAACGTGAAGGCGACAACTGGGTCATCACCGATCTCGTCCCCCGGTGATCCCTCATTCGTCCGCTTTGTAAACCAGGAGAGAAAACGAGGAGAATCCCATGTTCGGTCGAACGCGCCCTAAATCAGCCCGTCGCCGTCTCGGCACGGTCGTCGCGCTCACGTCCGCGCTCGCCGTGGCGGGCAGCCTCGCCGCGACCCCCGCCCTCGCGGACGATCCGGTGGAGATCCCGGTGTCCTACACCGTCACCGGGAAGACCACGGTGAAGAAGACCGGCGGCACCCTCGATCTCGGCCCCGGCCAGCTCGACGGCGCCCTGGTCATCGACGGTGACAACGTCGGCATCCGCGGAAACCTTTCCCTGCCGCCCTCGACGGCGAACATCTCGCTGGTCTCGGGTGTCTTCAAGATCAAGGCCCGTGTGCGGATCGAGCCGACCGGCCCGGTCACCGGCACGCTCGCCAACGGCGACCTGACCACCCACTCTCAGGCGAACATGCTGATCGACAACATCGTGGTCGGCCTGTTCTGGCCGGTCATCCCGCTCCCGACGGTGCCGAACGCCTGCAAGACCGTCAAACCGCTCGACCTGACCCTGGTGTCGAAGAACGTCGACCTGTTCGCGCCGACCATCCCGTCTTCGGGGACGTTCACCATCCCCGAGTTCAAGGACTGCTTCATCAACGACCTCGCGCTGGGGGCGTTGATCTCCGGTCCCGGCAACACGATCGACCTGAGCATGAAGTCCAACCTGTCCTGACACCCGTCGGGGCCTGCAGTCCGTGAAGGCCTCCTTCCCTACCTTCAGGGTAGGCAAGGAGGCCTTCACGGACCGTCAGCAGAAATACGGCGCCGTCGGGTCGACCAGCGCGACCCCGGTGCTGTCACCTGCGGAAACGGCGTAGACCGGAGCGCAGACCCCGGAGAACTTCCAGAAGTCCGTCGGCGGTTCCGTGCTGGTGTCACGGCTTTCCGACTTCACGTTGCTGCCCCAGGCGAAGACGCTCCCGTCGGCTTTCAGCGCGACATTGTGGTTGAACCCCGCGTCGATGGCGACGACGCCGGACTGCGCCTCCGGCGGAACCGTGGCCTGGCCGTAGAAGTTGTCGCCCCACGCGATGACGCCGCCGTTCTTCAGCGCGATGCTGTGCCGGAACCCGGCGGAGACCGCCGAGACCCCGGACGTGGCCGCCGCGGGCACGGTGATCTGGCCTTTCCCGTTGCTCCCCCAGGCGACGACGCCGCCGTTCTTGAGCGCCAGCCCGTGATCGCCGCCCGCCGAGATCGCGGTGACCCCCGACGAAACCGTCGTGGGCACGGCCGTCCTCGAACCCCAGCTCAGCACGCTGCCGTTCGTTTTGAGCGCCAGATTGAAGTACGCGCTGGTGGAGATCGCCGTGACCCCCGACGTCGCGGCCGCCGGTACCACGTTCTGACCGTAGAAACCGTTGCCCCAGGCGATAACACCGCCGTTCTTCAGCGCGAGTTCGTGCGCCCAGCCGGCGGCGATCGCCGAGACCCCGGACGTGGCCGCGGACGGGACGGCCAGCTGGCCGTAGCTGTCGTTCCCCCAGGCGATCACCCCGCCGCCCTTGAGCGCGAGGTGGGTGATCGCGCCCGCGGAGACCGCACTGGCGCCGAGCGCCGCGGCCGGTATGGTCCCCTGTCCGTAGTCGTTGCTCCCCCATGGCCGCGCTTCGCCGGTCGGCGCGGCGCTTGCCGTACCGGAAAGGGAAACCGTTGCGATCATTACGGTAATCGCGACGCCCGCTACCCGTCGTGATCCCGATCGTCGATTCTCGGAAGACATGCGCGGAATGTTAACCCGGTTCCACCGATCGGCCGCCTCTTTGTCATCCCCGGACAAACTTCATAATCGAATTCAGCGCGCGCTGACAAGAAAGAACGGGCCCATCGCCCACTTCGAAACATGTCGACATGAATCCTTGTTACGTACATAACTCGCGGGTAACCTCGGTTTACCCCACCACCGAGAAAGCCGCTCGAGTCGAGCATATTTGATCAGAAAAATCCGCCGAAAGGCGCATGGGGAAAGCCGCCCGAGACGTAAACTGGATCAAAGGAGATGACAGGTATGTCCCGTAGACTTGGCAAGTTGTCAGCCGGCGTCGCCACCACCGCCGTCGCGATGGGCGCGGTCGCCGTGCTCACCGCCGGCACGGCCGCCGCCGCGACCACCTACGCCACCGGCACCGTCGCCTACATGTGCAACTTCCCCGGCATCGGCCAGCAGCAGCTGGACGTGAAGGCCCAGTTCGACGGCCCGACGTCGATCGCCTCGGGCGGCACCGCCACCCCGACGAACATCTCGGGGACCGCGACGATCAACGCCACCATCAACGCGCTGCTCAACGCCGCCAACTACGACGGCGTCCGCGGCAAGGCCAACATGCCGATCACCATCACCAACGCCACGCCCACTTCGGCGACGGTGACGAACCTGGACGTCCCGACCCAGATCAACCCGTACGTGCCCGGCCCCCGGTCGTTCAACATCGTCCAGGGCGCGGGCACCGGTGTCCCGACGTTCACCGCCGGCGCTCCCGGTTCGGCGACCGCCTCGCTCGGCACCACGATCAACGCTCCGCTGGACTTCCACAAGAAGGACGGCACCTGGACGACGTGGAACTTCAACTGCACCGTGAAGAACACCAACCCGGCACAGAACCGCGCGTTCAGCCCGGCGATCCCGATCACCTGATGAACCACCCGTGCGGGGCGGGGACGCCCGCCCCGCACGGTCTCCATCCGCGCAAGGCACGAGAGGAACACCCATGACGCAGCAGGTTCGCCGGGCACTCGGGAGGTTTCCCGTTCTGGCGGGCGTCATCCTGCTCGTGGGGGTGAGCGGCGCACTGTCCTCTTCGGCCGCGACCGACCCGGCCACACCACCGCCGGCACCGCTGCAAGGCGCCACGTCCGCGCACCAGAGTCTCGCGAACACCTGTGTCTTCCCGGATCCAGTCGGGGAACGGCCGGTCACCATGGACGTCCAGGCGACGCTGCCGAAGGTCGTCCAGACCGGAAAACCCGTTCAGGTCAAGGACTTCTCGCTGACCTTCACCATCGGCGAAGGGTCACTCGGAGCCGTCGCCGAGGTCGCGGGCGGTGCGACCGTCGAGCTCACGGCCGCGAACGGGGACAAGAAGACCCCGGTCCCGGTCTCCCTGACGATCCCGGCGACGAAGGTGCCCGCCACCGGCGAACTGAAGCTGGTCGCGACGGGCACCGTCCCCGACATCCTGCTGAAGGTGCCGTCCGAACTGCGGCTGAGCACGGGCGCGCCGTCGCTCGCGCTGACCGCCGCCGAGACACCGCTGAAACCGATCACCTGCACCCAGGCGCCGGACCAGAACACGCTGCTCGGCAGTGTCGCGCTCCTGCCGCTCGGGAAGCCCAAGCCGGAGTCCGGCAAGCCCGGTGAGCAGAAGAAGCCCGGTGCCGACGCGCGAGCCGCTGATGACGTCCACGCCAACGCCCTCTACCCCATCGCGTTGCAGCCGTTCGAACTGCAGGGCACGTCGTCGATCACGAAACTCGGCGCCTTCGCCCGGCTGAAGCCCGCGTTCATGGTCAACGCGGTGTGGCACGTCGACCTGGAGAACACCGAAGGCCCCGGCAAGATCACCGGCTCCGTCATGATGCCGCCGAGCACGATCACCTTCCTCGGTTTCGGCTTCGTCCCGATCACCGCGACCATGGAGCTGTTGCCGGAGGACTACGCGACCGGCAATCACATCATCGACGTCGACGGCGTTTCGATCCCGGAACCGGAGGGCAGCTCGACCGTCCTCACCCCGCTCAAGGTCTACGGGAAACTGAGCGGGGTCACCATCAACGGGGTCGGCCTCGACGTCGGCGACAACTGCCTCACCGCCGAGCCGATCAAGATCAATCTCCGCGGGGAGAAGTACGGGATGTTCACCGGTGGCGTCGTGCGCACCGATCCGAAGTGGACGGATCCCGCCTATCGGGACTTCACGTTGCCCCCGTTTTCGGGCTGCGGTGTGAAGGAGGATCTCGACTCGCTGATGAGCGGGATGGCGTCGGGGCCGGGGAACCAGGCTTGTGTCGGAGTCAACCAGGTCGGGTTGCCCTGGGATCTGGAGCGCAAGTGCCCCAATGTGGATCCGCCTGTGGCGCGCCGCTGAGGATCGGCGAGGCCACCGATCCGGCGAACGCGCGCCGTCCGCCCGTTCACTTCGGCCAGTGTGCCACGTGTCTCGGCCGAGCGACGCCGCCCTCCCGGACGGCGCCGTCCAGGGAGGCCGCCGCGAAGCCGGGTTCGTCGAAGTCGCGAATGGCCGGCCCCGGCCGCCGCACCAACGAGGGCAGTGTCGAGGCGCCGAGCGATTCGCGTTAGCGCGGCTACTACCAGATCGGCAAGAACGCCTTCGAAGCGAAGGGGTACTTCATCTCATGAAGGAAAACCAGACGGCTATGCCCACGTTCTCGGAGGTCAGGTGGATGACCTTCGAGGAGCTGACCGACAGGCTGGCGGCCGTCGACCCCACGCGGCTGGCGAAGGCGAATCCGATCGACCTGCTGGAGGAGACGCCCTGGGCGTTGATCGACGAGGACTTCCGGGGCGGGTTCATCAAGCACTGCCGGGAACTCACCGACGATCGGTTGCGGCACTGCGCCGAGATCGCCGAGACGTTCTTTTCCTGGCTGATGCCCTACGGCGGATACAGCAGGCAATCCGCGACGGCGAACAGGTTCCATCTGACTGCTGCGCTGATCCTCGCCGTCGGCCCCAGGACGGACATCGCTCTCCTCGACCCGATGCGACTCCTCCACGAGTTCCTGCACGACTCGCCGCCGGTCGAAACGGCACGCGAACTCCTGGCGGGTCCGTCGCCAGGACCTGAAGCCCGCGCGATCGTCGGACGGTTGAGCCTGCTCAGCCAGCTCAGGCGGATCGACCACCTCTTGCCCCCTTCCGCGGAAAAGGAGCGCTACGAGCAATGGAAAACGCTGTGAGAGCCCGGATCCGGAGACCCGTCGGCGCACGGACGGCCTTCGTCGTCGCGGCCCTCAGCGTGGCCGCCGTCCTGACGGTCCCGGCCCGGATCGCCGAGGCCGCACCGGTGACGGCGGGACAGCCGGTCACGCCGCCGGTCTCCTCCGAATCGGAGAAGCTGCGCGCGGCTCACCGGGGTCACCCCGGCGGCAACCAGGTCGCTACGAGCCACTCGGCGTCCACTGTGGACTCTTCCGCGGCGCCGGAAGCACCTCAGGCAGCGCGAACCCCGCCGACGCCGAAGGGCTGACCCCGGCCCGCAGCGCGAGCTCCATCTCGAACCGTGCCCCCGGGTCCCGCAGGTGCTCGCCGAACGTCGCCTGCAACTGCCGCATGCGGTAGCGCACGGTCTGCGGGTGGACCTGGAGACGCTCGGCGATGTCGACGACGTTGCCCTGGCTGTCGAGCCAGGCTCGCAGGGTTTCGAGCAGCCGTTCCCGCTGTTTCCCGGTCATCTCCGCGAGCGGGGCGAACAGGCGGTCGCGCAACTGGCAGGTCAGCGCGGCGTCCGCGTTCACGAGCAGGGTGGCGAGGTGTTCTTCGGCGCGGATCACCCGGCGGGCCTGGATGATGCCGCGTTCGGACAGGTGCAGGGCCTCGCGCGCCCAGCGGAGGGAATCGGCGACGGAGTCCAGCGGGCGGCACGGGCCGATCGAGAGCCGGTAGTCCGGCAGCGCGGCCTGCAGAGTGGCCAGGCGGGCGACGGAGATCTCGCCGGGGACGAGCACACGCGGCTCAGCGCAGTCGAGTTCGGCGAGCACGTCCGAATCCACGGCGTTGTGCCGCCGGGGTCTGACGGTTTCGCCGATCGGGTGCAGCACCACCGGCGTCGCGCGCTCGGGCACCGTCCAGCCGGTCAGCTGCGCGAGTTCCGCGATCGCCTTCGACGGCGCGGGCGGGGTTTCCAGCACCAGGTGCAGCAGTTTGCGGCGCCAGGTGTCCAGCGCCCCCGCGGTGCGCGCCTTCGCTTCGAGGTATCCGTCCAGCGCGACGGACGCGAGTTCGTCCATGAACGCGAGCATCGCGTCGGCCAGTTGCGACATGACCGCGGACGAGAGACCGCTGCGGCGGCCGACCCGCATGATGCGCCGCCATGAAACCCTGGCGCCGACCCGGTACGCCGACTGGAGGGTGTCGAGGCTCCGGCCCTCCCGCATCTCGTTCTGCCCGAGGCGGTGGTGGACCTCGTGCGACTGTTCCTTGGAGACGCTCGGATCCGCGATCTGGGCGACGAACAACGTGATCGCGTACTCGACGCCCGCGCGGATCGACTTCCCGTACGGCCCGTCGAGCGGGCGCGCGTACGCGGGGATGGTCGCCCGGATCTCGTCGACGATCTCGTTGGCGAGACTGCCCAGTTCCGGTCGCAAAATGTCGGCGAGCTTACGGGGAAGTGCCGCAGGGGGCTGCGCAGCGTGTTCGATTCCGCGCTCCACCGACATCGCAGCTCCTTTGCTCCGCCCAGCGTCCCGACATCCCACGATCGTCGTGAGGTGACAACGAACACATCGCGGAGTCGCTCGTGAATGTGTCACCTTTCGCAGAAGAAACCGATTTCTTGTCACCATCGTGACAAAATCACGGGTCATCCCTGAATTTTGATGACAAGTGCCCGGCAAACGCCTCGCGCGGTACGTACGAACGGCCGATGAATACGGAGCGTCACTGCTTTCCGGTGAGCAATTCCCCGAGTACTTCGAGCACGGGCTCCAGCACGCGGACCTCGGTGCCGGCGCATTCGGTGATCCCCGCGCCCACGACCTCGAACCCGCTCAGCCCGCGAAGCATCGCCACCAGGCGCTCGATCGTCAAGCCACCGGGCTCCGGATAGTTCAGCCCGTCGAACTCCGCCGGGTCGAGCACGTCGAGATCGAGATGGACGTAGACCTTGTCCGCGCCGGCCAGCCCGGCGGCGACGTCGGCCGTCTCGACGACGAGCCCGCGGTCGACCACGGCCCGCTCGGCGTCGTCGAAGGCCCTCGTCCCCGCGAGGACGACGCGTCCGGGTTCGACCGGCGGGTTCGCGGCGAACTCCGGGTCGCCCTCGCCGAGCAGCGACCGCAGCACCATGCCGTGGAACGCGCCGGACGGCGACGTCTCCGCGGTGTTGAGGTCGGAATGCGCGTCGAACCAGGCGACGCCGAGCCCCGGCCCGAAGCGGTAGCGCGCGACCCCGATCGGGATCAGCTCGACGCCGCAGTCCCCGCCGATGGTGAGCACCGGGCCGCCCGGTGCTTCGAGGGCGGCGAGCTGTGCGGCGCGGTTCGCGCCGGTGAGCACCGCGCGGTTGGCGATGCCGTCGACCGCGGGCGACGTCTCGCGGGTCTGCCGGATGTGGTGCACCGGCACGCCCAGCACGTGGCCCGCGAGCTCGGCGAGCGCGACGCAACCTTCGGGCAACTCCGGCGCGCGTTCGGTCAGAGCGCCCTGGAACTGGGGTACGGCGTTGATCAGCACCCGGTCCAGGCTAGCGGCGGCCGCAAGTCCGTGAAGGCCTCCTTCCCTACCCTGAAGGTAGGGAAGGAGGCCTTCACGGCACTCCGGATTAGGTCACTCCAGGACGAGGAGCAGGTCCCCGCCTTCCACCTGCTGGACGGCGTTGATCGCGCGCCGCGACACCTTGCCGCCGCTCGCCGCGGTGATCGACGCCTCCATCTTCATCGCCTCGATGGTCGCGACCGTCGCACCGGCCTCGACCTCGTCGCCCTCGGACACCTGCAACGTGACCACGCCCGCGAACGGCGCGGCGATCTGCTTCGGGTCGCCCTTGTCGGCCTTCTCCGTCGCCGGGATGTCCGACGCGATCGAGGTGTCGCGGACCTGGATCGGGCGCAGCTGGCCGTTGAGCGTGGACATCACCGTGCGCAGCCCGCGCTCGTCCGCCTCGCCGATGGCCTCAAGCTCGATCAGCAGCCGGACACCCTGTTCGAGGTCGACCGAGTACTCCTCGCCCGGCCGCAGGCCGTAGAAGAAGTCCTTGGACGGCAGGACGGAGGTGTCACCGTACTGCTCGCGGTGCGCCTCGAAGTCCTTCGTGGGCCCGGGGAACAGCAGCCGGTTCAGCGTCGCGCGCCGGTTCTCGGCCAGCCCCTTGCGGTCCTCTTCGGACAGTTCCTGCACCGGCTTCGGCCGCGCGCGGCCTTCGAGTGCCTTCGTGCGGAACGGCTCCGGCCAGCCCCCGGGCGGGTCGCCCAGTTCGCCGCGCAGGAAGCCGATCACCGAGTCGGGGATGTCGAACTTGTTCGGCTCCGCCTCGAAGTCGGACGGCGAGACACCCGCGCCGACGAGGTGCAGCGCGAGGTCACCGACCACTTTGGACGAAGGCGTGACCTTGACCAGGTGGCCGAGGATCTTGTCCGCGGCCGCGTACATCGCCTCGATGTCCTCGAACCGCTCCCCGAGACCGAGCGAAATCGCCTGGGTGCGCAGGTTCGACAGCTGACCGCCCGGGATCTCGTGGTGGTACACCCGCCCGGTCGGCGAGGAGAGCCCCGCCTCGAACGGCGCGTAGATCTTGCGCACGCTCTCCCAGTACGGCTCCAGGTCACCGATCGCCTGCAGGTCGAGCCCGGTCGGCCGGTCCGAGTGGTCGGTGGCCGCGACGAGCGCGGAAAGCGACGGCTGCGACGTCGTGCCCGCCATGGACGCGACGGCACCGTCGACGGCGTCCGCCCCGGCCTGGATCGCGGCCAGGTACGTCGCCAGCTGGCCACCCGCGGTGTCGTGCGTGTGGATGTGCACGGGGAGGTCGAACTCCTTGCGCAGCGCGGAAACCAGCCGCGCCGCCGCCGGCGCCCGCAGCAGGCCCGCCATGTCCTTGATGGCCAGGACGTGCGCCCCCGCGCCGACGATCTGCTCCGCCAGCTTGAGGTAGTAGTCCAGCGTGTACAGCTTCTCCGCCGGGTCCGACAGGTCCGAGGTGTAGCAGAGCGCCACCTCGGCGACGGCGGTGCCGGTCTCGCGGACGGCTTCGATCGCCGGGCGCATCTGCTCGACGTCGTTGAGCGCGTCGAAGATCCGGAAGATGTCGATGCCGGTCGCCGTCGCCTCCTCGACGAAGGCGTTGGTCACCTCGGTGGGGTACGGCGTGTACCCGACGGTGTTGCGGCCCCGCAGCAGCATCTGCAGGCAGATGTTCGGCACCGCTTCCCGCAGCTTCGCCAGCCGCTCCCACGGGTCCTCCGCCAGGAACCTCAGCGCGACGTCGTAGGTCGCGCCGCCCCAGCATTCCAGCGAAAGCAGCTGCGGCGTGGTCCGAGCGACCACCGGCGCGACCGCGAGGAGGTCCTTCGTCCGCACCCGGGTGG
Organism: Amycolatopsis sp. NPDC043889; assembly: GCF_056435645.1. Taxonomy (NCBI): domain Bacteria; kingdom Bacillati; phylum Actinomycetota; class Actinomycetes; order Pseudonocardiales; family Pseudonocardiaceae; genus Amycolatopsis; species Amycolatopsis sp. NPDC043889. Next base: position 243,926 of record NZ_JBWKEC010000005.1, read on the forward strand.
CGAGCAGCGACTGGTGCGCGTCACGGAAGGTGGTGTCGGTGACGCCGATGGTCGGCGACTCCCGCAGCCAGCGGGCGAAACCGTCCGGGCCCAGTTCGGTGAGCTTCTGCTTCGAGCCGGGCGCCGGTTCGAGCCCCTTGGGCAGCTTCGGCAGCTTGACCTGCGGATCGAGGGTGCGCGGACGCTCGCCGTGCGGTTTGTTGACCGTCTTGTCGGCGAGGTAGGTCAGCAGCCTGGTCCCGCGGTCGGCCGAATGGCGCGCGGTGAGCAGATGCGGGCGCTCCTCGATGAACGACGTCGTGACGCGGCCTTCGCGGAAGTCCGGGTCGTCGAGCACGGCCTGCAGGAACGGGATGTTCGTGGCCACACCGCGGATCCGGAACTCGGCGACGGCGCGGCGGGCGCGGCCGACGGCGGTCTTGAAGTCGCGGCCGCGGCAGGTGAGCTTCACCAGCAGCGAGTCGAAGTGCGCGCTGATCTCGGTGCCGGAGAACGCCGTCCCGCCGTCGAGACGGATACCGGAGCCACCGGGCGAGCGGTACGCGCTGATCATCCCGGTGTCCGGGCGGAAGCCGTTGGCGGGATCCTCGGTGGTGATGCGGCACTGCAGGGCGGCGCCGCGCAGGTACACCTTGTCCTGCGACAGCCCCAGGTCGTCGAGCGTCTCGCCGGAGGCGATGCGCAGCTGCGACTGGACGAGGTCGACGTCGGTGACCTCTTCGGTCACCGTGTGCTCGACCTGGATGCGCGGGTTCATCTCGATGAAGACGTGGTTGCCGTCCCGGTCGAGCAGGAACTCGACGGTGCCGGCGTTGCGATAACCGATCTGGCGGGCGAACTTCACCGCGTCGGAGCAGATCCGGTCCCGCAGTTCGGACGGCAGGTTCGGCGCGGGGGCCAGCTCGACGACCTTCTGGTGCCGCCGCTGGACCGAGCAGTCGCGCTCGAAGAGGTGGATCACGTTGCCCGCGCCGTCGGCGAGGATCTGGACCTCGATGTGGCGCGGCTCGACGACGGCCTTCTCGATGAACACCGTCGGGTCGCCGAAGGCCGACTCGGCCTCACGCGCGGCGGCCTCGATGGACTCGCGCAGCTGCGCGGGCTCCTGGACGCGACGCATACCGCGTCCGCCACCACCGGCGACGGCCTTCACGAAGACCGGGAAGCCGATCTCCTCGGCGGCGGCGATCAGCGCGTCGACGTCGGAGGAGGGTTCGGAAGAACCCAGCACCGGCACCCCGGCCTCGCGCGCGGCCTTGACCGCGCGGGCCTTGTTGCCGGTCAGTTCGAGGATGTCCGCGCTCGGTCCGACGAAGGTGATGCCTTCGTCCTCGCACGCGCGCGCGAGGTCCGGGTTCTCGGAGAGGAAGCCGTAGCCGGGGTAAACGGCGTCCGCGCCCGCCTTCTTGGCGGCCGCGACGATCTCCTCGACCGACAGATAGGCCCGCACCGGGTGACCGGGTTCGCCGATCTCGTAGGCCTCGTCGGCCTTCAGCCGGTGGAGCGAATTGCGGTCTTCGTGCGGGAACACAGCCACCGTGCCCGCGCCGAGCTCGAATCCGGCGCGGAACGCGCGGATGGCGATCTCACCCCGGTTGGCGACCAGTACCTTGCGGAACATGCCGGTCCTTCCCATCATCGGATCGGTAGGTGAGGCACGTTACCTGTTCGGTCCCGCAGGGCGGGAGTTGTTGCCCAGGTGATGGACATCATCCCTGGCTGAGTTGCGCTCCGGGACTCTGCAGCAACCTGTTCGCGGTGCCCTCGTGGACGCCGGTCAGCACGTCGACGGCGGCGAGGTCCACCAGTGCTTTCACGACGTCCGGCGCGGAGACCGCGGGATGCTGCGATCGGTACAGTGCGGCCACCCCGGCGACGTGCGCGGCGGCCGACGACGTGCCGCTGAGCACCCTTCCGCCGCTGCCACCGGCGTTGGGTCCCGGCACGTCCACGCCGGGCGCGAAGAGGTCGACGACCTCGCCGTGGTTCGACGTCGACCCGACCTGGTCGCTCGCGTCGGTCGAGCCGACGGTGAGCGCTTCGGTGACCCGTCCGGGGGAGAACTTGCCCGCGTCGGTGGCCTCGCCGCCCGCCGGGAGGGCGACCGGGACGACCGCCGCGAGCGCCCGGACGGCGGCGTCGAGCTGGTCGTTGGCCGTGCCGCCGATACCGAGGACGGCGACGGCGGGCTGCTGCGCGTTCCGCGTCACCCAGTCGATACCCGCGATGATCTTGTCCGTCGCGCCGCCGCCCTGTGCGTCGATCACCCGGACCGGGACGATCTGCGCGCCCTTCGCGACCCCGAAGGTCCTCGACGCGGCGACACCGGCCAGGTACGTGCCGTGACCATTGGTGTCGGTGGTGTCCGTGCCGCCGTTGAGGAAGTCCTTACCGGGCTTCACCCGGCCGCCGAAGTCCGGATGCGCCGCGTCGACCCCGCTGTCGATCACGTAGACCGTGACGTCCTTCGCGTCGGTCTCGTAGTGGTAGAGCTGGTCGAGACCCGTTCGCTGGTCGATCCGGTCCAGCCCCCAGTTCGGCGGGTTCTGCTGGACTTCCGTCGCGGAGGCTGGCGGCGCCACCAGCACCAGGAGCGCCAGCGCGGCCATGACCCGTACCAGTCGAATGATCATGCCTTGGCTCTACGCCTGTCCACCGGGGGCGGCAACCCCGGAGTGTCACCCATTCGACTGGTCTTGCCCGATATGGCCGCTGACCGTCGACTTCGGGAAGCAGACCAGCGCGTCGAAGGCGTCGGCGACGTCGACGGGGTTGAACAGATGCGCGTGCCGGATGCTCTGGGGTCCCGCGGTTCCCCGTCGTGCGCGGAGGTCCACGAGCCCGGGGCCTTCGGCTTCGACGCTGCCTTCGGCCGGTGCGTCCAGTTCTTGGCGGTACACGGTGAAACCGAGCCGCGCGGCCGGATCGGGCTTGAGCCCGGTGGTCTCGCCCTCGACGGCGGTGAGCCCGAGCGCGAAGTAGTCGTCGCCGAACTCGGCGGCCAGATGCGTGCCCGCCGAAGGTGAGGTGAGCCCGGGGAACGGCGAGAACGGGACGCGCTGGAGGTGTCCGTTGTGGAGCATCACGACGATCTTCGTGCCGGCGCCGTGCAGCCGCCGGATCAACCGGACGGTCTCCGCCATGTACGCGTCGCGCGAACCGCTCTGCAGGGCGGGCGCGTCGCCGGACATCATCGCGGCGACCTCGGCGAGGTACGCGTCGACGCGCAGTGCGCCTTCGACGTGGTGCTCCGCGACGGCGGTGTCCCCGTAGACGGGACGCAACGAGGTCAGGTGCGTCTTGAGCCGGGTGAGCGCCGCGGTCGCCTTGTCCTTGGCGGCGTCGTCGAGTGCGGCGTACTTGGCGGGCGCCTCCGCGCTGCTGACCGACGCGTACCCCTTGGTCGCCTCGATCGCCGCGTCGACCAGGCTCGTCGCGGCGTCATCCACAGTGGACAGATAGGCGCGGGCCGCGTCGAGCGACGGCACCGGCGAGCCCGCGGAACTCGGCACATCGAGGCCGTAGTACCGGACGTCGCCCCGTTCGCGGAGCCACGTGAGCATTTCGTGGGCCTCAGGCGATTCCCCGAGCGAGAAGGTGAAGCCGTCGCGGCCGATGTCGGCGACGTCGCCCGGGGCGCCGTTCAGCCAGTCTTCGACGAGCTTGCCCTCGGCAAAGCCGGATTCGAAGGCCACGACCCGGAAACCGTGCTGCTCGACGAGGTGCCGGAGCAAACGATTGCGCAGGTCGCCGAACTCGTGGATGTGGTGGTTGTTCTCACCGATGGCGACGATCGTCGCGTCACCGATGAGTTCGGCGATCTTCGCTGGGTCTGACATACTGCTCACACTAACGCAACAGGAGTAGCAATTGGCAACCTCCGGTACCCAGCGGCCCGGCGGCCGGACCGAACGCACCCGCCAGGCCGTGCTGCACGCCACCCTCGACCTGCTGGCCGAACGCGGGTTCGGCGAACTGACCGTGGACGCGGTCGCCGAGCGGTCCGGGGTGCACAAGACCACGGTGTACCGGCGATGGTCCTCGCCGGACGGCCTCGTCGCCGCCGCGCTGCAGATGGGCGCGGAGGACGACTGGACGGCGCCCGACACCGGTTCGCTCGAAGACGATCTGTACGAAGTGGCCGCCGAGGTCGTGCGGTACTTCACCGAGCCCGCGCTGAAGGAACTGCCCACGGCGTCGGTGCTGGCGGCGTTCCAGTCGCCGCAAGCGGCCGAGGCACTGCACGACTTCTACGCCGACCGGCACCTGCGCATGGCGCCGATCGCGGAGCGGGCCGTCGCGCGGGGCGAGATCCCTTCCGGCACGGACGGCGACGAGCTGGTGCGGGCGGTGTGCGGACCGATCTTCTACCGGCTTTTCCTGTCGCGGGAAAGCGTCACGGTGGCGGAGGCGCGGGTCATCGCACGGGCCGTGGCCGCCGCTGCCGTGTCCGGCGCCTTCGTCCCCCTCCCGCATTCAGAGGACTAAATGCGGTAGTTCGGGGTGCCAACGACCGCATTTAGTCCTCTGAATGCGGGAGGGACCGCAGCGCGCTCAGCCCGGGGTTGTCGTACTCCCCGGTGGCGATGATCAAGGCACGCCGCTCGCCGGTCATGACGACGAATGCCTGCTCACGAAGAGATCGACGAGCTTGTCCTGATCGGTGAGCGTCGCTTCGGACAGCTCCAGCACGTCGCCGTCGATCTCCAGCCGCACCGTGCGCTTCACCCGTCCGCCGCGCGAAAGCCACTCCCGCACGGCCGCGACGACCGAACGCAGTCCCTCGGCGGACTGTCCCAGCGTGACCAGCAGTCCGCCCACCGTCGCGACGTCGAATCCCCGCGAGCCGGGCGGCGCCGGACCGGCGGGCAGCGCCTTGACCTCGGCGACCCCGCGATCGATCAGTTCGCTTCGGAGGTACCCGGTGAGCTGGTCGACCCGTTCCGCGTCGGCCCCGTCCTCACCGAACCGGACCCGCACCGCTGCTGTCATCCCCGGCCTCCCTCGCCCGTACGGAACGAGGAAACCCCGCGGCCCGCCCGGCGGCAAGGTCCGATCGGGCAGAGATGTTCACGTCAGCTTTTTTCCAGGTATTCCACGCGATCTTCGTCGACGACGTCGGCGATCATATGCGCCAGCCCCAAGTAATTACCCAAGGCCGGATCCTTCTCGACGATTTCCAACGCGCGGGCCCTCGCCTCGGCGATGACGTCCTCGTCGCGCAGCAGCGACAGCAGCTTCAGGGTCGACTTCTTCCCCGACTGCGCGGCACCGAGGATGTCGCCCTCGCGGCGCAGTTCCAGGTCCATTCTGGACAGTTCGAAACCGTCCGTCGTGGACTCGACGGCGGCCAGCCGCTCGCGGGTGGTCGTCCCGTCCAGGGTTTCGGTGACCAGCAGGCAAAGCCCCGGCACACTGCCCCGGCCGACCCGGCCGCGCAGCTGGTGCAGCTGGCTGATGCCGAACCGGTCGGCGTCCATGATCACCATCGCGGTCGCGTTCGGCACGTTCACGCCGACCTCGATCACGGTGGTGGCGACGAGCACGTCCAGGTCACCCCTGGAGAACGCCTGCATCACGGCGTCCTTGTCGTCGGCGGGCATCCGGCCGTGCAGGACCCCGATCTTCAAGCCCTTCAACGGTCCTTCGGCCAGCTCGGGCGCCACGTCGAGGACCGCCAGCGCGGGCCGCTTGTCACCCTTGTCCGACGCCGGTTCGTCGCCGATACGCGGGCAGACGATGTACGCCTGGTGGCCCTTGCCGCATTCCTCGCGGACCCGCTGCCACGCCCTGTCCAGCCAGGCCGGCCGCTCCGCGACCGGCACCACCGACGTCTTGATCGGCGACCGGCCGACCGGCATCTCGCGCAGCGCGGAGATCTCCAGATCGCCGTAGACGGTCATCGCGACCGTGCGCGGGATGGGCGTCGCGGTCATGACGAGCACGTGCGGGCTGGTCTCGTCGGAGCCGCGGGAGCGCAGCGCGTCTCGCTGCTCCACCCCGAAGCGGTGCTGCTCGTCGACCACGGCCAGGCCGAGATCCGCGAACGACACCGTGTCCTGGATGAGCGCGTGCGTGCCGACGATGATCCCGGCCTCACCGCTGACCGTCTCCAGCAACGCCTTCTTGCGTTCCTTGGCGCCCATCGAACCGGTCAGCAGGGTCACGCGCGTCGCGTTCTCCGCGCCGCCGAGCTCGCCCGCCTGCCCGAGGTCGCCGAGCATCTCGCGCAGCGATCGGGCGTGCTGAGCGGCGAGGACCTCCGTCGGCGCGAGCATCGCCGCCTGCCGCCCGGAATCGACGACCTGCAGCATGGCGCGCAACGCGACCACGGTCTTGCCGGAACCGACCTCTCCCTGCAGCAACCGGTTCATCGGATGCTCGGTGGACAGATCCCTGGCGATCTCATCGCCGATCTCCTGCTGGCCCGACGTCAGCGCGAACGGGAGCCGTTTGTCGAAGGCGTCGAGGATGCCGTCGTCCTTGTGCGGGCAGGCCTTCGCGGGCCGCGAGACCAGGGAATGCCTGCGCTGCGCGAAAATCAGCTGCACCGCCATGGCTTCGTCCCATTTGAGCCGGTCACGCGCGGAGTTCAGCACCTGCCAGCTCGACGGGCGGTGGATACCGCGCAGCGCGCTCTCCAGGCTGGGCAGGCCGTATCGGGCGAGCAGCTCGATCGGCATCGGGTCCTCGTCGACCTCCAGCACGTCCAGCACCTGCCGGACGGCCTTGGCGATCACCCAGGTCGGGATCCCCTGCGCCGCCGGGTACACCGGGATGATCTCGGCGAGGAAGTCGTCCATCGCCTCGGCCTGACGATCGGCGTCGAACAGCTCGTACTCGGGGTTCGCCAGCTGCAGGACGTCGCGGAAGGCGGTGACCTTGCCCGCGAAGAGCCCGTTCTTGCCGGGCATGAGTTCCTTTTCGCGCCAGGCCTGGTTGAAGAAGGTGCACTGCAGGCGGCGTTTGCCGTCGGTGATCACCATTTCGAGCAGGGTGCCGCTGCGCGCCTTCATCCGGCGCTTGTTGACGCGCTCGATGCGCGCCATCACGGTGGCGTGCTCGCCGAGTTCGAGCCCGGCGATGTCGGTGAGCTGGCCGCGCTCGGCGTAACGACGCGGGTAGTGACGCAGGAGGTCGCTGACCGTCTCGATCTTGAGGCCCTTGGCGAGGGCCTTCGCCGTCGCCGCGCCGACGACCAGCTTGAGGTCCGCGCGCAGGTTGGTCATGCGGTCACTCCACCCCCATCAGCAGCACGGCGTCGGTTTGGCCGCCCGCGTAACTCGTCACTTCGACCTCGGGATGCTCCAGGCGCAGCTGATCGGCCAGCTCACCGGGCAGCCGGACCGGCGCGTCGAGCCCGGTCAGCACGGTGACCAGCTCGCCGCCGAGGGCCAGCATCCGGTTCAGCACGCCGACCGCCGCCGCGACCAGGCTCGTCTCCGAGGCGGGCGCGGGCTCGATCAGCACGACCTCGCCGTCGACGAGACCGACGACGTCACCGGCCTGCGCCCGGCCCACCCAGGTTAGCGACTCCTCTTGCGCGATCCTCAGTTCGCCACGCCTGGTGGCGGCGGCCGCTTCGGCCATCGCGACCACATCGTCGTTGGTGCGGCGGTCCTGGTCGTGGACGGCCAGCGCGGCGAGCACCTGGACAGGTGACACGCACGGGATGACGACGACGTCGCGATCCGCGGCCATCGCGTGACCCGCCGCCGCGTCGGCCGCCGCGGTCAGCTCCTGACCGCCGGGAAGGAGGGTGACGTGATGCCCGGCGGCCTCGTTGATCAGGCCCAGCATCTCCTCGACCGTCGGCTGGACCCCGTGCGGGACCGAAAGCACCGCGACCCCCTCCGCGCGGAGGAGTTCGGCCAGCGGCCCACCGTGGACCACGGCGACCACCGAACGGTCGATCCCGCCGCCGACCTCGACCGGGGTGGGCGTGATCAGCGGCTCGACCCGGACCCGGCGGGGGCGGCCGAGCTCGATCCCGGCCTCCAGTGCCGCGCCGATGTCCGCGCAATGGACGTGGACGGCATACGCGCCGGCGCCGTCCCCGGCGACCGTGACGCTGTCGCCGAGGCCGCTGAGGGTCTTGCGAAGCCCGGGGAGACTGGTTTCGTCGACGCCGTCGAGCAGGTACATGACCTCCCAGGCCGTCGGCGCCTCGATCGTGTGATGGTGATGCGCCTCGAGCGGGTGCTCCGGCTCGGTGAGGCCGCCGGAGATCACGCCGGAAAGAGCATCGAGGACCGCGACGAGGCCGCGGGCGCCCGCGTCGACCACACCGGCCACCGCCAGGACTGGCAGCTGCTTCGGGGTCTCTTCGAGAGCTTCGGCGGCGATGCTCGCCGCCGCGGCGGCCACCTCTTCGAGTGACCCTGTCACGTCACGGACGGCGGCGGCGACAGTGTGGAGGACGGTCAAGATGGTCCCGGCCACCGGACGGCTCACCGCTCCCGTGGCGGCCCTGTCCGCGCAGCCGAGCGCCTCCGCGAGCCCCGGCCCGTCGAGTTCCCTCACGGCCGCCGACTCGGCGATCCCGCGCACGACCTGCGACATGATCACGCCCGAGTTGCCCTTGGCCGCCGCGACCGCGCCCTTGGCGAACACCGACAGCGCCTCGGCGGCCGTCGCGGGCTCGGCCTCGGCCAGCGCGTCACGGGCCGCGGTCATGGTGAACAGCAGGTTGGAGCCGGTGTCGGAGTCGGCGACCGGGTAGACGTTGATGCCGTCGATCGCCGGCCGGAGCACCGCCAAGCTGTGCACACAGGCCGCCGACCAAGCCGACACCGCCGCCACGTCCAGCACCCGCACCGCGTAACCTCCTAGCTGTTCCAGCGAGGGTATCGACCCGGTGCCGGAGGGCTCTGAGCCACTGGTTACTATGGTCGAGTTGCCCAGCATGCTGGGCGCATCATTCTTTGTCCCAGATCCAGAGGAGTTCGACGTGGCTGCCGTGTGCGACGTCTGTGGCAAGGGACCGGGCTTTGGCAAGTCGGTCTCGCACTCCCACCGGCGTACCAACCGCCGGTGGAACCCGAACATCCAGACCGTTCACGCCAAGATCGGTCTGTCCCAGCGCAAGCGCCTGAACGCCTGCACCTCGTGCATCAAGGCGGGCAAGGTCGTTCGCGGCTGAGCCGGTTTTTTGGGGAATGGCGGGTGCTCTTCGGAGCACCCGCCATTTTTTGTGTGGGGTGGGTTCTTCGCGGGACCGGGGCCGGGCCGGCCAGTGGGGCCGCCTTCCGCGAAAGGCCGCCTTGCCGAGCCAAGATGTCGTGAAGGCCTCCTTCCCTACCCTGAAGGTAGTGAAGGAGGCCTTCACGGACGGCGGCTTCACCTCAGGAGTCACATCGGTCACCGCTGCCACAAGAGAGTCAGGGGAGCTTCCAGTCCACGGGACCGGCGCCCTGCTGCTCCAGCAGCTGGTTCGCCCGGCTGAAGGGTCGCGAGCCGAAGAAACCGGCGTGCGCCGAAAGCGGGCTCGGGTGCGCCGACTCGATGCACGGCACCTTCCCCAGCATCGGCTTCAGGTTCCGCGCGTTGCGGCCCCACAGGATCGCCACCATCGGCTCGTCCCGGGCGGCGAGGGCCTTGATGGCCTGCTCGGTGACGGCTTCCCAGCCCTTGCCCTGGTGCGAGTTCGACTTCCCGGGCTGCACCGTCAGCGACCTGTTGAGCAGCAGGACACCCTGGTCTGCCCACGGCGTCAGGTCGCCGTTCGACGGCAACGGGTGCCCGAGGTCCTCGCAGTACTCCTTGTAGATGTTGATCAGGCTCTTCGGGATCGGCCGGACGTCCGGCGCCACCGAAAAGCTCAGCCCGACGGCGTGCCCGGGCGTCGGGTACGGGTCCTGGCCGACGATCAGCACCCGCACGTCGTGGAACGGCTGCTGGAACGCCCGCAGCACGTGTTCACCCGCCGGGAGATAGGTCCGGCCCGCGGCGATCTCCGCGCGGAGGAATTCCCCCATCGCGGCGACCTGCGGCGCCACCGGTTCGAGGGCCTGCGCCCAGCCTGCTTCGACGATGTCCTGCAGCGGTCGTGCGGTCACGGCGTGCGAGCTTACTCACGTCCGTCGAGCCGCCGGAGTTCGACCCGACGGAGTTCTCTACGAAAAAGGGCCGCACGCTCGACATAACCGTCGACGACGAGCTTGATCTTGTCCGGCCCGAACGAAGTGTTCGGCCGCGTCTTCGCCGGGACGCCGAGCGCGATGTGCCCACTGTCCACATAGGACCCATAAGAGAGAACCGCGCCGGCGCCGACCATCCCGCCGTCCTCGACGACGGTTCCGTTCAGCACCACCGATCCCGACGCGATCAGGCAGCCCTCGCCGATCCGCGCGCCCTCGATGTGCACCGAATGCCCGACGGCGGAGGACTTACCGATGATCGTCGGCTCCTTGCGAGTGCAGTGCAGCACGCAGCCGTCCTGGACGTTGGACCGCTCGCCGATCTCGATGTATCCGTGGTCGCCGCGCAGCACGGTCTGCGGCCACACCGACGCGAACGCCGCGATCCGGACGTCGCCGATCACCGTCGCGTCGGGGTGGACGTAGGCGTCCGGGTGGATCGAGGGTTCGAGGCCGCCCAGTGCGTAGATCGGCATGCGTTCTCCTAGCCCAGCGGCTTGCCGTAGCAGATGCTTTCCGGCTCGTCCTTGTAGTACCCGAAACCCGGTATCTCCCGGTAACCGGCCGACTCGTACAGCGCGATGGCCTCCGGCTGCTTGTCGCCGGTCTCGAGCACCATGCGCCGCCGTCCGGCCTCGGCGGCCGTCCGCTCCAGGTCGGCGAGGATCGCCCTCGCGAACCCGCGGCCCCGCGCCGAAGCCATCACGAACATGCGCTTGATCTCGGCATCGCCCGGCAGCAAGGGTTCCGGCCCGTCGTGCGCCCGCCAGGCACCGCACGCGACCGGGACGTCGTCGAGGTAGGCGGCCATGAACAGCCCTTTCGGCGGGGCGAACTGCGCCGCGTCCATCGGTGTCTCGTCTTCGCTGCCGTACCGGGCGGCCAGCTCGAGCTGCGCTTCGGCCAGCAGCTTCACCGCGTCGGGGTGGTCGTAGGCCAGCACGCGAAGGTCCATGGGCGCGACATTAGCGAGAAGACTTGCCATTCCCCAAAGTAGATTGCGTTCATGTCGATCGAGACGTCCATCACCGGACTCGCCGAGGCTCCACTGCGCCAGGCACGCAACTCCGCCGCGTTCTGGGCCGCGACCGGCCGGTCCCGCGGCCACGAAGTGATCCGCCGTCGCGGCTTTCTCGCCGTCGACGGCGACGAGCGCGCGGGGCTGCGCGTCCTGATCCAGGAGCCCGGCCTCATTGACGGCGAGCTGGTGGAAATCACCGAGCTCGCCGCACGGGCGACGGGGCCGGTGGAGGCCGAGGATCCCTTCAGCGCCACCGATCTGAACCATCTCGGGGATATGCGCAGCTGGCGGATGCCCGTCATGCTGCGCCCACCCGCACCGGTCGCCGAACCCGCGATGGAGGTGGTCCGGGTACGCGAGGACGCGGACCTGAGGGCGGCCGAACGCGTGGTGATCGAAGCCTTCGAACTCGCGCGCTTCCGGCCGGGTGAGATGTTCCCCACGGCCATCCTCGACCAGCCGGGCGTCGAGGTGTTCATCGCGCGGCTCGACGGCGAGGTCGCCGGGGCGTGCGTCACCGTCGCCGGCAACGGATTCGGCAGCCACTACTGGGTCGGCACGCCGGACGCCTTCCGCTCGCGGGGCGTGGGACGAGCCGTGATGCTCGGCTCCCTCGCCCCGCTGGCGGGGCTGCCGGTCACCCTCACCGCGTCCCGGCTGGGCAAGCCGCTGTACGAATCGCTCGGCTTCACCGCCGCCGCGGAGTCGACCTGGTGGGCCTCACGCTCCTAGCGCCAGTGCTGCCAGCCGCTCTCGTGCCCGTACCGCTTCCCGTCCACCGTCACCCCCGAATCCGGCATGGTGACGACGCCGATCTCGGTCCAGCCTTCCGGCAGTTCGGCGAAGGAAGGGAAGGTCGCCGCGAACGCGTGGTCCTCGCCGCCGGTGAGCACCCATTTCAGCGGGTCGGCGCCGAGCGCGGTGCCGACCTCGGTCAGCCTGCTCGACACGTCGAGGTCCGCCGTCCGGACGTCGATCCCGACGCCGGAGGCCTCGGCGATGTGACCGAGATCGGACAGGAGGCCGTCGGACACGTCGATCATCGACGTCGCGCCGCCGTCGGCCGCGCGGATCCCCGCCTCGTAGTCCGGCTCGGGGCAGCGCTGCGCGTTGACCACGCTGACCGGTGAGCGGAACCCCCGCCCGAGCACGGCGAGCCCGGCGGCCGCCCAGCCGAGCCGCCCGCAGACCGCGACGACGTCGCCGGGACGCGCGCCGGACCGGGTCACGGGTTCCCGGCCGCCGAGGTCGCCGAGCGCGGTGACACTGATCACGATCTGGTCGGCGCGCACCATGTCACCGCCGACGATCCCGATCCCCGCGCGGTCGGCTTCGAGCCACATGCCCTGGGTGAGTTCGGTGACGAGTGACGTCGGCGTGTCCGAGGGGCACGCGAATCCCATGAGGACGGACGTCGGGCGCGCGCCCATGGCGGCGATGTCGGTGAGGTTCACCGCGACCGCCTTGCGCCCCACCTGCTCGGCGCTAGACCAGTCGAGCCGGAAGTGGACGCCCTGCACGAGGACGTCGGTGGACGCCACCGTCCGCCCGTCCGAGGTGGCCACGACGGCCGCGTCGTCCCCCGGTCCGAGCAGTGTCGTCTCCGGCTGTTTCCGGCCGGCGGTCACCGCCTCGATCAACCGGAATTCACCGGTCCCGGCGACCGTGCCGTCGTTCGGTGACACCCGTCACCTCCACTTTCCCTTGTCCGGACAAATATCGATCACCGATAGTCGGAAGCCCTAGGTTTTTCCCGGGGCTGGCGATACGTTGCTACAACGTTCCTACCTTGAGCCGACTTTTACGAAGGGGCGCGCCGTGGTCCACGCATACATCCTCATCCAGACCGAGGTCGGCAAAGCGGCCGCGGTCGCCGCGGAGATCTCCACCATCCCCGGTGTCACCAGTTCGGAGGATGTCACCGGCCCGTACGACGTCATCGTCAAGGCCGCGGCCGACACCGTCGATCAGCTGGGCCAGCTCGTGGTCGCCAAGGTGCAGAACGTGGAGGGCATCACGCGGACGCTGACCTGCCCGGTCGTGCATCTCTGAGTGCCTGTCGGCGGAGCCGAGGATGCACTCCGAAAGTGCCCATACGCGTGAACCCGCCCTGGCCGGAGGCCCCGCTATCGCGGTGGCAGGACGCCGTCTCCGCATCGGCGACGTGAACGACCGGGCAGCGTCCTGCCGACGTCGATCGCGGACGCGGGTTCACCACCGGAATTCCGAAGTGGTGTAGTTGTCCGGTGGCTGACACGGACACCGGCGCACCGCCGAAACCCCTGCTGATCGCGGCCGCCTGCCTGGCGATCCTGCTCGTCGCGGGTGTGGCCGTCTTCGGGCTGACCCGCGGCGCGGAATCCGACGCCCCGGCCGCCGACGGTCCGCTCCCGCTCGTCCCGGTCCCGGCACCGCAGTCGGGGTCACCCGAATGCGCGAAACTCATCGGCGCGCTCCCGCACGAGCTCACGTCGTCCGGGAACACGCTGGTCCGGCGGAAGCCGGCCGATCCCGCCCCCGAGGCGACGATCGGCTGGGGCACCGGCGACCCGGTCGTCCTGCGGTGCGGTCTCGGCAAGCCGCCGGAACTCACCCGGACCTCGCAGCTGCGGACGATCAACGGCGTCCAGTGGCTGCAGGTCGAGGGTGAGGGCACCGCGACGTGGTTCGTGGTGGATCGTCCCGTCTACACGGCGCTCACCGTGCCGGACACCGCGGGGACCGGGCCGCTCCAGACCGTTTCCGAGGTCGTCGCCGCCAATCTCCCCGCGGTGCCGCTGCGGTTCTGAGCGCTCAGGGCAGGAGCAGGCTCTTGCCGGTGTACCGCCGCGCTTCGATGTCCGAATGCGCGGCGGCCGCCTCCGCCAGCGGGTACGTCCGGCCGATGATCGGCGTGAGCTTCCCGTCGGCCGCCTGCCGCAGCACTTCCCGGACCCGGCGCGGGTTGTCGGGCCAGAACCCGACCAGCTGCGACATGTCCACAACGGACAGCCGGGCGCGGTCGGCGTCGCCGATCACGGTCTCCGCGCCACTGGACATGCCGTAGCCGGAGAAGCGGCCGCCGTTCCTCAGCAACGCCAGGGAGGCCGCGCCGAGTTCGCCGCCGACGCCGTCGAAGACCACGTCCAGACGGTGGCCGCCGGTGAGGGCGAGGACCTCTTCCGTCCAGTCCGCCACCGAGTAGTCGACCGGCTCGGCCCCCAGTTTCCGCGCGATCGCCGCCTTTTCGTCGCCGCGGACCGCCGCGAAGACGGTCGCGCCCGTCGCGCGGGCGAGCTGCACCAGCACGCTGCCGAGCCCGCCGACGCCGGGCGCCACCAGGATCCGCTCCCCGGCGGTGACCGGGGTCTTCTCCAGCAACGCCAGTGCGGTACTGCCGTCGTCGAACAGGGCCACCGCGTGCCGGGGATCCAGCCCGTCCGGAATCGGGAACGTGTCGTCCGGCAGCGCGACGACCGTGTCCGCGTATCCCCCGCCGTACCCGCCGGGCGCGTGGGTGAGGACCTGCTTTCCCAGCCAGGTTTCGTCGACTCCGGCTCCCACCGCGTCGACGGTGCCCGCCACCGACCCGCCCGGCACGTACGGCGGCTCGACCGCGAACACGTCGGGACCGTCGCCTCGCCGGATGAGGGCGTCGAGCCAGCCGACGCCTGCCGCCGTCACCGCGACGCGAAGCTCACCCTCCGCCGGTTCGGGGGTCGGCACTTCGACCTGCTCCAGGACTCCGGGATCGCCGAACCGGGACACTCTGATCTCACGCATGATCGCAAGCTATGACCTCCAGTTCGCTGGAGGTCAAGCGAGGACGGGGATCAGCGGTTTGAGCGCGGATCGCAGCGCCTCGCGCGAGCAGCCCGCGTAGCCGATGAGATTCCCGAACACCGTCGGCGTCCCGGCGAAATGCCGGGCCAGCCCGTCGAGCCGGATCCCGGCGCGTTCCGCCGCCGCCATCCGCGCCGCCTCGTCGGCCGCCGATCCGCACGGGACGACCAGATGCGCGCCCGCGTCGTCGCCGAGCACCGGGATCCCCGCCGACGTCAGCGCGGCCGAAACCAGGGACCGGCGCTCCGACAGCTCCCGCCGGAGCTTCCGCAGATGCCGCCCCAGATCGCCGTGCCGCGCCAGTTCGGCGAGCACCCGCTGTCCCGCGGGCGAAGGACGCGTCCCGGTCGCTTCGCGGTACTCCAGCACCGCGGCCGCGACCTGGGACGGCGCGACCATCCAGCCCGCGCCCAGCGCCGGTGTGAGGATCTTGCTCGTGGTCCCGAGATGCGCGACGACGTCGGGCGCGAGCGCGGCCAGCAGCGGCAGCGGCGCGACGTCGAACCGCAGCTCGCCGTCGTAGTCGTCCTCGATCACCAGCATGCCGTTGTCGCGCGCGAGTTCGACCAGGTCGACGCGGCGGGACGCGCTCATCCGGCTGCCGAGCGGATACTGGTGCGCGGGCGAGCAGTACACCGCGCGAACGTCGGCGGGAACGGCGTCCGGGCGCAGCCCCTCCTCGTCGACCGGGACGGGCACGACCGCCATCCCCGCCCGCCGGAACGCCTGCACCGCGCGCTGGTAAGCCGGCTCCTCGATCGCGACCCGGTCGCCGCGCGAGAGCACCGCGCCCGCGAGTTCGATCACCGCGGCCGTCGTCCCACCGGTCGCGAGCACCGTTCCGGCCGCGAGGCCGCGGTGCCGCAGCAGATGCTCGGACACGGCGTCCCGGTACGCGGGCAGACCTGCCCTGTCCTCGCGATAGGTCGGGCGGGGGTCGGCGGCGGCCCGCCACGCGCGGCGCCAGGCGGCTTTCTCGATGCCGTCGGCCCAGGGGACGCCCGGGGTGAGGTCGACCAGCGTCGGGGGCGCGGCCGGTGCGCCCGGCGCCGGCCCTTTCGACGGCCTGTCCGCGGGCGGTGTGGTGGTGACGTACGTGCCGGAGCCGTGGCGGCCGGCGATCCAGCCCTCCGCGTGAAGCTGTTCGTACGCCGCCGACGTCACCGTGCGGCTGACGCCGAGACGGCTCGCGAGCGCCCTGGTCGAGGGCAGCCTGTCGCCGCCGCGCAGATGTCCGTCGCCCGCGGCCGCGCGCAACGCGTCGGCCAGCTGGACCGCGAGCGGGACGAGCGAATCGCGGTCGAGACTGACCGGCAGAGCGGTGTCGGACATGGTGTTCTCCACACTTTCCCGAAGTGGCCTTCACAAGTATAGGAGAATTGGACATTATTACAGGCCACTCTCGGGGTGAGACTACTCGCATGTCCACCCCGCTCTCACCTACCGACCGGACCACCCTCGGCCGCAAGAAGAACCGCGCCCTCACCGACCGCTCGGCGCTGTACTCGGTGCTCGACGAAGCCCTGATCTGCCACCTCGGCGTGGTGCGCGACGGCGTCCCGCTGGTCATCCCGACCGGCTACGGACGCGACGGCGACACGCTCTACCTGCACGGATCGACCGGCGCGAGGAGCATGCGCGACTCCGACGGCGTCGAGGTGTGTGTCACGGTGACCCTGCTCGACGGCATCGTCTACGCGCGCTCGGTCAACAACCACTCGATGAACTACCGCAGCGCGGTCATCCTGGGCAAGGCGGCCGCGGTGACCGATCGCGAACGCAAGATGCACGGCCTCCACGTGCTGACCGACCACCTCGCGCCCGGTTCGTGGGAGCACGCGAGGGACATCAACGCGAAGGAGTTCGCGTCCGTTTCGGTGCTGGAGCTGGACCTCACCGAGGCTTCGGTGAAGATGCGCGGCGAGGGGCCCGACGATCCCGAGGACGAGGTCGCGGCCGATCTCTCGTGGGCGGGGGTACTGCCGGTGCGGACCGTGTTCGGGGCACCGGAGCCGTCGGCGGATCTCGTCAGTGACTGGACGGTGCCGGACCACGTGAAGCGGCGGGTCGGGTAGCCGCCGCCAGCCTGCAATGAAGGACGCTTTCATGGCAGATTTCGCAAGGAAAGCGTCCTTCATTGCACGCGCGAGAGGGGGTCACGAGCGGTGGCGCGGCAGCCGCACGGTGAACGTCGTCGCCCCCGGCACGCTCTCGACCTCGATCGTCCCGCCGTGCGCCGAAACCAGCGACAGCACCACCGAAAGCCCGAGCCCGGTCCCGCCGTTGCCGCGCGTGCGGGCGGTGTCGACCCGGTAGAACCGGTCGAAGATCCGCTCCCGCGCCTCCGGCGGGATCCCGGGCCCGGCGTCGCTCACCCGCAGGACGACCTCCGAGTCCGAAGCCGAAGCCGAAGCCGACAGCGTCACCGGCGTCCCTGGCGGCGTGTGCACCGCGGCGTTGGCGAGCAGATTGTCCAGCACCTGCCGTAGCCGCACCGGATCCGCTTGCAGGACAACACCTTCCGGGAGCGCACCCACGCTCAGCGGATGTTCCGGGCGGCCGGCGGCGAAGGCCTCCCCCGCGTCGGTGATCAGCTCGGCGACGTCGACGTCGACCAGCCGCAGCGGCGCCTCCGTCTCCGGCGCGTCGAGGCGCGCGAGGAGCAGAAGGTCGTCGACGAGCACGCTCATCCGCTGCGTCTCCTCCCGGATCTTCGACAGGTGTGCGTCGCGTTCGGCGGGTTCGTTCGCCGCGGCGTAGCGGAAAAGCTCGGCGTAGCCCCGGATCGACGTCAGCGGCGTGCGCAGTTCGTGGGAGGCGTCGGCGATGAACCGCCGGAGCCGCTCGTTCGCCTCCCGGCGCGCTACCAGTGAGGAATCGAGGTGCGCCAGCATCACGTTGAACGCCGTCCGCAGTTCCTCGACCTCGGCACCGCCGCCGCTCGCCTGCGCGCGCACCGGGAGATCGGCGTTCGTGGTGAGGTCGTGCGAAGCGATGTCGTGCGCGGTCCCGGCCATGTCGCTCAGCGGCCGCAGCCCCCGCCGCAGCACCAGCCGTCCCGCGATCACCAGCACCGCCAGCGCCAGCAGGAACGCGACGACCTCGACCATGATCAGCTGGCTGACCGTCCGGTCCAGATCGGCCTGCGGCGCGGCGCTGACCAGCACGATGTTCTGCGCCGGTTCGATCGGGCAGGCCCGGACGCGGTAGGTGCCCTTGTCCTCGATGTAGACGGTGCGCAGGACCTCGGTCCGCGTCGCGTCCTCGGCGACCTTTTCGAGCGCCTTCGTGTCCGGCGGCAGGGAGCCGCCCGCCTGCGGCAGCGCGTCACCGTCCCGCACGGCGAAAACAGCGGAGAACCAGCCGTAGGTCTGCTGCGGTTTCCCGCCGTGCGTGGTGCGCAGCGACGGCACCTGGCTGATCTGGGTCTTGGCGAGCTGTTCGTCGAGCCGGTCGTTCAGGTAGCCCTTCATGATGCCGACCATCACGGTCCCGACGACGGCGAACACGACCAGCGCCAGCGCGCCGAGCCCGAGCGCCAGCCGCGTGCCGAGCCTCGACCGGCGCCAGGCGTCGAACCACCGGCGCAGTATTTTCATCTCGCCGCCTGCCGGACGACGTAGCCGACACCGCGCACGGTGTGGATCAACGGCTCGTTCCCCGCGTCGAGTTTGCGGCGCAGATGCGAGATGACGAGTTCGACCACATTGGACCGGCCGCCGAAATCGTATTCCCAGACGTGGTCGAGGATCTGCGCCTTGGTCAGCACCGAAGGCGAACGCCGCATGAGGTAGCGCAGCAGTTCGTACTCGGTCGGGGTCAGCTCGGCGGGTTTGCCGCCGCGGGCGACCTCGCGGGTGTCCTCGTTCAGGGTCAGGTCACCGACCCGCAGCATCGCGGCCTTGGCCTGGTTGGTGCTCCGCCGCAGAACGGCGCGCAGCCGTGCCATCAGTTCCTCGACGGAGAACGGCTTCACGAGGTAGTCGTCGCCGCCGCGGGTGAGCCCGGCGACCCGGTCCGCGGTCGCGTCCTTCGCGGTGAGGAAGACCACGGGCACCGCCGTCCCGGACTCGCGGAGCTTGTCCAGCACGGTGAACCCGTCGATCCCGGGCAGCATCAGGTCGAGTACGACGATGTCGGGCCCGAATTCGGCGGCACGCTCGAGCGCGGCCTCCCCCGATCCGGCGGTGACGGCCTGCCAGCCCTCGTAGCGGGCGACGGTGGCCACCAGGTCGGCGATATGCGGCTCGTCGTCCACCACCAGCAGGCGGACGGGGTTCTCGGTGTTCACAAGGCCATCCTCCGTGAACGCGCGCGCGAGGGCGAGGCGGGAGCGCACACGACAGGAAGCCGACAGGTTCCGCCAAGAAAGGTCACAGGTTGGCACAGCAGGCTCTGCACTTGAACCGGACCGGAAGGAACCACGTGTGACCATCATGACGCAGACCGCCGTGAGACCGCGCCCGGCGATCCGTCCCAGGATCGCCGCACGCGCCGGGCTCTTCCTCTTCCTCGGGGCCAACGTGGCCACCGTGACCATGCTCTTCTTCGCCGCCGGGCCGTCGGACAACGTGCTGATCAGCATCGGCAGGCTCGCCGGGCTGTACGGGGCGCTGGCGATGGCGTTCCAGCTGCTGCTGGTCGCCCGGCTGCCGTGGCTCGACCGCCGTCTCGGCATGGACCGGCTCACCGGCTGGCACCGCTGGACCGGGTTCAGCCTGTTGTGGACGCTGCTCGCCCACTTCGTCTTCATCGTCTTCGGCTACGCGCAGGTGGAGGACAACGGCGTGGCCGACGAGTTCGTCACGATGGTGACCAAACTGGAGGGGATTCTGCGCGCGGTCGTCGCGTTCGCGCTGATCCTCCTCGTCGGCGCCATTTCCGCCCGGTTCGCCCGCCGCCGTCTGGCGTACGAGACCTGGCATTTCCTTCACCTCTACACCTACGCCGCGGTCGTGCTGGCGTTCAGCCATCAGATCGCGCTGGGCGGATCGTTCGCGTCGTCGCCGGGGGCTCAGGCCTACTGGTGGGCGGTGTGGGGCGTCGCGCTCGGTTCCGTCGTCGCCGGCCGGGTGGTGCTGCCGCTGGCGCGTAACCTGCGTCACCGGTTGAAGGTCGTCGCCGTCGTCCCCGAATCGCGCGACGTCGTCTCGGTGTACATCTCCGGCAAGCACCTCGACAAGATGCCCGCGCGGGCGGGCCAGTTCTTCCTGTGGCGCTTCATGACCCGGGATCGCTGGTGGCAGGCGAATCCGTTCTCGCTCTCGGCCGCGCCGGACGGCCGTACCCTGCGGCTGACCGCGAAAGCCGCCGGTGACGGCAGCGCGTCCCTGCGGTCGCTGAAGGTCGGCACCCGGGTGTTCGCCGAAGGGCCGTACGGCGCGTTCACCACGATGCACCAACAGAAACCGGACGCGTTGCTCGTCGCGGGCGGCGTCGGGATCACCCCGATCCGCGCGCTGCTGGAGGAGATCTCCGGACACGTCGTGGTGCTCTACCGCGTCCGCGACGAACGCGACGCCGTCCTCCTGCCCGAGCTGATCGGGCTGGCGCGGGCGCGCGGCGCGGTCGTCCGGGTCCTCAGTGGACCGTCCGATCAGGCCGGTCCGGTCCTCGGTGCACCCAACCTGCGGCGGATGGTCCCGGACATCACCGACCGGGACGTCTTCGTCTGTGGCCCGCCCGGAATGACCTCGGCGACGCTGCGCAGCCTGCGGCAGCTGCGGGTGCCGTCCCAGCAGGTCCACGCCGAACGCTTCAGCCTCGCCGCCTGAGTCAGGGAGTCCCGATCATGAAGAAGACCATCGTCGCCGCCACGGTCGCCCTTTCGGCCGCCGGCTTCCTCGGTGTCTGGCTGTACGAACCCGGTCCGCTCGGCTCGGAGACCGTGGCCGTCGCCGCGCCCGTGCCGTCCGCTATGTCTACTTCGGACGGTGGGGCGTCCGAAGGTGCCGAGCGCACCGTCGACGGTTCGGTGGAGAGCAACCGGTACGGCACCGTCCAGGTGCGGCTGGTGATCTCGGCCGAGGACAGGATCTCCGAAGTCCGCCTGCTGCAACGGCCGACCAGCGGCCGCGGGGTCGCCGCGATCCCGATCCTGCAGGAGGAGACGCTGACCGCGCAGAGCGCCGACATCGACACCGTCTCCGGGGCCACGTCGACGAGCGAGTCGTACGTCAAATCGCTGCAGGCGGCGCTGGACGCCAGATGAACCACGTCGAACAGGTGATGGGGCTGCCGGTCTCGGTCGACGTCCGGGCGGGCGGTGACCTCGTCGACCACGCGATCGACGGAGTTTTCGGCTGGCTGCGGGAGGTCGACGCCCGGTTCAGTCCGTTCAAAGCCGACAGCGAGGTCTGCCGCTACGACCGCGGCGAACTCGCGCCTTCGGAACTGAGCGACGACTTCCTGGAAGTCCTGTCGCTGTGCGATCACTACGAACGGTTGTCCGGCGGGGCGTTCACCGCCCGGCTCCCCGGGCGGCGGCTCGATCCGAACGCGGTGGTGAAGGGCTGGGCGGTGCAGCGGGCGGCGTCCCTGTTACTGGCCGAGGGCCTGCACGTGTTCTGTATCAACGCGGGCGGGGACGTGGTCACCGCCGGCGAACCGGAACCCGGCCGCGCCTGGCGGGTCGGCATCCGGCATCCCGAACGGCCCGGCGCGGTCTGTGCCGTGGTCGAATCGTCCGGTGGCGCGGTCGCGACCTCGGCGGAATACGAACGCGGCGCGCACATCCTGGACGGCAGGACCGGGCGCCCGCCCGTCGGCCTGCTGAGCGTCACGGTCGCGGCCGACGACCTCGTCACCGCGGATTCCCTCGCCACGGCCGCTTTCGCGATGGGGACCGAGGGGATCGCCTGGGTCGCCTCGCAACCGGGGTGCCAGGTGCTGGTCATAGACGCGGAGCGGCAGGTGCACCGGTCGCCGGGGCTTCGGCTCGCTTGAACGGCGTGTCGGCTCACCGCCGGTTTAAACCGTTGGCCGGGCTTCGGGGGCTCAGGCAGACTGCGGCGTCATGACCTCTGTCGTACAGAACTTCTTCTTCGACTGCGCCGACGCCTACGAACTGGGCCGCTTCTGGAGCGGCGTCGTCGGCAAACCGATGGCCGACGACGACGTGCCGGGCGATCCCGAAGCGATCATCGAGATGGACAACGGTGTCACCCTGTTCTTCGGGCAGGTCCCGGAGCCGAAGACGGTGAAGAACCGGATCCACCTCTGCCTCCAGCCGGACATCCCGCGCGACGAGGAGGTGGAGCGCCTGCTGAAACTCGGCGCGACCCTCCTCCACGACCGCCGCAACCCGGACGGCACGGGCTGGGCCGTCCTCGCCGACCCCGAGGGCAACGAATTCTGCGTCCTGCGCAGCGCCGCCGAAAAGGCCGCCACCTCGTGACGGACTATCTGACCGTCAACCGGGCGAACTGGGACGAACGCGCTCCGGCGCACGCCGCTTCGGCGGACTACGGCTACGAGAAGTTCGTCGCGGACCCCACGCATCTCAGCGGCGTGGTCACCTTCGACCGGCCGCTGCTCGGCGACGTCTCCGGCGCCCGGGGAGTGCACCTGCAGTGCCATATCGGCACGGACACGCTTTCCCTTTCCCGCCTCGGCGCACGGATGACCGGCCTCGACTTTTCCGCGCCCGCGCTGGAGATCGCGCGACGCCTTGCCGCCGAGACCGGCGCCGGGATCGACTACCACGAATCCGATGTGTACAGTGCCGCCGATGTGCTGGGCGCCGGGGAGTTCGACCTCGTCTACACGGGGATCGGCGCGCTCTGCTGGCTGCCGGACATCGCCCGCTGGGGACAGGTCGTCGGCGCGTTGCTGCGGCCGGGCGGGCGGCTGTTCATCCGCGACATGCACCCGATGCTGGGCACCCTCGACGAGACACAACCGCTCATCACGCCGCGCTACCCGTACTTCGAGCAGGCCGAACCGCTGGTGTTCGACGAACCGGGGACCTATGTGGACACCGACGTCTCGTTCCAGCACAACCGGACGCACGAATGGAACCACGGGCTCGGCGAGATCGTCACTTCGCTGCTCGACGCGGGGCTGACCCTGACGCGGCTGGTGGAACACGACAGCGTGCCGTGGAACGCGCTGCCCGGGTTCATGACCCTGAACGAGGCGACCGAGGAATGGCGGCTGACCGAGGATCCGCGGCGGCTGGCGGCCAGTTTCACGATCGAAGCAGTGAAGGGGCGGCGGTGAGCATTGGGGTCGTGAGTGGTAAGGACGGTTAGAACCGTCCTTACCACTCACGAGACTTTGGAAGAATGTCCTCATGAGCGTCTCCCCTGAGAAACGGCCCCTGGTCGCCGTCGCCGCCCTGGGCGGCACCATCTCGATGGTCCCCGGCGACGGCGAGGACCACGCCGTCCCCCGGCTCACCGCCGCCGACCTGCTCGGCGACCTGGGCGAGAACCTCGAGATAGACGTCCGCGCGGAGACGCTCGCGGGGATTTCCAGCGCGTCGATGGATTTCGCGACCCTGCTCAGGACAAGGGACTGGGCGGCCAAGGCCGTCGACGAGGGCGCCGAAGGTGTCGTCGTGGTTCAGGGCACGGACACGCTCGAAGAGACCGCGTACTTCTTCGAACTGACATGGGCTTCCGAGGCGCCGATCGTGATCACCGGCGCGATGCGCAACCCCAGCCTGCCCAGCGCCGACGGCGCGGGGAACCTGCTTGCCGCGTTGACCGTCGCCGCCGATCCCCGCAGCCGGGGCCGCGGCTCGCTGGTCGCGTTCAACGACGACGTCCACGCCGCGCGCTGGGTGCGCAAGGCGCATTCGAGCCATGTCGAGGCGTTCTCCTCGAATCCCGCCGGGCCGCTCGCGCTGCTCAGCGAGGGCTTGGTGCACTACTTCCATCCGGTCGCCGCCCGCCCGGCGGCGTTGCCGCTGGAGAACGCGGACTTCTCCGGGCTGGTGCCGATCGTCGAGAGCGGTGTCGAGGACACCGGCGAACTCCTGGAAACGCTGGTCAAGGCCGGAGTGAAGGGCGTGGTGCTCGCCGCGAACGGCGCCGGGCACGTTTCGGCGGGGTCCGCCGACGTGATCGAGCGGGTCCTGCCCGAGGTGCCGATCGTGGTCGCCGGCCGCACCGGCGCCGGGCCGACGTTCCGCGGCACCTACGGCTTCCGCGGTTCCGAATCGGATCTGATCGCGATGGGCGTGACCATGGCCGGCTGGCTGGACCCGCGCAAATCCCGGCTCCTGCTGCACACCCTGCTCGCCACCGGCGCTTCACGAGACCGCGTCGAGGCCGAATTCCGGCTCCGGGGCGACCTCGCCTGACCCGGCATTTCGTCCTCTGAATGCGGTAGTTGCACGCGCAAGGAACGCATTCAGAGGACTAAATGCGGGAGGTGTCAGTCCCGGACCGGGCCGGAGACGGGGTCCAGGTGGTACGGCCGCATGGCGCGGGGCCGGTGCCGGTAGACGTGCACGCTGACGGCGGGATCCGGGCCGTCGTTGCGCACTTCGTGGACGTAGCCGGGACCGAAGACGCGAGACTGGCCTTCCGACAGCGAGTGCAGCTCGGTGACGGCCCGCCCGTCGACGGCGCGCCGGGCGACGGTCTCGCTCAGCTTGCCGCTGACCACGGTGAACGCGCCCGCGGCGAATTCGTGGTCGTGCAGGTCGGTGCGCTGGCCGGGCAGCCAGCTCATCAGCCAGATCTCCTGCAGTTCGTCCGCGTCGACGAGCGCGGAAAAACGCTCCTCGGGGTCGTAACGCAGCAGGTGCCGCCAGCGGTCACGGTCCGCGGCGAATTCGAGCGCGACGCGCACCGGGTGGCGCAGGGCGGGGTTTTCGGGAACGACGAGCGTGTTGTCCGGGACGGCGAACATGGAGAGGTCCTCGCAGAAGGAAGAAGGAGTCGAGCTGGGCCGGGGCGGGGTTCACCGACAACAGCGACACGCGACCACGCCAAGACCCGAGCGGTCCCGCGACACAGTCATCCCACGTGCGAACATGCGCTCAGCGAACCAGCGCGGAGCCCGCCGGTCAACCGATCCCACTCCGTGGACCGCGCCTCAGGACCACTCGTGCTTCTGCGACCGTCCGAGCAGCTCGGCTCCCGCGCGCCGCGGGTCGACCCCTTCATGGCACACGCGGTGCATCGCGTCGGTGATCGGCATGTCGACACCGAGCCCCATCGCGAGTTCCCGGATCGACGTGCACGATTTGACGCCCTCGGCGACCTGACCGCCGGTGGCCGCGAGCGCCTGCTCCAGCGTCTCGCCCCGGCCGAGCCGCTCGCCGAAGGTCCGGTTGCGCGACAACGGCGACGAGCAGGTCGCCACCAGGTCGCCGACGCCGGCGAGCCCGGCGAAGGTCAGCGGGTCGGCACCCAGTTTCGCGCCGAGCCGGGCCATCTCGGCCAGCCCGCGGGTGATCAGGGTGGCCACGGTGTTCGCGCCGAGCCCGAGCCCGGCCGCCATCCCGCAACTGAGCGCGATGACGTTCTTGCACGCCCCGCCCAGCTCGCAGCCGACGACGTCGGTGTTGGTGTACGGACGGAAGTACTGGTTGAAGCTCGCCCGCTGGATCGCCTTGGCGTTGTCGTGGTCGGTGCAGGCCAGCACCGCCGCCGCCGGCTGCCCCAGCGCGATCTCCTTCGCCAGGTTCGGCCCGGACACGACCACGATCTGCCCGGCGTCGACGCGGGCGATCTCGGCGATGACCTCGCTCATCCGCTTGAGCGTGCCCAGTTCGACGCCCTTCGCGAGGCTCACCAGGATCGCGTCGGACGGCAGCAGACCGGACCACTCCGACAGATTGGTCCGCAACGTCTGGCTCGGCACCGCGAGCACCACGGCCTGCGCCCCGGCGAGGGCCTCGACCGGATCCGCCGTCGCGGTGATCCGCTCCGGCAGTTCGATATCGGGTAAATAGGACGAATTGCGGTGCCGTTCCCGGATGTCGGTCGCGACCTCGGGCCGACGGGCCCAGATGGTCACGTCCCGTCCGGCGTCGCCGAGCACCTTCGCGAACGCCGTCCCCCACGATCCGGCGCCGAGCACGGTCACCCGCTGGACCTCGGCCATCAGGCGTCGTCCTCCGGCTTCTTCGCGGGCGGTTCCTCCTGGCGGATCTCCGCGAGCAGCGCGGTGATCTCGGTCATCATCAGCTCGGTGACCTCGCGCAGCTTGGACGCGCTGCGGGTCGAACCGTTCTTGTAGGCGGAAAGATCCATCGGCTCGCCGACCAGGTGCGTGATCTTCTTGCGCGGGAAAGGCGTGAACTTCTTCGTGTAGCCGTTGAAGATGTGGTTCGTGCCCCAGCGGGCGATCGGGATCACCGGCACGTCGGTCTCCAGCGCGAGCCGCGCGGCCCCGGTGAACGGCTTCTTCGGCCAGCCGTCCGGATCCTTGGTGATCGTCCCCTCCGGGTAGATCACGACGACCTTGCCGTCACGCAACGCCTGGTGGGCGGCCTTGAGGCTGTCGCCGGCGGCGGCCGAACCGCGGGAGACCGGGATCTGCCCGGCGCCGACGAAGATCTTGCCGAAGACCGGCGCCCTGGTCAGGCTCTCCTTGCCGAGGAACCGCGGCACCCGCTTCTGGCGGTGCACGAACACCGCGTCCACCGCCGGGTCCATGTGGGACACGTGGTTGAGCAGGAGCAGCGCGCCGCCTTCGCGGGGGATCCGCTCGGCGTTGCGGTAGACCCGCTTGCCGATGGCCGTCGCCGGGTAGAACAGTGCGGCGGCGATGCCCACCCAGATGCCGCCCTTCTCACGCCGGGCCAATTCGTCCTCCTCGAAGTCACACGTGTCGTCCCAGGCCACTGATCCTGCCGCGCGCATCCGAGCGCGGTCCAGGGAGGGTCGGGTAAGAAGTGAGATGTGGACTGTGTGGGCTTTGACCTGATAGTGCCGATGAAACGCCCCGCCGAGGGCAAGTCCCGGCTTCGCGGCGCGGTCGTGCCCGAGTGGCACCCCGAACTGGTGCTGGCGCTGGCCTACGACACGCTGTCCGCGGCGACCTCGGCGGACGGGGTCCGGCGGGTGCTGGTGGTCGCCGCCGACCCGGCGTCGGTGGCGGATCTCACCGAGCTGGGCGTCGAGATCGTCACCGAACCGTCGCGCGGCGGATTGAACGCGGCCCTGCGCCACGGCGAAGAGCTGCTCCGCCGGGACTCGCCGTCCGGTCTCGTCGGCGCGCTGCAGGCCGACCTGCCCGCGCTGCGGACCGAAGACCTCACCGCCGCCCTCGCCGAAGCCGCCGGGCAACGAGCGTTCGTCGCGGACCGGCAGGGAACGGGTACGACCCTGTTGCTCGCGGGGGCGGGCCGCGCGCTGGCACCCCGGTTCGGCGCGGGTTCCGCGCGGGCGCACACCGCGTCCGGTGCGACCCCGCTCACGATCGCCGCGGAATCGCTCAGGGCGGACGTGGACACCGCGGATGATCTCGCTCACGTTCGCACCCTGGGTGTCGGAAAGCGCACTTCAACGCTGTTGGGAATACCCTGCGTGGTGATGTGACGAGAGTTCACCCTGGCGACCCGCGCGCGGCGCACATAATCGCCCCGAGTGGTGAACAATGAAGCCCGTGAGCACAAATGACGGCGGCACCCCGAACTCGGCAAGGAAGCGGAAGACCTCCGCCGCGAAACCGGAACCGGACAACGGCACGGCGAAACCCGCCAGGGCGAGGAAGGCCTCTCCCGCCGCGAAGACCTCCCCGCGCGCGACGCGTGGTGGTTCGGCGAGCCGTCCCGCCCAGGAGTTCCGCGCGCTGCCCGCCGCGCCTCCCGCGGTGACGTCGGCGCCCACCGCGGTCGAAACCCTGCCCGACGACCGGTACTTCAACCGTGAGCTGTCATGGCAGGACTTCAACGCGCGCGTGCTCGCGCTGGCCGAGGACGAGTCGCAGCCGCTGCTCGAACGCGCCAAGTTCCTGGCGATCTTCGCGTCCAATTTGGACGAGTTCTACATGGTGCGGGTCGCCGGGCTGAAGCGCCGCGACGAGACCGGGCTGCCGGTCCGCAGCGCGGACGGGCTCACCCCGCGCGAGCAGCTGGCCTACATCGCCAAACGCAACCAGGACCTGGTCGAGCGGCACACGAACGCCTTCGAACTGCATCTGCGGCCGCAACTGGCGGCCGAAGACATCCGCATCGTCGGCTGGAACGACCTGGCCGGCGCCGATCAGCTCCGGCTGTCCAACTACTTCAGCGAGCAGATCTTCCCGGTGCTCACACCGCTGGCCGTGGATCCCGCGCACCCGTTCCCCTACATCTCCGGCCTTTCGCTCAACCTGGCCATCACCGTCCGGGACCCCGAAGCCGGCACGGAGCGGTTCGCGCGGGTCAAGGTGCCGAGCAACGTGCCGCGCCTCATGCGGATCGAGCAGCAGCCGCGGGAGAGCCGCACCGCGACGTTCCTTCCGCTGGAGGAACTGATCGCCGCCCATCTCGGCGAGCTGTTCACCGGGATGGAGGTCACCGAGCACCACGCGTTCCGGGTCACCCGCAACGCGGACTTCGAGGTCGAAGAGGACCGGGACGAGGATCTTCTCCAGGCGCTGGAACGCGAACTGGCCCAGCGCCGGTTCGGCCCGCCGGTGCGGCTCGAAGTGGCGCAGGACATGAGCGAGCACATGCTCGAACTGCTGCTGCGCGAACTGGAGGTCGACCCGCGCGACGTCGTCGAGGTCCCCGGTCTGCTGGATCTCACCTGTCTGCACCAGTTGTCCGGTGTCGACCGGAAGGAACTCAAGGACCGCCCTTTCGTTCCCGCCACGCATCCGGCGTTCGGTGAGCGCGAGACGCCGAAGTCGGTGTTCGCGACGTTGCGCGAGGGCGACGTCCTAGTGCACCACCCGTACGACTCGTTCTCCACCAGCGTCCAGCGGTTCATCGAACAGGCCGCCGCGGACGACAAGGTGCTGGCGATCAAGCAGACGCTGTACCGAACCTCCGGCGACTCCCCGATCGTCGACGCGCTGATCGACGCCGCCGAGGCCGGCAAACAGGTCGTCGCGCTGGTCGAGATCAAGGCACGGTTCGACGAACAGGCCAACATCACCTGGGCCCGCACACTGGAACGCGCGGGCGTGCACGTGGTCTACGGGCTCGTCGGGCTGAAGACGCACTGCAAGGTGTCGATGGTGGTGCGCCAGGAGGGTTCGACCATCCGCCGCTACTGCCATATCGGCACCGGTAACTACAACCCGAAGACCGCGCGCCTGTACGAGGACCTCGGCATCCTGACCGCCGACCCGACGATCGGCGCGGATCTGACGGATCTGTTCAACGTGCTGACCGGGTACTCCCGCCAGGACACCTACCGCAACATCCTCACGTCGCCGCACGGGATCCGCCGCGGCATCGTGCGCGCGATCGGCGAGGAGATCGAACTCGCCCGCGCCGGCCAGACCGCCGGGATCCGGATCAAGTGCAACTCGCTCGTCGACGAGCAGGTGATCGACGCGCTGTACCACGCCTCACAGGCCGGGGTGCCGGTCGACATCGTGGTGCGCGGGATCTGCTCGCTGAAACCGGGTGTGGAGGGACTGAGCGAGAACATCCACGTGCGGTCCATCCTCGGCCGCTTCCTGGAACACTCGCGCGTCTTCACCTTCCTCGCGGGCGGCACGCGGTGGATCGGCAGCGCGGACATGATGCACCGCAACCTGGACCGCCGGATCGAGGCGCTGGTGCGGGTCAAGGATCCGAAGCTGACGGCGCAACTGGACTACATCTTCGAATCCGCGTTGCATCCCTCGACCCGGTGCTGGGTGCTGAACTCGACCGGCGAGTGGAGCCCGTTCCCCGCCTCCGGTGACGACGTCCGCGACCACCAGGTCGAGCTGGCGAAGCGACACGGGGCGGCGGGATGAGCGGGGTCATCCGAGCGGCAGGAGCCGTTCTCTGGCGGCGTGACGGGGACCGGATCGAGGTCGCGCTGGTCCACCGGCCGCGCTACGACGATTGGTCGCTGCCGAAGGGAAAGCTGGATCCGGGCGAGACCATCGCGGGCGCGGCGGTCCGGGAGATCGAAGAGGAGACCGGATTCGAGGCGGTCCTCGGCCGCTATCTGGTCCGGACCGAATACACCGTCGCGGGAGTGCCGAAAACGGTCGACTACTTCTCCGCGCACGCCGTTTCCGGCGCTTTCGCGCCGAACGAGGAAGTCGACGAGCTGCGCTGGCTCGACGCGGAGGCGGCGGAGAAACTGCTGACGCGGCACGAGGACGTCAGGGTGCTGCGCGAGTTCTCCGCGCTGCCGCCCGAACTCACCACGGTGATCCTGGTGCGGCACGCCAAAGCGGGTAAACGCGACGAGTGGAACGGCGACGACGACCTGCGGCCGCTGTCGGACGCGGGCCAGCGCCAGGCCGAAGCGCTGCGGTCGCTGCTGCGGCTCTACGCGCCCGGCAGAGTGCTCTCGGCGCCGCGGCTTCGCTGTGTCCAGACGGTGAACGGGCTCGCCGAAGACCTCGGAGTCGAGATCCGGCACGAGCCGCTGCTGTCGGAAGAGGGCTACTGGCCGGACCCGGTGCTCGGTGTCGCGCGGCTGCTGGCCATCGCCGGTGACGGCGGGACGCCGGTGATCTCCAGTCAGGGCGGGGTGATCCCGGACGTCGTCAGCGCGCTGGCCGACCGCGACGGCGTCGACCTGACCGCCGCTCGTGGCGGTGTGGTCCCGTCGAAGAAGGGTTCGTTCTGGGTGCTGTCGTTCCGGCCCCCGACCGAACAGGACGGACCGATGCTGGTGGCGGCGGACTACTTCGCGTCGCCTTTGCCCACGCCCGCTCCCGCAC
Organism: Amycolatopsis sp. NPDC043889; assembly: GCF_056435645.1. Lineage (NCBI taxonomy): Bacteria > Bacillati > Actinomycetota > Actinomycetes > Pseudonocardiales > Pseudonocardiaceae > Amycolatopsis > Amycolatopsis sp. NPDC043889. The sequence goes on from NZ_JBWKEC010000005.1 coordinate 274,691, forward strand.
ATCCCTGACGTTTCGCCAGCGCTTATCGCCGAACTCGCGTGTTTGGAGCCGTAACTCGCGTGTCTGGAGCCGTAACTCGCGTGTCTGGAGCCGTAACTCGCGAGTTCGGCTTCCGATCACGCGAGTTACGTCCCTGATCACGCGAGTTTCGTCTTTGCGCACGCTCCCCCACGTGGGTGACGTGCCCTACTCCGGCTGTGTCTCGCGCGATGTCGATCGTCGCTCCACTGTGGAGGGCGGCGCCGGGAAACCGCGGTGATGCGTCCATCGGAGTGACCGGGCGAAGCGGATTCTTTTCCGCGACTCGCCCACGGCACGAGAATCGCGTCACATCCGCCGCTGGGCCACCGCGGATCCGTTCCGGGACATGATTCCCCAAGACGTCCTGCGCGAGCGCGTCGGGGGAAACCAGGCGGTCGCACGGCATACCGGCCGGAAATGCGGCAGGGCCCCGCGCCGTGCGCGGGGCCCTGCCGTTGGCTCACTCGTGAGGAGAGAGCTTACTTCTTCTTCGCGGCAGCCGAAGTCCGCTTGGCCGGAGCCTTCTTCGCGGGAGCCTTGGCGGCGGTCGCCTTGGCGGCCGGCTTCGCGGCGGCCTTGGTGGCGGTCGCCTTCTTGGCCGTGGTGGCGCGAGTCGTGGCCTTGGCGGCGGTCTTCGGCGCGGCCTTGGTGGCGGTCGTCTTGGCCGCCGCCTTGGTCGCGGTCGCCTTGGCGGCCGGCTTCGCGGCGGCACGCGTCGTCGTGGCGGCGGCGCGGGTCCGCGTGGTCGTGGAACGCGTCGCGGCCGGGCGGCTGGCGGCCGTCCGGGTCGTCGTCGCGCGGGTGGCGGTGGCGCGAGTGGAGGTGCCGGCGGTCGCGCGCTTCACAGCGGTGGCCTTCGGCAGCTTCTTCGAACCACTGATGACGTCCTTGAAGGTCGTGCCGGCGCGGAACGCGGGCACGTTGGTCTTCTTGACGCGAACGGTCTCACCGGTGCGCGGGTTCCGCGCGGTGCGGGCGGCGCGGGCGCGCTTCTCGAACACACCGAAGCCGGTGATGTTCACCTTCTCGCCCTTGTTGACCGTCCGGATGATGATGTCGACAAGGCCATCGACGGCCTCCGACGCGACCTTCTTGTCGCCCAGGCGCTCCGACAGCGCCTCGATCAGCTGGGCCTTGTTGGCCATTCCAGTCCTCCAAGAAGAACTACTTGTACACGGCCCCGTCGGCCGACTTAGCGCACACGGTATTACCAATGCAGCACAAATTCCAAACGACGCGCGGAAATTTCCCTTGTCTCGGGGGCTGTTCCGCCTCCCGAGGGACCCCTTCAGGGCCTCTCGAGGTGCCGTTCGGTGTGGTTTCGGGGCTGACGTGGAGGACCCCGGCCGGGGTGCGGATTCCCTGCTCAGCAAGGGAATCCGCCCCCTTCGGACCGCCTTAGGAGGAGGCCGCCGGGAGGGTCACCGGCTTCCAGGAGGGGCGCCGGGTCTCGAAAGTGTCGATCTCCTCCGCGTGGCGGAGTGTCAGGGCGATGTCGTCGAGCCCTTCGAGGAGCCGCCAGCGGGTGTAGTCGTCGATCTGGAAGGGCGCGGTGAAGTCCTTGGCTCGTACCGTCTTCGACTCGAGGTCCACCGTGACCTCCGTCCCGGGCTCGTTTTCGAGCAGCTTCCACAGCAGTTCGACGTCCGCCTGCTCGACCTGAGCGGCGACAAGGCCCTGCTTGCCCGAGTTGCCGCGGAAGATGTCCGCGAACCGGGAGGAGATCACGACCCGGAATCCGTAGTCCATCAAGGCCCACACCGCGTGCTCGCGGGAGGAACCGGTGCCGAAGTCCGGGCCCGCGACCAGGACCGACCCGTTCTTGAAGGGCTCTTGGTTGAGGATGAACGACTCGTCGGAACGCCAGGCGGCGAAGAGCCCGTCCTCGAAGCCGGTGCGGCTCACGCGCTTGAGGTAGACCGCCGGGATGATCTGGTCAGTGTCCACGTTGGACCTGCGCAGCGGGACCCCGACGCCGGTGTGGTGGGTGAACGCGTCCATGTTGGGAACTCCTTCGCGGATGTCAGCGATGTCAGTGCCGTCAGCGCCGTCAGCGGGCGGCGGCGGGCTGCAGGTCTTCGGGGCTGGACAGCGTGCCCCGCACGGCCGTGGCGGCCGCCACGAGCGGCGAGACCAGGTGCGTCCGGCCGCCCTTGCCCTGCCTGCCTTCGAAGTTGCGGTTCGAGGTCGACGCGCTCCGCTCGCCCGGCTTGAGCTGATCCGGGTTCATGCCGAGGCACATCGAGCAGCCGGCCTGCCGCCATTCCGCGCCCGCTTCGGTGAAGACCCGGTCCAGCCCTTCGGCTTCCGCCGCCTGGCGGACGCGCATCGAGCCGGGGACGACGAGCATCCGGACCGAATCGGCGACCTTGTGCCCGCGCAGGACGTCCGCGGCGGCCCTCAGATCCTCGATCCGGCCGTTCGTGCACGAGCCGAGGAAGACGGTGTCCACCGCGATCTCGCGCAGCGGCGTGCCCGGCTTCAGGTCCATATAGGACAGGGCCTTTTCAGCGGCGATGCGCTCGTTCTCGTCGCCGATCCGCTCCGGGTCGGGCACCTCGGCGCCCAGCGGGAGCCCCTGGCCAGGGTTCGTGCCCCAGGTCACGAAAGGCGTGAGCTCGTCGGCGTTCAGGCGCACCTCGGCGTCGAAGACGGCGTCCTCGTCCGTGCGCAGTTCGCGCCAGTTTTCGACGGCGGCGTCCCAATCGGCGCCCCGCGGCGCGTGCGGACGGCCCTTCAGATACGCGAACGTCGTCTCGTCCGGCGCGATGAGCCCGGCGCGCGCGCCCGCTTCGATGGACATGTTGCACACCGTCATCCGGGCTTCCATCGACAGCTTTTCGATGGCCTCGCCGCGGTACTCGAGGACGTAGCCCTGCCCGCCGCCGGTGCCGATCTTCGCGATCACCGCGAGGATGATGTCCTTCGCCGTGACACCGGGGCGCAGGGCCCCGTCGACCGTGATCGCCATCGTCTTGAATGGACGGAGCGGCAGGGTCTGGGTCGCCATCACGTGTTCGACCTCGGAGGTGCCGATGCCGAACGCCATGGCGCCGAAGGCACCGTGCGTCGAGGTGTGACTGTCGCCGCACACCACGGTCATCCCGGGCTGCGTCAGGCCCAGCTGCGGGCCGATGACGTGCACGATGCCCTGCTCGGCGTCGCCCATCGGGTGCAGCCGGACGCCGAACTCCTTGCAGTTGGCACGAAGGGTGTCGACCTGGGTGCGGGACACGGGATCCGCGATCGGCAGCTCGATGTCGATCGTCGGGACGTTGTGGTCCTCGGTCGCGATGGTGAGGTCGGGGCGGCGCAGTTTCCGGCCCGCCAGACGGAGTCCGTCGAACGCCTGCGGGCTGGTGACCTCGTGCAGCAGGTGGAGATCGATGTAGAGCAGGTCGGGCTCGGCCCCCTCGCCTCGCCGCACCAGGTGCGACTCCCACACTTTCTCGGCCAGTGTCCGGGGCATTTCCGGCTCCTCACATGCGGTGAAATCGGTACTTCCCACCATCTGGACATCTCAAACTTCGGGAAGATAGTATCGGCTTGTGGGACAGCATAGCGGTATCGGAGTACTCGACAAGGCCGTGGCCGTGCTTCAGGCCGTGGCCGAAGATCCTTGTGGCCTGGCGGAACTGTGCACGCGGACCGGTTTGCCGCGCGCGACGGCGCATCGGCTCGCGGTCGGCCTCGAAGTGCATCGCCTGTTGCGCCGCGGCCCCGACGGGCGCTGGCGTCCGGGTACCGCGCTCGCGGAACTGGCGGGCGGTTCGACCGACCCGCTGCTCGACGCGGCGAGTTCGGTGCTGCCGAAATTGCGCGACATCACCGGCGAAAGCGTTCAGCTGTACCGCCGCGACGGCGTCCAGCGCGTCTGCGTCTCGACCGCGGAACCGCCGAGCGGACTCCGTGACACGGTGCCGATCGGTTCACGGCTGCCGATGACCGCGGGCTCCGGCGCGAAGGTGCTCGCCGCGTGGTCGGATCCGCACACACAGCGCACGATCCTCACCGAGGCGGTGTACGGCGAGCGCACCCTGCTCGAAGTCCGCCGCCGCGGCTGGGCCCAGAGCGTGGCGGAACGGGAACCCGGTGTGGCGAGCGTCTCGGCGCCCGTACGGGATTCGACGGGCACCGTCGTCGCCGCGGTGTCGGTTTCCGGGCCCATCGAACGTATAGGGCGTAAACCGGGGGCGCGCTGGGCCGCGGACCTCCTCGCCGCCGCGGACGCGCTGCAGGAGCGTCTCTGAGCTCAAGACGAGTGAAGGCCCCCTGCGGCGCAGGGGGCCTTCACTGTTCCCGTCCCGAAAGGAAGGGCCGGATCAGAACTCGTCGGCCTTGGTGAGCTCGTGTTCGAAGGTGTCGGCACGCGTGACGAGAGCCTTCAGCGGGTGTTCGAACTCGTTGACCAGGTTCAGGTCGACCAGCGGGATCGTGTGCTTGAGCAGCGCGACACCGTCCACCACCGCCGCGCCGCCGACCGAATCCCCGCCTGCCAGTTCGAGCAGGCGCCGCAGATCGATCTTGTCGGCCCAGCCGACCGGAGACGAGATCTCCACCCACTCCGCGCCGTCGTGGTCGGGCAAGTGGTGCAAGGACACCTGCTGGCCGCGGCCGTCGCCGATGTCGACCCGGAACCGGAGCCAGTCGTCCCGCTCTTCGAGCACCTCGTACCGCGCCCGGACGAAATTGATCACGCCTGCCCAGATGGACACCCTCGTCACCTCTCGGTTTCGCCGCCTCGTGCGCTGTCGAGCATGGCACATCCGGGACGGACGGAGTGTCGATGGTCTCGTTCTGGGGCGGTTCATCCCCGAGAGGGGCTAAAGCGGCGCCATCCGGTAACCAGACCCCCGCACGGTGTGGATCAGCGGCGGGTCCTTGAGCTTCCGCCGCAGCCGCGCGATCACGACGTCCAGCACGTTGGACGCCGGATCCGCCATCTCGTCCCACGCGTACCGGATCAGTTCCCGCCGCGAGACCGGCCGCCCGGTCGCGGCCATCAGCCGCTCCATGACGAGATACTCCTTGCGCGTCACGGTGAGCAGCACGCCCGCACGGGAGATCTGATGCCTGCCGGTGTCGAGTTCGACGTCGGCGCACCGCAGGACCACCGCCTGCCCGGCCATGTCGCGGCGGCACAGGCTGCGCACCCGCGCGATCAGTTCCGGCATCGCGAAGGGTTTGACCAGGTAGTCACCGCCGCCGACGCGCAACCCGTCGATCCGGTCGGCGACGCTGTCGCGCGCGGTCAGGAACAGCACGGGCATCGGCCATCCGGCGCCGCGCCGGTTGCGCACATAGGCCAGCGCGTCGCCCGAAGGCAGCATCCGGTCGAACACCGCGCAGTCGTAGGCGTTCACCATCAGCGCCTCGTCCGCGCCGGGCAGGTCGGCGGCGGTGTCCACCGCGAACCCGTCCCCGCGCAGCGCGAATTCCAGCGCCACCCGCAAGTTCTCGTCGTCCTCGGTCACCAGCACCCGCACACGAGAACGTTATCGCGTGATCGCGGCCTCCACGTCGGCCACGTGCAACCCGCGCAGTTCTTCGATCGCGGGCATCCGGCCCAGCAGCCGCAACCGTTGTGACTGAGCCGTACGCGCCTTCTCGAACAGCAGGCGTGCGTCCCGGGCGTTGCCGAAGTTGACGTCGCCGGAGACGCGGCGGAAGTGGCCGGTGAGCACCGGGCCGGCGGCGGGATCGACTTCGTAGTCGCCGGCGGACGCCATCCGCCCGAAGATGGCGAGCAGTTCGTCGGGACTGTAGTTCTCGAACTCGATCGTCTTGCCGAAACGGGACGCGAGACCGGGGTTGGCGGCGAGGAAGTCGACCATCTCGCCGGTGTATCCGGCCACGATCACGGCCACTTCGTCGCGATGTTCCTCCATCAACGGGACCAGGGTGTCGATCGCCTCCTGGCCGAAATCGCCGCCGGAGCCGGCGAGCCGCGTCAGCGTGTACGCCTCGTCGATGAACAGGACGCCGCCCTTGGCCTCCTCGAACACCGTCGCGGTCTTCTCCGCGGTGTGCCCGATGTACTGCCCGACGAGATCCCGGCGGGACACCTCCCGGAACTGGCCGACCGGCAGGACTCCCAGCGCCTTCAAGAGTTTGCCGTAGATCCGCGCGACCGTCGTCTTCCCGGTGCCGGGCGCGCCCGCGAAGATCAGATGGTGCCCGGCCGCGCCGACGGGCAGCCCGGCCCGGCGGCGCCATTCGTTGACCTGCAACTCGTCGACCAGCGAGCGGACCTCTTCCTTGACCCCGGGAAGGCCGATCATCGCGTCGAGTTCGGCGAGCATCTCGTCCAACGCGTTGTCCCCCACGGTGCCGGGGTCCGCGGCCTCACCGATCGCCGGCGTCGCCCCTTCGGCGATCGCGATCCCCGGTTCCGCGGTGTTCGATACGCGGCATCCGGAGATCTCGCCACCGCAACCGGAAGCGAACGAGATCCCCGGGCCCCGGGTGTCGGTGACCGTGCACCGCCTGAGGACCGGCACCCCGTGGTGCGCGACGGCGATGCCTTCGTGACCGGTGTGCGAGACGGTGCAGCCTTCGACGACCGGCCGGGCGTACTGGTAGACGTAGATTCCCCTCAGCCCGCAGCCGGTGACCGTGCAGCGGAGCACGACCGGATCCGCGCCCTGCCCGAGGGTGATGCCGTCGCCCGTCACGTCTTCGACGGTGGTGTCCTCGATCCGCCCTGGCGAGCCGTCGACGACGATCCCCTGTTCCGCCCCCGAGATCACGCAACCGCTCACGGTGAACGCCGTCGTGCCGCGGATCGCGATCGCCGGGCCGCGCCCGCCGGAGACGGTGCAGTTCCGGACCGCCAGTTCCACGTCGTCGGCCTGGATCGCGGACGCGCCGCCCGCCAGGACTTCGATCCCTTCGAGGACAAGCACCCCGCCGGTGCCGCGGAAAACGGGCCGGTCCGCTCCGCGGCCGTCGACGACGACGGTGGCGCCGTCCGCCGCGGCCAACGTCACCCGAAGGCCGGTCAGTTCGACGGTCTCCGCGTATTCACCGCCCGCGATGGTGATGACCGCGCCGTCGGACGCCTCCGTCAAAGCGTCGCCGATGCTCGGATACGCGCCTGGCCGCTGGGCCACCAGAAGGACACGGCCGGGAGTCGAGGTCGTCATCAGCCCGCCTTCGCCATCAGCCAGCCGCGGTCGACGGCCTTGGCGCCCGCCTGGAACCGGCTGCGCGCGCCGAGCCGGTTCATGATGTCGGCGACCATCCGGCGCACCGTGCGCACCGAGACACCGAGGCGCGCGGCGGCGGATTCGTCGGTGGTGCCGGAGAAGAGCAGCGTCAGCAGCTCCTGCTCGCGGCAGGTCAGGATCGAGGCGTTCCCGGTGTCCGGGAGATCCAGCGGGACGAGCGGGGCGGCGGCCTGCCAGATCCGCTCGAACAGCCCGACCGTCGCGGTGACCACGCCGGGCAGCCGGAACACGGCGGAACCGGCCTGCCTGCCTTCCGCCGGGAGGATGACCGAGGTCCGGTCGATCACCAGCGCGTCCATCGGCACCTCGGCGTCCGTCCGCACCTCGCCGCCCGCCCGCGACAGGCGGTTGAGCGCACCGGACATCCGCGCGGAGTCGGGGAAGAGCACCTTGTGCCGCACGCCGGGCCGCACGCCTCCGAGCGCGATCCGCTGGAACGCGGTGTCCGTTCCCGTGCTCATGACCAGCACCTCGCCGGTCGCTTCCGCGAGCAGCTCGCCGAGTCCCGCCCGGTCGCCGCCCTGGCCCGTTCCCGTGACCAGACTGAGCTGGCCGGTCTGCACGGTCATCGCAGGTTCCTCCCTACTTCCCCCGGCGCGGTGCCGCCGACGACGTCCTGTTCATGCCAGTTCCCCGCCGTCCGGGCGGCCGCGGGCACCCGACGCGTTAGCGTTCAGGGGCTCCGGGAACTGCATGCGTCTACTTTCGCTGTCCGAACATGAGGTTTTGATGACACGGGTGATGGTCGTCGAAGACGACGAGAATCTGCGGCTCGCGCTGGTCACGCAGCTCCGCGCGGCCGGCTTCGTCGTCGACGAGGCGGGCGACATCGCGACCGCGGACCGGCTGCTGCGCGGAACGCACCACGACTGCGTGGTGCTGGACCGGATGCTGCCGGACGGCGACGCCATCGAGTACGTCCACATGCGACGGCAGCTGGGCTGGCGGGCGCCGGTGCTGTTCCTCACCGCCCGCGACGCGCTCGCCGACCGCGTGGCCGGATTCGAGCACGGCGGCGACGACTACCTCGTGAAGCCGTTCGTGATGGCCGAGCTGACCGAGCGGGTGGCCAACCTGTGTCACCGGTCGGCCTTCGACCGGCCCTCTGTGCTGCATCACGAAGACCTGGTGATGGACTGCGCGCGGCGCGAGGTGCGCCGGGCGGGTGTGCTGCTCACCTTGACCAACAAGGAGTACGCCGTGCTCGAATACCTGCTGACCAGGGCGGGCCTGCCGGTGCAGCGGGCCGACCTGATCGAGCACTGCTGGGACGCGCAGGCCGATCCGATGTCCAATGTGGTCGATGTGGTGGTGAAGCGGTTGCGCCGCAAGCTGAAGGAACCCGAACTGATCCACGCCGTCCGAGGCCTCGGCTACCGGCTGGGCTCGCGGTGAACACCCACTCCTCGGCCGATCGGCTGCGCAAGCTGCGCTGGACGCTGACCGCGTTGTTCACCGTGATGAACACCCTCGGGCTGGTCGTCTTCGCGTGGCTGCTCATCACCGAAGACGGTGATCAGGGCGAGGAACGGATCGACGCCGCGCTGACCCAGGTCACGTCGTCGGTCAGCAGGCTGGTCGCCTACGACGGCACCGTCGGCTTCGGGCTGGTCAACACCGACGTGCTGAACGACCGCTGCCCCCAGTTCGCGATCCTGCCCGGCGGGGCGCCCGCGTTCCAGCCGCACTTTTCGCGGGCGAACTGCGTCCCGATGAGCATGCAACTGTTGAACGGCCTCGCCACCGAGGCGGTGAAAACCGGCAGGCTGATACAAGGGCATCAAAAGGCCACCGACGGCGACATGGTCAAGGTCCGCGCCGAACCGCTGCGCGACGGCGACGGCAAGACGTTCGCGGCCGTCGTCGCGGTGCAGTCCACCGAGGTCGAAGACGCCGCGCATACGCGGTTCACGCTGCTGGTGATCGGCGGCACCGTGCTGCTGGTCGCGATACTGGGCTTCGCGGGCCACCTGCTGTCCGGCCGCTCGATCCGTCCCGCGGCCGCGGCCTTGCAGCAGCAGGAGGTCCTGCTGGCCGAAACCGCGCACGATCTCCGCACCCCGGTCGCCGCCCTGCGCGCGCTCGCCGAAACCGCGATGGCCAACCCCGCGCAGTCGGCGGAACTCCTGCCGCGCACCGTCCGGCTCGCCGCGAGAATGGGCGGGATCATCGACGACCTCCTCGTCCGCGCCCGGCTCGCCGCCGGCGTGGAACAGCTGAGCATCCAGCCGATCTGGCTCGATCAGCTGGTGGTGGGCATCGTCGAGGACACCGCGACCGACGGCGCCGAAGTCACCGTCACCGCCGCGCCCACCAAGGTCAACGCCGATCCCGCGCTGCTGCAACGGGCGATCGGCAACCTTCTCGACAACGCCATGCGCTACGGCCGCCACCCGGGCTCGAAGGCGTTCGTGCACCTGACCGTCGCCGGCGGCACCGTGACCGTCGCGGACCACGGCCCGGGTATCGACACGACGATGGCGGGCGACGCCTTCGACCGGTTCGCCAGCACCGGCGGATCTTCCGGGCTCGGGCTGTCGATCGTGCGGTGGGTCGCGCAGGCGCACGGCGGCACCCTCGCGGTGTACAACGCCGACGAGGGCGGCGCGATCTTCGAACTGCGGTTCCCGGTCAGCCAGAACTGAGGAGAGGCATGACCTTCGACATCATCGGCCTGTGCCGCGACGAACCCGGCCCGGCCACCGTCCTCCCGGCTTTGGCGGCGGCGGGCGAGGAACTGCGGGCCGACTTCCGGGATGAGCCGCCGCTCATCCGGCTGCTCCACCCCGACGGCAGGCTCATGGCCACCGTCGAAAACGTCCACCTGGTCCGGGTCGACGGCGAAGCACGGCGGGTGCTCGGCATCGGCGACGACGTCGAGGTGCCGCATCCGGTGTGGTGGGTGGAAGTCCACGCTCCCGAGGGCGATCCTGAAGCGGAGACCGTCGCCAGAATGTTCACCACGGTGCTGGTCGCCGGGACCGGAGGGCTGTCATGGTCGAACCGCTGAGAGAAGCGCTGGTCTTCGAGCAGTTCCGCACCGTGGTCCCGGCCTCCCCCAGGCTGATCGACGCCGCTTGGGCGGCGGTCGAGTCCGGGCGGACGCTCCAGGTGGTCACCGCCGAAGACAGTGGAATCACCTATCCGCTCGAAAAGCTGCTCTCGGAGATCGGGGGCGAGTGGGTGGTGCGCGACGATCAGGGGAGGCATCGCAGAGTCACGCTCACCGGGAACGGCGGCCGGTTCGAGCGCGATGAGGACGCAGCGCCTTCCCCAGTCGGCGGCACTGGAAGCTCGGGAGAGCTGGAAGTCCAGATCACCGCCCTCCACCCGGCCGGTGAGCCGCTCCGGCTCGGCAAGATCGTCGAGGCCGCCATGGCGGTGCTCGCCGGCGCCGAGCCGGCCGGCTGGGGTGTCGCCGAGCCTGCGACCGAACCCTGGTCGGCGGCCGATCTCACCGCGTTCTGCCGGGGCCGCTCTCCTGAACCGACTGGGCTGGTCGTCGTGGGCCCCGGTATCGCCGGACGGCTGCGCGTGTCCACAGTGGATGGCGGTGTGCTCGAAGAGATCGAACTCGGCGGACCGGCGGCCGGTACGGTGCGGCAGGAGGCCGTCGAGACGCTGGCCGCGGCGCTTGCCCCGCTCGTCCGGCAGATGCTGGTCGCCGTCCACCCCGGCAGGTGGGACGGCCTGCGCTCCAGCTCGCCGACCATGCCCGCCGTGCCCTACGGAATCCTCATCGGACACGAAATCGGCGTCCGGAAGGTAGCTCTTCCGGACGCCGAAGTGAAGATGTACGGCGGCGAGGGATGGGAGGCAGCCTGGTTCCGGCTCGACTCCGGTCGTCGTTCCTCCTTCGAGGAACTCGACGAAATCCTTCGGCACTTCGGTGCCGCGGCGCAGGACAGCGCCTAGTTAGTTACGCGGGTATCGCCGGGCCCATTCCGCGGCATAGCGCCGGTCCTCCGAGGGGGGCTGCGCCGAGAAGTGCCAAAACGCGTCCCCGGCGACGGTTTCCACCAGGTCGGCCAGGTCGAGCCGGTCGAGCCAGCCGGACGGCAGGCCGGGGATCCCGACCCTCGCGCCGATCACCGCGCCGGCGATCGCCCCGGTGATCGAGCTACGCCCGGAATGGTCGACAGCGGCCTGCATGGCCCACTGGGGGTCGAAGAACCGGCGCGTCACCGCGATCATGGCCCGGCCGAGTGCGCCGACGGCGGTGTCTCCCCTGCCCGCGGCGTCGAGTTCTTCGGGATCGGTGCGGACCAGTTCCGTCCGCGCGCGCACCGCGTTGGCCAGCGCGTCCGTCACCGGGCCGCGGACGGAGCCCCTCTCGACGATCTCCCGGAGCACAGCGTGCGGCGGCGACTGTTCCCCGCGCCGGAACAACCGGCCGAACAACGCGGCGACCGCCCCGGCGGCTTCGGCGGTGGGGCCGTCGGCGCCTCCACCCGCCGCTAGCAGGCGGCCCACTCGCACCACGGTGTCCGCGTCGGATTCCGGCCCGCCACCGCAGAGCGCCGCGACCATTCCCGGCACGAGAAAAGCGACGTCGTCCCCGGTCGGCGGCGCGTCTTCTCCCGGAACGCACAGTTCGGGGACATGGGAGAGCCAGCCGTCGCGCTCTCCCCGCTGGGCGTCCAGCCGTCGCTGCTCGGACAGTGCGCTCAACGCCATCAGCCCGCCCGGGGCCGCCTCGCCGAACCGGGCTGGCAGCCCCCGCAACAAACCCTCGGTGTGGAACAGCAATCGCCGGGTCAGCGGGCCGATCGCCCCGGTCGGTTCGAGGACGCCGTCCTCGCCGAACCGCGCGCGGATCTCCGGCAGGCTCAGGGTGTCCACGGCCGAACCAAGCGACTCCCCGAGTGCGAATCCGGCGAACGCGCCCGCGACACGGTGCCAGGCGAATCCCGCGCCGTCGACGTCCTGGCGGAAGAACTTGCCGGAGGTCGCCGCGTGCGGCCGGATCCGCCCGGCCGCGTCGTATCCCGCGACCAGGCCGTTGGCCCGCAGGTCTGACGGCCACCGCTGACCGGAGACGTCGTCGTCCGGTGAGTCGACACCGGCGTGCGCCACCCGGTTGCGCTGTTCCCAGCCCCGGCCACGGACGAACCGCTTGCAGTCCTCAGTGGACAATTCGAACCCCGCGGCCCTGGCCTTGGCCGCCGCTTCCGGAAGCCCGGAGACGGGTTCGGCGAGCCCGAGTTCCACCCGGATCCCTTCCGCTGTCTCCGCCACTTCCCTGGAGTACTCGGGTGAAACCTCCACGACCCGGACGACCGCCCGGAAATTCGGCCACTGCTCACGGGTTCGCGTGAGTTCGCCTTCGGTCACCACGTCCGAAGGGAACGAGCCTGGATTGATCGACAACCCGGTTCCGGGGAACTCCACGGCGAACGACAGCACGTCCGTTCGCACCCATTTCGAGGTGCCGGGCGGCAGCCGCCTGCGCGAACTGAACATCGTCATCGTGCGCGGATTCTCTTGCCATAGTGGGGCAAGAGGCTGCTCGGTCCGGTGATCGACAGGGCAGTAGAGCTCCGCGGTCAGCAGACCGGCCAGGTAGCGCGGCCGGTCGAACCGCCCTGTCTCCAGGCAGCCGAGCAGGTGCTCCGCGGTGGTGTCCATGGCCGGATGACCGAGTCGTTCGGGACCGAGCCGGTAATGCGGGTTGACCCGGATCTCACCACCCCGGGGGCCGCGGTTGCGCCACGCCATGACGGCGCTGGCCGGGACCCCCAGATGGGCCACCCCGCTGCGCGCGAACTCGGGTTCCACGATCTCCTGCCAGTCCTCCTGACCGGCGACGGTGACCGCGATACTCGGCCCGGTGCCGTCGGGGCCGGGATCCGGATGGCGCAGGCTCCCGTCCTCGCGCACGATCAACGCGGGTTTGGGCACGAGGGCGGCGAGCCGCTCGCCGCCATCCAGCGCTCGAACCGCGTCGTAGGGCACGAACCAGCCCTCCGGGATCCGCACCAGGCTTTCGTGGTCGACCCGCACCGCGTGCTTCCCGCGGGTCAAATCGACCGGATTTCCCGCCCTCAGCCACTGTTCGACCCTGGCGATCGCCTCGGAAGCCCGCATGATCAGTCCTCCCGCCGTCTCCGTCACTTGAACTCCCTCACCAGTTTCCACTCGTGGTCCCAGATGCGGGCGGGCCACGTCTGCCCGGCGATCCTGCCCAGCCGCTGGCTCTCTTCCAGCCGTTCGCGTGCGGCTTCGGCCGCCTCTTCGCCGATGCCGGTCGCGACGAGCATCCGTACCAGCCAGGCCGGGTCGATCATCCGGACCGCCGCGAGCACTTCCGCGTCGAACGGTACGTCGAACCAGGCGGCAACGAAGCCGGACCTGATCCCGATCAGCGGGTCGGCGTAGTCCGGGAAGGACTGACCGTTGTCGATCACGATCGCTTCCCCGCCGGGGCCGGTCAAGCAGTCACTCGCGCTTCTGTCCAGGCTGGCCGCGACGTAGTCCAGGAACGCGATCAACTGTTGCTGTTCGCGCGGATAGGCCGCCACCTCCACCGCGGGACCGGCGTCTTCCCGCCACACCTGGGCGGAGCCGGGTCCCAGCGGCCCGTCGATGTACGCGGTCGGCGGGACGGCGTCCGAGCCGACGGCTCGCGCCAACCGGTACAGGGCGACCTCACGATATCCCTGCCCTGCCAAGGGAAGATGCCCTCCCAGCGCGCGGGTCTCGCCCGAGGCCGGTTTGTAGATCGTTCGCGGATGGTCGGCGTAGGTCAGGTGATAGGTGGCGTTGGCGCTCTGGCGGCCGTCGCCGAACTCGACGCAGTCCAGCGGTTCGGCCGCCACCACGGCGCCCTCGGCCGCGTCCCCGAAGGTTTCCGGCCCCGGCGGCGGAGGTGGGGGAAGGCCTCGCCTCGTCGCCTCGTCGAACAATTCGGCCTGCCGCCGCAGGATCGTCACCTCCAAGGCCTCCTGGTCACGGGACAGCGGCCGCGTCCGGTCTTCGTCCCGGCCGATCAGCGTGCCGACGGTTTCGTCGAGCACCCGCGCGGTCTCCAAGACCTCCTCGATGGCCTTGAGCCGCAACTGGAGTTCGGCCAGGTGGCCGCTCGGCATCCGCAGAACCAGCCGGAGATCGCGGTATCCGTCGTGGCGCGGCCGGACGAACCGGTCGTCGAGGCTCACGATCTCCATCGGTTCGGTACCCAGCCGCTCCCGGACGACGTCCAAGGCCTGATAAGCCCAGGAAACCTTGTCGAAGGCCACGAACGCGGTCGCGAGGTCGGGGGCCTCCGGCGCCTCGTCACGACGGACGGCGGTGCCACCGGCGGCTTTCGCCAGCCAGTCGGCGAAGTCGCCCAGCCGGTCGTGGTCTTCGGGCGACGCGGGGACGGACTGCACGGGCGGACTGTCCGGGAACGACACGATGCCTCCACGCACCGTCCGGACCGAGGTCCACTGCGCGTCGGTCAGGTCGATCGGACCGGGACGGGGTGCCAGCACGCTCTCCCTCAGGATCGCCTCGGCCCCGCGCCGCGCGACTTCGGCGACCGCCTCCGTGAGGATGGCGGCGCGACCGCGCGGCGGCAGTTCGGCGTCGGTGAAGGTCAGCAGGCCGATTCCGGTCACCCGCTTCGGCAAGCGCATCAGCCAGCCGTTGTGCGGCTCCAGGAAAACGACACCGTTCGCGTCCCGGCTCACCAGCGCCACATGGTCGCGGACCGATCCACCGCGTTCGGTGGAGGTCACGTGGATGACGGCCAGCGCCCCGACCGGCCGGTCCGTCATCGCGGCGACGACGCTGTCGAAACTCGTGCCATGACCGTGGTCCCAGGCCCCGCCGAGCCGATCGGAAATGTACTCCAGGCTGGACATCTCCAGCAGCCGGTCCAGCGGCACCGGCGGCGCCGTCACGTCCTCGCCGCGCAAACGCCGCACGTAGTAGACGACAGCACGGGTGCAGTTGGTCAGGTATCCGTCGTCGAGGGCGTCGGGTGCGTAGTAGTGAGGATTGGTCGCGGGAAGCTGGGGATGCCGCGCGCGCAGGTAGGACACGGCCGCCGCCCAACGGCCGATCACGGTCTTCGCGTGCATCGCCGGCAGCGCGTTCCGGGCCGTCGTCCGGAACAACGCGGAGTCCTGGTGCGGCACGGGTGCCGCCGGATTCCCGGTCTCCCGGTAGGCGGCGTGGCCCGTTTCCCGCGCGTGGACCGCTTCGACCTCGGCCGAGCCGAGCGACACGTCGTCCTTGCCGTTGTATCCCTGTTCCCTCCCCAAATCGAGAAGTGAGCGGAACTGGGCGGTTCCCTCCGGCGAAACCACGACGACCCGAGGCTCGGGCAGGGGTTCCGGCTCCGGGGATAGTCGCGGCTCCGGCAGGTGAAGATCTCCTCTCGGCGGCCGGGCGCCCTTCGGCACACCCACGGGGGGCAGGTCCGCATCGGTGAAGGGCAGCAGGTCGAGCTTGATCGGGTTCTCCGGCAGGCTCAGCAGCCAGCCGTCCTGCGGGTCGAGGAACACGATCCGGCCCTCGTCGTTGGCCACCAGCGCCACATGCCGCTTGATCTCGTTCTTCTCCCCGCGGTATTCCATGGCCAGCACGGCCATCGCGCCGGGGGGCCGGTCCATCATCGCGCCGATGACACTGTCGTAACTCGTACCGTGATCGTGCTCCCAGATCCCGCCGAGCCGCTCCGAGATGTACTCCAGAGTGCCCAGGACGACAGAGTCCTCGGGGCTGAGTGGCGGAGCCGTCACGTCCTCGCCGCGCAGCCTCCGCACGTAATAGACGACGTCGCGGGTGCAGTTGGTCCAGTAGCCGTCCAGGTACGCGTCGGGAGCGTGGTAGTTCGGGTTCGTGCGAGGTAATTCGGGGTGGTGTTCCCGGATGTACCGCGCGATGCCGTACTTTCCCGCGCTCGGGACACCGGCGTGGATCGCCGGCAGGGTGTGCAGTTCCGTGCTGCCGATCAACGGGTCGATATAGCGACCGTCCCCGGCACCGTAGGCCCGGCCGGCGTCGCCCGGACGTCCTCGCCCTTGTTCGGGCGAGCCCTGCCACCCTCCTTGGTGGTCGATCGAGTTCCTCCGGACCGGTGGATCGCGGTACTGGAGATGTCTGACGGCGGCTTCCTCGGCCCTCTTCGCCTCAGGGTCGTCGCCGGGACGGCGGGGAGCGTCCGGCGCCGGGTCCAGTTCCTTCGGCCACCCCGGCGAATTCAGCCAGTTGTAGTGGTCGATGGCGTTGGCCAGGTCGGCGTTCGCCTCCCAGACCGGTAGCCCCTTCCCCGTACGGAAATAGGCGTCGAGGTACCCGGCCGCCCGTTCGGCGAGAGCGACGAGTTTCTCGATCGCCACCCGTCGCTCGCCGAGCGTCCGGTGATCACCCCAGTCCCGGTTGGGCTCATCCGGATCGAGCCGGGCCGCCTCCGCGTCGAGGGAAGGCCTCAGCTCCCGAAGCGCGTCCTGATAGGCGCTCGCCCAGTCACCGTAGGGATACTCGTGCGCCTTGATCTTGATCGCGGTGAACTCCGGAACGACCGTCCTCGCCGGGACGGCCTGGCGCGCGACCGACCGGCCGGGCCGCTCCAGCTCGGCCGCCACCGTCGCGGCGGCCATGATCACCTGGGAGTCCGAGAAAGCCGACGCGGCGTTCTGTACCGCCGCGCGCTCGGCCGCCTTCCCCTGATTGGTCTCGGCGATGTTCTTGTCGCCGAGTTCCAACTCGTTCTTCCGGTGCCACCACTTGCGCCAGCCGATCAGTGGCCCGGACAAGCCCGCCGTCAGCGCGGCCATCGCCAGCGAATGGCTGACACCGAACAACTCCACGAACCCGGTGGTCACCCCGGCGCTGCCGACCGAAAGCCTCGTGTAGGTCTTCATGAACTCGGCACGTGGGGTGAACCCGGGCCGTGTCTCGGTGGCCGGCTCGCCGGGCACGACCGGGCGCACTGGCTCCGGCCGAGGTTGCCCGACGAAAGGAATCGCCTCACGCAGCCGTCGCCACAGGCTGGGCTTCGGAGGATTGACCAGCTTCTCGACGCGGTCGAGCAACTCCATTCGCTCCGCGAGCACGTCCCGCCTCATCAACCGGCGGATGTCCCGCTCGTCGAAGAACCTTCTGTCCACTGTGTACTCAAGTTCGCGCTGATCCAGCTGATTCAACTGCCAGATCGCGATCGGCAACATGAGCAGGCTCTTCCCGATCCCGTAAGCGGCCAGCGCCTGGAACAGCGTCAAGTCATAGGCCTGCGCGGAGTTCCGATGCAGGCTCTCCCCGTCCGCGTAGGCGGCCAACGCTTGGAACAGTGTCAGCTCCTGGGCCTGCGTCAACTCCGGGGCAGGCGGCGCCGAGTTCCGGTGCAGGCTCTTCCCGTCCCCGTAGGTGGCCAATACCTGGAACAGCGTCAACACCTGTACCGACGTCGGCTCCTGGGGCGACGTCAACTCCTGGGCCGGCGGCGCGGAGTTGTCGAAGGTGCCCGCCGCGGTCGGCCGCAGTCCTCGCCGCAGGATCTCGCTCACGTACTGGACGAAATCCGGCAGATTGGCCGCGAGGCTCAGCTCAGGCACGGACAGGTGGACATCGTCCGGATCGGGCACCTCGCTCGGTTCGGGTGGCCGCTCCAAACCGAGTCGCTGCCCCATGGCGGCATAGACAGCCGCCTCGACCTTGTCCAGTCCCCTGGCCCGCTTGTCGATCTCCTTGAGTTCCTCTCCCTTCTGGACCCGCGTGCGCGCGCGTTCGGCGAAGGGCAGCCAGACCGCGGCACCCGCCGCGTACACGAGGAGGCTGAGCCAGGACGCCAGCCCGATCCCGCTACCCCAGAGTTCGAAGGGAGCGGCGACCGCGGTCCCCGCCGCGAGCGACGCCAACGGCGGGACGCTGAACCGGGCACCGTGCTTGCCGAGAGGCTGGGCGAGATCGGGCCTCGGCCCCATCGTCTGCTCGCTCATCGGCTTGCCCTCCGGCGGACCGGGACCGTCTTCGGGTGCCCAGCCCAGGATCTCCAGCAACGAACGCACCCGCTTGGCTGGTGCCGCGGCGGCGTCGATCTCGCGCGCCCTGGCGTCGTATTTGCGCGCCTCGGCGATCTGCTCGTCCTTCTTGATCTCCCACTCGCGGGCGAGGAATCCGTTGTAGACGGCGTTGACCAGGCCGAAGACGCCCCAGGCGATCCCGCTGGCGGGCGAGCCCGACGCCGCGAAGACCGCCGCCGCGCTGCCGGAGGGCAGGAATCCGGTGATGAGACCAGTGGCGACATGGGTCCCGGTCAGCGGATAGTCGCTCCTCACCGTCGACGGGAGATGGCGCGTGACCACCGACCTGACGGGATCGTTCTCCAGCGCCGCCTGGCGGTACCCATTGTTCGCCTGGTTCGGATCGAGGCCGAGCTTCGCCAGCACTTCGCGGATTTCCTTGCGCAGGCGGATTCGCTTCGGCGGATTCCACCTGGCGCCATCGAGCGCGCGGTCCAGGACGGCGAGCTGGGCCAGATAACCCCGGTCCGCGGGGGTCGGTTCCGGTGTCGCGTCCAGATTCCCTTCCGGGCTCAGGAACCTCGCACCGGGGTCGGCGGCGCGGTCGCCCGTCAGGCTCCCGTACCCGGCGGCGAGACCGTGCACCACCACGCGGAGCGCGAGATCGGCGGGCATCCGGCTCGACGCCGTGATCCTGATGGTGCCCATCAGGTCGTTCCCCGAGTAGCGCAGGGGAATCGACCACTGGCCGGTCGCGTCACCGAGGTCGGCGGCACCGTCGAGGACGACGCTGAACCTGCGGCCGTCCGGATCCGCGAGCAGGACCGACCTGGGGTACTGGCCGACGATGGTCATTCCGGCGGCCTTCACCGCTTCAGGGAGCACACGCCACAACGCCTGCTCGGCCGCCGCGGGAATCGTCTTCCCGGTGACCGGCTTGCCCGCCTCGATGGGTACCGGAGCGTAGGTCGCAGGCGGTGGAGCCGGCGCGAGTGGCCGGGGTTCCGCCGCACCAGGGCCGAGGAAGCCGGTCAACAGGCGCGTGAGTTCCCGGCGCGTCTCCGGCGGGAAAGACGTCAGCATCGCGGGCAGTTCGGCGGCGGCCGGAGGTTTGTCGTGCCGTGCCACAGCCGCGGTCAAACCGGCCAGTGTCCCGACAGCGTTCAAACCGTCCACGCGGCCGATGTCGGTGAGCGCGCTCCGCTCGACATCGGTCAACACCGCCCAAACCGCTGTCGGCACGCCCGCCGACAGCGGGACGACCGAGTCGGTCAGTTGCCTGCCGAGCACGTCGACCCGCTCCGGGTATCCCAGCAGGTCCAAGATCTGTTCGAGGATCCCGCCTTCACTCGTGGTCAGGCCCGCGATCCGGTCGGCCAGCTCCCCGGTCGCCGCGGTGGCGCCGACGGCCGCGATCAACGTCGAGAACGCCTGCTGCACGGCACCCGGAAGCGCGTGCCAGACCAGGGTCCATTCGGCGGGCAGGCCGGTCGGCGGTGCGACCCGCGCCAGCCAGTGGGCGAGGGCCGCGCCGGCTTCCTCCGGAAAACCGTTCTTCCGTGCCAGCAACGTGGTGAAGTTCTTCAGCACGGGAAGTCCGCCCCTGGGGCCCACTTCGGCGGTGAGATCCGCCAGAGCCCGTTGTTCTTCGGCTCCCAATACCGTCCACAGTGGCTTCAGCTCGGCCGGCAGACCGGGCGGGGTCGACGGTTCCGCGACGGGTGCCCCGCGCCGCGGCGGATGCGGTGCCTGCCGTTGCGGGTGCCGCGGCCGCCGCCGGGGGTCCTGCTCGAAGGGAAGTCCGTGCCCACGACCGGGTCCGTCGATCATGGGGTCCGACCACGGCACGTGCACCGGACCGCCGTACCCTCCGACCGGCGGCGGCGGATACTTGGCCGTGAACGCCGCAGGATCGGCTTTGAACGCCTGGATCGCCGGGGTCAGGATCGGCGGATGCCCGTCGTCGGTGACGGCCTGGCGGATCTGGGCGATGTCGCTTTCGTGATCGAATCCGATGGCTCGCAGCTGCTCCAGCAAAGTCGCCCGGCGGGCTTCGGGAAGGCCACCGAACTCGAGATCGACGACGCGCTTCATCCAGTGGGAATCCCAGTCGCCCGAAGGAATCCTCAGGCCGACGGGAACGACCTCGCCACGAAGCTCCCGAGGAACGACAGAGGTTTCCGCGGCGGCGCGCAACGCCTCGACGGCCAGCAATTCGCCGCTTCGGCCCTGGAACTCGTGGGAGGCATGGAGCAGTGCATCGAGCCACGCCGCGGCGGCGTTTCCGGGCGGCACGGCGGGTTTCGGCTCTTGCAGCAGGTGGACGGCGAACTCGTGCAGCAGGGTGGTGAGGAACTCACCCATGCCGATCCGCGGCCGGACCAGGCCCAGCCCCAGCTCCGGGAGGGCGACCCCGTGACGCGGCAGTTCACCAGCCTCCGCCAGCGCGTCCAGGATCTCCGGTCGCCTCGGGTGCTTTTCGAGGGACTCCTTTTCCCACGGCACCACGTTGTCCAGCATGCGCTGCACGAAATCGGCTCCCGGCCTGCCGAAGATCGTTTCGAGCCAGTGCAGGACGATCGCACGGGTCACGGCGTCGAATCGGCCGCTCGCCGTCACCGACGGCTGCAGGAACCGCATGCGGTGCGGATCCAGGAGGTCGAAGCCGATGATCTCCACCCACGCGGGAACCGCGGAATCCGCGTGTTCCCTGGCGTACGCACGCAAAGACTCGCTGAAGGCGCGGAGCTCGTCCAGCAGGGGCCGCACCTCCCCCGTGCTTTCCGCAGCGGCGATCGCCTTCCGCACCTCGGCGGCCCGCGCGACGAAACCCGCCCACGATTCCGCCCGCCGCTGCGCTTCCTCGCTCGAAAGCAGGCCATCGGCGACCTCTCGGTCCAATCGGGCGACGGCCTTCGGGGCGGCCTCTTCGACCTGCCTCGGAAGCTCGTCCGGCGGATGTGAACCGGACCTTTTCGGCGCCACGAGATCCAGGTACCTGCCCGCGAGGAGGATCCGTTCCTCCATCGGGTACTTGTCGTTCGCGAGATCCGCGAGGATCGCGGGATAGTCGTCGGGGAACGAATTCCGGAGCCTCTCCAGGAGGTCGCCGAGCGCGCGGCGAAGAACCGGCAGCTCCGGAGACTGGACGTCCCGCGCCGCCAGCTTCGCGAGCTCGTCGGGGGTGAGATCCCGGCCGGGCTCCAGCCCGAGCGCCACCTTGTCGAGATGGGTCTCCCGTGCTTCGTCGACGGGCTCGGCCGGGGGTTCCGGATCGGAGGCCGCGCGTGGCGGTGCCGGGAACGGCCAGCGGGGGTCGGGCGCGGCGGACGGCGGACGGCCGCTCACGTCCGGATCCGGTGCGGACAATTCCGGCGGGACTTCGGGATCGCGGAGCTCGATCGGGACGTCGGTACGGATTTCCGGGCCAGGGCGTTCGCGTCCACCCGGCGTCAGCGGCCGGACAGGGACCGGTGGCCGGTCGCCGGGTTCCCCCGGCCGGTCGCCGACGAAACCGGGCAACGGCTGGATCTCCAACGGCCGCGCCGGGTCTTCCGGATCGGGGCGCGCGGGACCGAACGGGGTGAGCGGCCTGACCGGGGTCTCGGTTTCGGGCGGCGCGATCTCCGGAGACCGCTCGGGAGGCCGCACCGGTTCTTTCGGAGCGCCTGGTAGAGGGCCGGGTGCAGGTTCTGGCCGGACCGGGTTCGTGGACGGCGGCTCGGGAAAGCCGGGGCCTGGGGGCGCGGGCTCGCCGGGCACCCAGATCTCGGGGTCGCCGGGCACCGGCCCCACCGGCCTGCCGACGTCGGGAGTCACGGGTCGGCCGACCGCCGGGACCTCGGTCCAACCGGGTACCGGCGGCGCTCCTCGCTCCGGCTGCGAAGGGCGCACCGGACTTTCCCGCACCGGCTCGATGGTGCCGTCGGGATTTGTGATGATCGCCTTGTCCGGCAACGGGTGTGCCGTTCGCGGCTCGGTTACGGAAGAGGGCTGGGCGGCACGTCCGCGTTCCTCGTCGATGAGGTGGGCCAGCGCCTCCGCCGACCAAGGCGCGGGCAGGTCCGTATCGAACCGGCTCCTGTTGTCGTGCAAGAACTTCAGCGTGCCCGTCTTCAGCTCTTCCAGCGCGGCCCGCGCCTCGCGAAGGTGGGCGGTCAGCGTCCCCGGCCGGCCGCCATGGCTCGCGGGTATGGGCTCCACGTGCGGCGCGCCGCGCAGTTCGGCCGCCATCGTGACCAGCCGGTTCCGCGACTGCACGATCTCGTCGTGCACGGCTCTGGTCGGCGGCCCCACGTCGAGCTGTCCCACGGCCCGCTGGTCCAGCCACGCACCGAGCTGATCCGTCAAGGCCCGGAGGAAAGGGCCCGACGACGGGTCGATCCGCCCTGCCCGGAAGTCGTGCACCATCGATCCCAGGAGATCGAGCTTCTCCGCTGGGCTGACCTTCACTTCCCCCGTGTTCGAGGGCAAGCCGACCAGGGGCCGGTCCGGTTTGGTCTCTCCTCTCAGCCCTGGCGAATCCTGGAGCCCTCGTGCCGCGGGCGGGACGACGCCGTCGCCGACGGCGCGCGGCAAACCGTGGTCGGGACCGACGACACTCAGCCGGGGCACGCCCTCGGCTCGCGGGCCGTGGATCGGCGCGGGCCCCTTCTCCAGCAAACCGTTCAGTTCGGCTTTCAGGCCGTCCAGGTTGGGCCACAGCTCGTCGAACCGCTTCCGCAGCGACCCGGCTTCCGCGGGCTTCCCTTCGTTTCGAACCCAGTCCACGAGGGAATGCCGGCCGGTCTCGCGCGCGGCCTCCGTCAGCCCGCCACCCGACCACTCGTCCAGCAAACGCAAGGAATCCGACGCCGCTTTCGGCATCTCGCCCCATTTTTCCCTCAGCTCGCCGAAGCGGGGTTTCATCTCGTCCAACGTCGTCCGCGCGGACTCCCATCGAACGCGTTCGCCCTCACTGAGCGGGCGATGAGGAACGGCCTCTTCAGGCTTCACCTCGACGGCACGCGGAGCCTCGGCGGCGGCTATCTGTTCCTTGATGATCCGTTCAGCGGCCGCTCGCTCGAGCGCGTTGGCCTTGTTGACGGCATCCACGATTCCGAACGGATCCCGGACCTCCCGGGCCGGAGACAGCACCGGCGGCCCGCCGTCACGAGGCCGTCCGGCCGGTTCCGGAGTCGGCGCGTCGACGGATCTGTGCGCCGGGCTCCGTTCCGGTACGGCGCTTTCCCTCGGAGCGATCGGTCCCTCCGCCCGTGTCCCCGGAGGAGGTGCCTTCTCCAGTAATCCGTCGAGTTCGGCTTTGATCCCCTTCAGGTCGGACCACACCTCGTCGAACCGCTTGGCCGAGGATTCGACGCCGTGCGCGGACCGCGTTTCCCCTTTGACCCACTCGTCCAGTGACCGCCAGCCCGCGAGTCCTTCGGCCTCTTTGCCCGAGCCGCCGAACATCATGTCGTCCAGCAGCCGAACGGACTCCGAAGCCTCCTTCGGCAGCCCACCGTGCCTGTCCCGCAACTCGTCCAGGCGAGGGCGCACCTCGTCGAACCCGGCCGACACCTTCTCCCACCGGGCGCGTTCCGCCGCGTTGACCGGACGTACGGACACCGGCTCACCCGGATGCTTCAAAGCGGCTTCGATGTCCGCCTTCATCAGCCGCTCGGCCCTGGCCAGATCCAGCGCGCCCGCCTTGGCCGCGGGATCCGCCAACCCGGCCGGCTCCCGTGGCGGGGACAACACCGGCGGCCCGCCGCCACGAGGCTGCCCGGCAGGCTCGGCGGCGGTTCGGCTCGGCGGTTCGGAAGTCCTGGTTGACGGCCCCCGTTCCGGAGCGACGCTTTCCCTCGGCCCGATGGGTATCTCGGTCCGCGCGCCCGGTGCGGGGGCCTTCTCCAGCAACCCGTCCAGCTCCTTCTTGAGCCCCTCCAGGTCGCGCCACATCCCGTCGAAGCGGCGGCCCGACGACTCGGCACCGTGCACCGCCGCGGCCGGACCGGTTCCTTCCCTCATCCGCGCCCCGAGAGCGTCCCAGCCCGCCCTGTTCGCGGCCTCGGTGAGCCCGCCCATCAGCAGCTTGTCCATCAACTTGAGGGACTCCGAAGCCTCGCCCGGCAGGCCTCCTTGCCGCTCATGCAACTCGTCGAGCCGAGGGCGCACCTCGTCCAAGTGGGCCCAGGTCTGCTCCCAGCGAGCCCGTTCGGCGGCGCTGATCTCACGTGTGGGCGCCGGTTCGGTCGTCCGTCCGCCCGGCTTGTCGGCCTCACCGACACGCGACGCCTCGGCTGCTCGCTCCTCACGGGCCGCCGCGTCGATGAGTTCCCGCATGTTCCGCAGGTCCTGCCGTTGCTTCGCCGCTTCGGCCCACGGTTCGGCCTTGGCCGGTTTGTCCGCTCCGGGCGGCGGCCCCGGCGGAGGCGTGTCCCCACGATGCGGGGTCCTGCCCGCTCCGGCCTCCTTGCCGAACCAGGAATCGACGGCCCGCTGGGCGCCGGGACGGGCGGAATCCAGCAGATCCCGCTCCACCACCCGGTGCATCACCGGTTCCGATCCCCGCGTCGCGTTCATGACATCGGTGTGGCTGAACACCTCGCGCGACATCGGGGCCGGAGCGCCCTCGCCCCGGCCGTTCATGGACGGCGCCGTGCTTTCCGCGCCTCGCGGGCTGGGAGACACACCTTCGTTCTTCGCCGCGTCCGCGGCCGGCGCCCCGCGCTCCGGGGCGTGTTCGGGAACGGTGCCGCCCGGCGAGCGCTGGAACTCCTCCGGCACGTGGGACGCGGGCCGGCTTCCCTGTACCTCCCTCGATGGCGTGTCCACCTCGGGCGGTTTCCGGGTCGCCGCCTCGGAAGGATGCTGGACCGGCTGTTCCGGCCGGTGCACAGGAGAGCCTTCCCGGTCCGGAACGGTCGGAGTCCGCTCGCCACCGGGGTGCTGGTTCCCAGGGCCGTCCGGTCCTCGCCCGTGTGGTTCCACGGGGGTTCCGCCCGGCGGACCAGCGGGTTGTTTGGGGCCGGGCGGCGGGTTCCCGCCCGGATCGCCGGCCGGGCGCGTCCCGGCCGGCCCCGGGTCCTCCGGCCTCGGTGCGGGCGAGGATTCCTTGACGTGGGGGGCACCGGGCGCGCCATCGTCTCCCCGGCGGGAATTCCGGTAACCGTCGACGACATCGGCCGCCTTGCCCAGACCGTATTTCGCCACCCCGGTGAGGTTGGCCTCGCGGACCACGTCACCGACCTTGTGGAGCCCCTTGGGGAATCCGGTGAGGTCGGCCGCCTTCGCCCCTTTCCCCAATGCGCGTGCGCCGCGAGTGATCCCGGCGCCGACGCCACGGGTTCCGAGCAGACCGACGACGTTGCCGGTGGTGTAACCCAGGGCGTGCTTCCAGTCGGTTTTCCACTCGTCGTAGGCGATGAAGTTCTTGCCGAATTCCGTGAGCGTGTCACCGAGCACGCCCTTGAACAGCTTGTCGTCGACGAACTCGCCCAGCTTCGGGTCGAGGCCGTACAGCACCGCGCCGCCGACCAGCATGCCGAGGTTTCCCCATGCCTGCTGGGCGGTGTAGAGGGAAAAACCGCCTTCGCCGAAACCGGCCAGCCCGGCGAGCGCTTCGAGTTGGACCACCGCCGAGTCCCAGAGGCCGCCGAAAAACCCGTCGTGCGGTGTCGTGTCCACCTCCCCCTGCGGATTCAGCATGTTGTGCGCGGTCTCGCGGATCATGTCGGCGAGGTCCTTGGCCACCCCCTCCGCCAGCTTCCGCCGGTAGTAACTCCTCACTCCCGGCAGATTGCAGCCCAGCGCGATGTAGATCAGGTGGTTGCGGTCGTAGGTGTCGTGGATCTTGTTCTTGATGTCGACGAGAAGGTTCGCGTAGGACTCGTACGCACCGCCGATCGAATCCAGGCCGGTGGCGATCTGAATGATGCCGTTCTCGCCGTTGTTGTTGTTCTGGACGAGGTCGCGCATGCTCGCGCCGCCCCTGTCGCGCCACGCGGTGCTGTGCAGCCGGGTCACGATGTCGTTCGTGGCCGTCACGGCCTGCCGCACGTGGTTCGCGCCCGATTTGAACGCCTCGGCCTTCTCGTGCGCGTGGACCGCGCTGTCCGGCGGGTAGTAGAAGTCCGCGGACTCGCCGCCTTCGGAAAGGATCAAGTTCCAGAAATCGCCCGACGGCGGGCCTTTGTCCTCCATGACCGCGAGCGCCGATCAGCCGCGGACCGACGACCAGATGGCACTGGCGGCCTCGGCGTCATGGGCCACATAGACCGGCACCAGCAGTTCACCGAGTTCCGCGACCTTGACGTAGAAACCGGGGACCGACGCCGCGGCCGCCCTTGCCTTGTCCGGTGCGAATTCCCCGTCTTTGCCCTTGAGCAGGCTGGTGAACGCCTCGCCCAGCGGGCCGCGGCCGAGCTGGTTGGCGGCGACCATCCGGTTGTTGTCGCGCGTCCAGCCATCGCGGAGATCGGCGGACGCGCCGCGCAGATTTCCCATGAAGGAACCGGTCGCGTCCGGGTCCATGTCGGCGACGTCGTCGCCACCGTTCAGGCTGAGCCAGGTCATCGGCGCTCCCCCGCGATCTCCCGGTCGAGGACGTGCAAAGCGGGCCCGAACCGCAGATCGGCCGGTCCGGCCTCGGGGTTGTCCGGCAGGTGTCCGGCGACGACCGCGGCGCACCGCTCCTGGGCGCGTTCGGCGGCGCGGTGGATCGTGTCCTTGATGGCCCGGGCCAGCTCCGCGGAATCGGGAACGCGGTAGATACGCGGATCCAAGCGCAGCTCGACCAGTTCGCCGTAGCCACCGGCCGTCGCACTGATCAGCCCGTCATCGGATTCGGCGGTGGCCCGCAGTTCCGCGATCCGCTCCTGGGCCGCACGGAGTTCCCCGGCCATTCGCCGGTAGTCGTCGTACCTCTCCACGATGCCTCCTGTCTCCGGCTCAGTCTGTGGCCGTCACGCGACTGTCGTGGGCGGGTGGCAGGTTGCGGCCAGCGGACGCCGACCTCCCGGTCCTCGTCCGACTATTGCCAGGGTGAAAAGACATCGGATGCTCGCCGCCGCGACGGCCCTGGTCGCGCTTCACTGCGGCACGGTCGCGGCACCGGCGTATGCGGCACCGCCCGCGGGCGCCTGCCGTGATCCGGAGCCGGCGCACGCGGAGGTTCAGGCGGAACCCTGGGCACAGCACTTGCTCTCCCCGGAACGGGTTTGGCCGCGCAGTCGCGGCGCCGGGGTACTGGTGGCGGTGGTGGACTCCGGGGTCGACGCCGACCACCCTCAGCTCAGCAGGCCGGGGAAGGTACGCCAGGGCAGGGATTTCTACCTGCCGGGCGGACTGCCGAGTTCGTTCGACTGTGTCTCGCACGGCACCGGGGTGGCAGGTGTCATCGCCGCCGATCCGGTGCCGGGCATCGGTTTCCACGGCATCGCCCCGGACGCGGAGATCCTCCCGGTCCGGATCACCGACCGCGACCTGAGCGACCAAGGCGACTCACTGCGGGTCGACCCGCAGGTGGTGGCGAACGGGATCCGGTACGCGGCGGACCAGAACGCGAAGGTGATCAACCTTTCCCTGGCCGGGCTGAGCGACTTCCCCGTCATCCGTGACGCGGTCGCGTACGCCGTCTGGAAAGACGCGGTGGTCGTCGCCGCCGCGGGCAACTCACAACGGGACACGAACTCCGGACTGCCGTCCTACCCTGCCGGCTATCCCGGCGTGCTCGGGGTGGGCGCCGTGGACATCGACGGTGCCCGGATGAACGCTTCGCAGATCGGCCCCTACGTCGGGATCATGGCGCCGGGCGCGAAGGTGCTCGCGACAACCCGCGTGGCGGGCCATGCCTACGTCGACGGAACCAGTTTCGCCGCGCCGTTCGTCTCCGCGACAGCAGCGCTGGTGCGGTCCGCGTGGCCGGATTTGTCCGCCGCGCAAGTGATCCAGCGGCTGAAGGCGACCGCGAACCCTGCACGAGGCGGCCGGGCGAGCACCGCGTACGGCGCGGGGCTGGCCGACCCCTACCGCGCGGTGACCGACGGACTCGCCCCGGAGAAACCCGCGGCTCTGCCTGCCTTTGCTCCGGGGCCGGTCGACCAGGCGGCCCTTGACCGGGCCGAACGGCTGAGGGAGACCGGGTCGGCCGCGAAATGGCTGACCGCCGCCGCCATCGCCGCGATCGTAGCGTCCGCTGTCGGCGTGGCCGTCGTGATTCGCGGGCGTCGACGGCGGTGGCGTCCCGGCCGGGTCGCTCCGCTGCCCGCCGAGCCTGCCACTGTCGAGCCACCGGAACAGATGTTCCTGCTCACCAAGCGGTGAGCTATTTCGTTTGACTGGATGGCGGCACGCGTGTCGTCCATCCAGTCGAACGAACCGGCCGTTCGGTACAGGTGGGTAGCAAGGACACTTACCGCTCACGAGACGAGAGGCCCCGCCGAGCCAAGCTCGCCGGGGCCTCTCGTCCTCAGTGGTCAGCGCGCTCAGAGCCCCCTGAGCAGCTGGGCGGCCGCGCGGGGCGCGTCCAGCACGGTCTCGAACGCACCGCGCACGCCTTGGGCCTGTCCGAGCTGGGTCTGGAAGGTCTCGTTGGCCTTCGCCATGTTGCTCTGCACCAGCTCGTTCAGGTCGTGACCGAACCCGGACTTGACGTCCGAGTCGTACAGGAAGCCGACTTCCTGTCGTTGCAGAGCGACATTGTCGATCTGGGTGTTCGCGTCGGAGTTGATGGCCGTCACCATCATGTCGCCGGTTTCCCGGTGTGCGGTGACCCGCTCGGAACTCATCCCCATTGCCTGTCTCCCTTCCGAGTCACAACCTGTTGGCGAGGTTGTAGTCCACTGATTTCTGTACCGTCCCGGCCGCGCTCGAGTCGTAGTCGAGGATGACGTCGCCGCCCTTCGTCATGGCGTCCGAAGTATCGGTCGCCACCCCGACATTGAAGGTGGTCGTCCCGTGCCGCGACGTGTCCACGTCACACATGGCGGGAACGAAAACACCGCTGCACGCGGAAGCTCCGTTCTCGACCGCTTTCGCGACCTGCGTCGAACCATCCGCCATGCCCTGGCCGAAGTCTTGGTGACGCACCGCTTGCGCACGCAACGCGGTGACGTCGTCGTCGATCAGATCCCAATACGACATGCTCGGTTCTCCTTTCCGTACCTGTCCTCCGGAATCTAGGCCGCCCGGCCGCCGTATCCCGGCCCGCGGCAAGTTCCTGCCAACGCCGTCTGGTGCCGCTCGTTTTCCCAGACGATCGGGACCGTGGCGACAATCATGGTGAAACGGCCGAGCCGTCGGCCGGCTCCGGAAATGCCTGCCGGCGAGCTGATCCTGCAGCCGCCGCCGGAGATCCCGCCGCCGCCCGCGCGGCAGTGGACGCAGATCTTCATGGTGCTGCCGATGGTGGCGATGATGGCGGCGATGCTGTTGATGTACTCCGGCAGCATGACCGGGCAGATCCGGTTCGTCATCTACGGCCTGATGGGCGTCGGCATGCTCGGGATGGTCGTCACCGGCTTCCTCCAGGGTGGTGGGCCGAGCAAACGAGAGATGGCCTACGCCCGGCGGAAGTACCTGCGCCACCTGTCCCAGCACCGGCTGCGGCTGCGCCGGTCGGTGCGAAGGCAGCGCGAGGCGATGGAGTACCTGCATCCGGATCCCACCACGTTGTGGTCGCTGGCTTCGAGCTACCGCCTATGGGAGCGGAGGAAGAACGACCAGGACTTCGGCATCGCCCGGATCGGCCGGGGCCCGCAGACGCCTTCACTCGGCCTGATCGCGCCGGACACCAAACCGCTCGAAGACCTGGAACCGTTGTCGGCGCTGGCCTTACGCCGGTTCATCACGACGTACACCACGGTGCACAGGCTGCCGATCGCGATCGCGGTCAACGGTTTCAGCCGGATCTTCCTCCGCGGCGACCGCACCACGTCACTCGGCGTCCTGCGCGCGATGCTGGCGCAGCTGGTCACCCTGCATTCCCCGGACGACCTCCGCATCGCGGTCTGTGCCGGGCAGGATCGGGTCGTCGATTGGGACTGGGTCAAGTGGCTGCCACATGGGCTGCATCCGGAACGCACCGACGCGCTCGGCCCGCTGCGCCTCGTCGCGCCGGGCATCCAGGCGCTCGAGTCGATGTTGGAAGAGGAATTGGTCAAACGTCCGCGCTTCGACCCAGAGGTGGACGTCCGGGTTCCCGGCCCGCATGTGGTGGTCGTCCTCGACGGCGGCTCGATCGCGGGCTCCGACCACCTGATGACCGGTGGTGGTGTCGAAGGGGTGACGGTGGTCGACCTCACCACGATGCCCCCGCGCGCGCTGGACCGGACCTCCGTGGTGCTCGCGGTGGACGCCGAGGGTGGACTGGTCAGCGAAACCATCGACGGGGAAGCCCCGCTCGGGCAGGCCGACACGCTCGGCCCTGCGGCGACGGAGGGGCTGGCCAGGCAACTGGCCCCGCTCCGGCTGACGGCGGGTCTGCGCGGTGAGGCCACGCTGACCTCGGAACTGGGACTCGCCGAACTGTTGCAGCTCGGGGATCCCTACGAATTCGACCCTGCCGACACCTGGCTGCCCCGGCCGAACCGGGACCGGCTGCGGGGGCAGCTCGGGATCCAGGAAGACGGCACCCCGATCGAGATCGACCTGAAGGAGTCGGCCCAGGAGGGAATGGGCCCGCATGGCCTCCTGATCGGCGCGACCGGTTCCGGCAAGTCCGAACTCCTCCGCACCCTCGTTTTGGCGCTGGCCGTCACCCATCCGCCGAACTCGTTGAACTTCGCCCTCGTCGACTTCAAGGGCGGTGCCACTTTCGCCCGCCTGGACGCGCTTCCGCACACCAGCGCCGTGATCACGAATCTCGCCGACGAGCTGCATCTGGTCGACCGGATGACCGACGCGATCAACGGCGAGCTCATCCGCCGCCAGGAACTGTTGCGTGCGGCGGGAAATTTCTCTTCGCTGCGGGACTACGAGAAGGCACGGGCGGCGGGCGCCCCGCTGCCCGAAGTACCTACGCTCCTGGTGATCTGCGACGAGTTCTCGGAACTGCTGTCCGCCAAACCCGACTTCATCGACATGTTCGTCCAGATCGGCCGAGTCGGCCGCTCGCTGGGGGTCCACCTGCTCCTTGCCTCACAGCGGCTCGACGAAGGCAGGCTTCGCGGGCTCGAAGCCCATCTGTCCTATCGCGTCGGATTGCGGACCTTCTCCGAAATGGACAGCCGTGCGGTCCTCGGGGTGGCCGACGCGTTCCACCTGCCCCGCGCTCCCGGGCACGGTTTCCTCAAGGTCGGCACCGAGCCGATGGACCGGTTCCGCGCCGCCTACGTCTCCGGGGTCTACCAGCGCGACAACGGGATCCCGGTGCCGTCGACCGGACGGGAACAGCTGCAACTGCACGAATACACGACGGCCTATGTCGCTCCGGAGGTCGGTTCCGACGAGGTGGCGGAAACCGTCCCGGCCGAAGACCAGGACACAGCCGTCGGCGAGACGCTCCTCGACATCCTCGTCGACCG
Organism: Amycolatopsis sp. NPDC043889; assembly: GCF_056435645.1. Taxonomy (NCBI): domain Bacteria; kingdom Bacillati; phylum Actinomycetota; class Actinomycetes; order Pseudonocardiales; family Pseudonocardiaceae; genus Amycolatopsis; species Amycolatopsis sp. NPDC043889. The sequence continues at coordinate 306,398 of NZ_JBWKEC010000005.1, forward strand.
GCTGGAGGGTCAAGGCACCCCGGCGCACCAGGTATGGCTGCCGCCGCTGGACGAATCGCCCACTCTCGACGCGCTCCTGCCCGGCCTGACCGTCCACCCGGGACGTGGCGCGACCGCCGGCCCACCCGAACTCGCCGGGGCATTGCGGCCGGTGCTCGGGATCGTCGACCGGCCGTTCGAGCAGCGCCGCGACCTGCTGACACTCGATCTGTCCGGCGCCGCGGGCCATCTGATGGTGCTCGGCGCGCCGCAGACCGGCAAGAGCACCGCCGTGCGCACGCTGATCACGAGCCTCGCTCTCACCCACACCCCGCGTGAAGTGCAGTTCTACTGCCTGGACTTCGGCGGCGGCACGCTCGCCTCGATCAGCGGCCTGCCCCACGTCTCCGGCATGTCCGGGCGGCTCGACACCGGCGCGGTCCGCCGCACGGTCGCCGAGGTGGCCGCCCTGCTCGCCCAGCGGGAACGGATGTTCGCCGAGCACCGGATCGACGGGATCGCCACCTACCGGCGGCTCCGGGCGGGCGGCGGATTCCCCGAAGACCCGCACGGCGACGTGTTCCTGGTGGTCGACGGCTGGCTGACGCTGCGGAACGACTTCCCCGAACTGGAAGAGACCGTCAACGACATCATCGCGCGCGGCCTGTCGTTCGGTGTGCACGTGGTGGCTTCGTGCACACGTTCCTTCGATCTGCGGATGAACGTGCGGGATCTGTTCGCCAGCAGGCTCGAACTCAAGATCGGTGACCCGATCGACTCGGCCATCGACCGACGCGCCGCGATGAGCGTCCCGTCCGGAGCACCGGGCCGGGGGCTCGCCATGCAGGGGCACCAGATGCTGATCGCCCTGCCTCGTGTCGACGGGAAGGCCGAGGCGGGCGATCTCGCCGATGGGCTCGCCGCGCTGGTCGAAACCGTCCGCACGGGATGGCCGGGTGAACCCGCGCCGTCGGTCCGCCTCCTGCCCGGCGTCCTGCGCTACGAGGAACTTCCCGAATCCGACGAGATCAGCGGTCCCGAGGCGGGCCTCGCCGTCGGGATCCACGAAAAGGATCTCTCCCCCTTCCGGCTCGACTTCACCGCCGACCCGCATTTCCTCCTCCTCGCCGACACCGAATCGGGCAAGACCTCGTTCCTGCGGCTGCTGGCACGCCGGATCACCCGGGCCTATACCCCCGAGCAGGCCAAGATCGTGCTCATCGACCACCGCCGCGGCCTGCTCGGCGAGGTCGGGGACGACCACCTGCTCGCCTATGGCACCAGCGACACGCACAGCCGTGGCCTGCTGACCGAATTGGCCGGGATCTGCGAAAAACGGCTGCCCGGCCCGGATATCACTCCGGAAGAATTGCGGGCGCGCAACTGGTGGCAGGGCCCGGAGATCTTCGTCCTGGTCGACGACTACGACATGGTGGCCACTCACAAGGAACATCCGTTGCTACCGCTGCTGAACCTGGTCGCGCACGGGGCGGACGTCGGTCTTCACCTCGTGCTCGCCCGCAGGACCGGCGGCGCCGGGCGTGGGATCTTCGAACCGTTGTTCGGCCGGGTCAGGGAAGTCGGCGCCCCCGGTCTGATGATGTCGGGTGACCGGGACGAAGGCCCGTTGCTCGGCGGGATGCGGGCGCAGGTGCTGCCGCCGGGCCGGGGCTGGCTGATCGACCGGCGCGGGAGCAAGGGCCTGGTCCAGCTGGCCTGGCTGCCGCCGGAGGAGTAGCTCTGGCCGGTTCCTGTCGCGGCGGCCCGCCGGGGCGGGCGAAGTGATTGCCTTTCGGCGAAGACTCGAATTCAGGGGTGGAAAATGGGGCTTGGCGATGAGATCGACGGAGACACCAGTGCCATGGAGGTGTTCTCCCAACGGGTTTCGGCGCTCGTCGCCGAGGTTCCCGGCGGAGCACTCCGTCGTGGCGTGGATCCGGCGTGCGCCAACGGTCTGGTTCAGTGTGGCGACCTGGCCGGCATGGACGCCGAAGTCACCAAACAGCTACAGAAGTTCATCACGGACGTCATTTACGGGTTCAGTGCCTACGCCCTGTTCGTCCGTGACGAAGGCGTGAAGTACCTCGCGGCCGCCGAAAATGCCAAAAAGACCATTCTCCAGGGTCTGCGCGACCGGCAGGACACCGGACTGCCGACCGTCGCGCCGGAGTTCCCGGTCCCAGCGGACCAGCCGAAGTAGGAGGATTCCGATGGCGTACGAAGGGCTCTCGGTCGACCAGTTGCTGAAGCGGATCGAGGCGGAACTCCCGCATGTCAACAGACTCGACGACGCGGCGAAGATGTGGGACGCGGCACGGGAATGGATCGACGACAAGCTCGCTCGTTTCCGCGGCGAACTGCAAAGCCTCAGAAGCGAAGGCGGGTGGACGGATACCGCGGGTGAGCTTTTCGCCGCACAGGCGGAAAAGGACCTCGAGTCGTTGCGCTCGTGGACCCAGGCCACGGCCGAGGTCCCCGGCTATCCGATCCCGATGTACAACGACAACACCAACCTCGGACAGGTGGGGATCTCCGTCGGCTCCACGGCGGGCATAACCAGGTCCGGCGTGGCCGACGCGCTGCGAAAGCTGGCCGGTGACATCCAGACCACGTACAACAACGTGAAACTCCTGCGCGATGACTTCCACCTCAAATACGGCGCCGACGCCGACGCGAAAGCAAAGCACGAGCCGGACTACCAGCGGAAGATCATCGATCATCTCACCTCGCTCGGAATCAACTACTTCAGCGCGCAGTACGTGATGAGGAACGCACTCGGCGCACCGTGGAGCGGGCCCCGTGCGGCACCGCAGAATCCGGCACCCACCGCGTCCACGACCGACTGGGGCACCGGCGGGGCGGGCGACGGAACGAATGGCGCCGGGACGGACGGGACGCCGGTCGAACCGGCCGCGCCGACCGAACCGACCACCCCGGATTCCCCGGAAGACACCGGAGATCCGGATTCCCCACAAGAGATCATGGCCGCCGCTTCCTCACTACTGGACAGTGGCTCCCAGGCGTTGGACGCGGCAAGCGGGCTGCTGGGGCAATTCGGTGGTGGCAGCACGGATCCGACCGGCGACCTGACCCCCCTCGAACCCGGCGAATTGACGCCTTGGAGCCCGCTGCCCGGAATCGACCCCCTCGGCACGTCCGGTTTGCCCAGCCTGGCAGGCCTCGACGCCGGCGCGGCTGGCATCGGCGGCGGAGGAGGTGGCGCGCCGTCGACGGCGGGCCCAGTGCCCGTATCCGGCACGGCAGGCCTCGGCGCTTCGATGCCGGGAGCACCGCTTCCCGGGACCGGAACGACGGCGGGGGCGACGGGCGCGTCGCGCGCTGCGGCAGGAGGGATGGCAGGCCCGGGGATGATGCCCGCAATGCACTCGCCGCATGCCGGCGGGGGCGGTTCGTCGAGCGGGATCCGGCCCGGAGCCGCCGAGCAGGTCAACGCCGTCCGGTCGCGGAAGCCCGACAGCACACCGGGTGTATCGCTGCGGGGCCGGACCGGACGAGCCGGCGCCACCACCCCGCCGCCCGCCGCCGAACGGCGATGGGACGGCGAGAACACCGTCCAGTTGCTCGACGAGGAACTGTGGCAGGTCGGCCCGACCGGGTACGACGAACCGAAGTACCGCACCGGACAGTAAAGGAGGGGGCTCATGCCCGATTTCGTCGATGGTGACCCCGAAGCGATGGCCGCCTACTCGGGGCAGCTCAAGGCGCCGGACCTGCCGGGTTCGTTGAGCAGGCTGGGACACGGCCTGAACGCGTCCGGGTTGTTCGAGGGCATCGCGATGTCCTTGCTGGACAAGGCCGCGACCGCCGAGATGACGGCCTTCCTGACGAAGATCACCGAAGAACTCGTCACGGATTCGACGAAGGTGAAGACCATCGCCGCCGGCTACACGGCCGCGGACGCGGCGAGCGCGCTGTCCCTGGCCACGTCGTCCTTCAAAGTCGCGGAGAAGGGCTTGAGCCTGCTGAAGCAGGCATCGAGCTCGATCAGCCAGGCCCCGAAGTCCCAGAACGAATCCACCGAGGCATCTGCGGCCGACGGCTCGCAGGCGAGTGTGTGAGGAGCCACCGATGATTCCCTACCAGCTGCTCCCCATCGAAATGCACGACGCGATGGCCCGTGCCGAAGCCGGCAAGGCCCAGGCCCTGCTCGATGCCGCGAACATGTGGACCGAAGTGCGCGGCTGGATCGACACCACCGCGGCGGAGATCAGCACCCGGGTCGGCGAGCTCTCTCCGGAATGGACGGACGACGCCGGGCGGCTGCACGAAGAGCAGGCCCAGCGAACGCTGGCCGAACTCAAGTTCTGGGGCGACCGGATCGATCTGGCCAAACCCGCCGAAACGCTGACGACGCTCGCTTCCGACGTCACGGCGACCGCGGCGGCGGTGGCGGCTCTCTACGCGGAGTACCGGCTCATCGCGCTCAACCCGCTCGCCGCGCCCGCGGCTTTCGCACTTCAGCAGGCATCGGGCATGAAGATGACCGAACTCGGGGGGCATTTCGACCTCTCGATGCTCAGTGTCTGCGCGGCCGCGGGGATCGAGTCCCCGGCAGACCTGTTGCCCGAGCAGCAAGCCGTCTCGGCGGAGGGAAACTCACCGACGGACTTCCTCGCCGCCGCCGAGGCCGGGATGAACGCGCTCACCGAACTGCAGAGCCTCGCGGAGACAGCGGGATCGTTCGGCGGCGGGGCAGGATCCGGGCTTCCGGCATCCGAGGGCCTGAGCGGGCTGGGTTCGCAGAACGGCTCGTCCGGGATCTCCTTGGCAGGGCTCGCTCCCCTGCCGCCCACGGCGGGCTCGCTCCCGTCGCTCGGCGGTCTCCCCGGCGGTTCCGGCGTCCCGCCGATTCCGTCGGGGCTGCTCGGCGGGATCGGTGCGGCCGGCGGGCTCGGCGGGCTCGGCGGCGCGGCCAAACCGGTCGTCGGAAAGCGGGCCCCCAGCCTGGCGTCCGAGGTCCAGCCGGGCGCCGCGAGCCCTTCCGGGACCAAGTCCGCGGGGACGGGGGTTCCACCGATGATGTCGCCCCACGGCGGCGGGGGCCAGGCCACCGCGGGCACGCTGCGGCCCGGCTCGAGCGACCAGCCGACCGGGCGGAACGGCGCGTCACGCAGGACGTCGTCCGGGGGAAGCGACGGTGTTCCGGCGAAGCTGCGCGGCCGGGCCGCCAACGGCAATCCGGACGCCGGGTTCACGCTGACGCGCGGACGGCGGCCAGGTGAGTCCGAGTCGGGTTCGGTGCAGATGCTCGACGAAGACCTGTGGCGGCCGAACTCCCGCTGAGCCGCTTGTACGTGAAGGCCCCCTTCACTGCGCTAGACGCAGTGAAGGGGGCCTTCACGTCGTTCCCGTATCTCGCGTGATTGGGGGCGTAACTCGCGTGTTGTGCCTTCAAGCACGCGAGTCACGGTCAGCGGCGGGTCAGCCGCCCAGGGTTTGGCGCCGCGCGGCGGCCGGGTCGAGGCTCGGGCCCTCGGGCAGGCGCGCGACCAGACCGGCGGGAAGGCGCACCGGTCGCGCCGATGGGTAGCCGAGCATCTTCAGCACGTCGGGTGAAGCCAGCGGATAGCGGCGCCCCATGTCGGTCACGACGGTCAGCGTCCCGGCCGGGGCCTGTGCGGAGGGCATCGCCTCGACGACGATCGCGCTGCCCGGCGGAACGTGGACGCGGTCCGCGAGCGGGGTCCCGGCGGCGGTCCGGCGGGCGGTGGTGGACATCGGGTCCGCGGCGGGCAGTGCGGGGTCGACGGTCAGCGCGGGCGCCGCGGAGCCGTCGCCGAAGGTGGCGCACACGGTGGCGTCCTGGTCGCGCACGCGCGCGATGGCCGGACGGGTCGCGGGTGCCGCGCCGGCGTCGGCCCGGACCGGGTCCAGCTGACGGGACATGGTCGCCAGCGAAGGTGGCAGCGGCACGGTCTTCGGTTCGGTACCGGGATAGGCGGCGAGCATCTGGGCGCTCGCGCGCTGGACGTCGTACTGCAGTTCGGTGATGGGGCGCAAAGCGTCCCGCTCGGCGAGGTAGTGCTGCTGTCCGCCGCCGGAGGTCCGCACCATCAGCAGCATCCCGTTCCGGATGTCGGTCCGGCCGGGTACCGCGGTGGACACCTCGCCCGCCGCCGCGACCGGGAGCGGGCCGATCGGCGTGCCTTCCGGGAGCACGTCGAGCCACGCCCGGCCCACCCGCGCCCACGGTTCGGCGGTGAGCGCGAGCCCCGTGCCGACGGCGCCGTAGTCGTTGATCCGGTGCCGATGCCCGCGCCACACGACGAAGCGGTCGCCGGTCGACGTCGATTCCACCAGCAGCGCCTGGTCTCCCAGTTCCGCGCCGCCCGACGGCGACGCGCCCGCCAGCAGTACCGATTCCTCGATCCGGCTGCCCGCAAGGTCGCTCGCGGGCGCCGAGCACAGCGACCATGATCCGGTGAGCAGCTTTTCCGGGCCGGGCAAGCCGTCCGGCGCGTCGGCGATGCCGATCCGGGGCCCTCGCGGGACTCCGGCGAGCGAATCGCGCGAAACCCGTTCCGTGGTGCCGTGTTCGCCGAGCAGCAACAGCGCGGACGCGTAGTTCGCGACGGGGTGCAGCCGTTCGTCCAGGTAGACGTACCGCGTCCCGCTCTCCTTCTCCACGATGACGGCGGCGTTCTTGCGCCAGGCGTTGTTCCCGCCCGGCACGATCATCCCGTAGACCCCGACGCACGCCAGCGCCACGATCGCCAGTGCGACACTGGCGAACGCGGCACCGGACGGCCGCCGGAACGGTGGCTGTTCCGGGTCGGTCTCCCTCGTCACGAGCGCGGAGATCGCGCGCTGTACCAGGAATTGGTACGCCTGCAGTTGATCCCGTTTGGACGCCATCGTTTCAGCCCCCCAGTCCGCGCACGTAGCCGTACAGGCCGAGCACCGAACACGCCACCGGGACGACGGCGATCGTCACCAGGATCTCGAAGTATTCGGCGATCCGGCCGAGATACGGGTTGGCGGCGCGGGTGCTCAGCACGACGCCGGAGGCGATCACGCCCGCCGCCACCGCCAAGGACAGCGGCCCGGCCAGGACGAGCAGCAGCGAACGGTCCGCCATGAGCGGGCCGGCCAGCAGGCACCCGGCGCCGAAGATCCCGGTCACCAGCACCAGCAGCCGCTGCCGCAGGATCGGGTACAACCGCGCCCGCACCAGGAAACCCGCCGCGAGCAGGGCGACGAGCACGACGGCGGCCTCGCTGTCGCTGCGGATCAGCTGCAGCTGGCAGTACATGACGACGATCGCCGCGCCGCCCAGCATTCCGGTGAGCAGCGCGTCCGCTCTGGCGACGGCGGCGTGCACGAGATCGAGCGGTGGCTGGGGATCGTCGCGGACCAGGTCCGCGGTCGACCGCGGCAGCACCGGCATCGGCACCCGGCCGAGCCGCAGCGCCAGCGGCGCGAACGTGGTCGAGAGCACGAGGACCCCGCCGCCGAGCACGGCCGCCGACCGGTACCCCGCCAGGTCGTCGAAGGTGGCCAGCCAGCCGCCGAGCACCCCGAGCAGACCGACGGTGGCGGCCCCCGCGAACAGTTCGGGCGCGGCGACCACCCCCAGATGGCCGACGACGGCCGCGAGCAGCAGCGCCGCGCTCGCCAGCAGCAGATGACCGGCGGACAGCGCGCCGATCGGGTCATCGCCCGCCAGCAGGAGACCGCCGCCGGCGAAGGCGAACGGAAGCGCGACGGCGGCGAGCACCGCCCCGGCACCGGCGTCGCGCAGCGCCCGCGCGAGCAGGACACCCGCGGCCAGCAGCAGCGCGGAGACCGCCAGCGCCCAGGACGCCGGTGACGTCCACGGCGGGCCGGCGCGCAGTACGGCGAGCAGACCGAAGGACATCGCCACCCCGCCGGCGGCCAGGCCCGCCTGCCGCGTGTGCCGCGGCCCCCAGGCCTTGCCGGTGCGGCCGGAGCCGGTGGCGATCGCGTCCACCAGGTCGTCGTACTCGGGCTCCGGCCATTCCGCGCGGCGCGGCGTCAGATGGAGGATCTCCCCGTCCCGGACCCGGTGCGCGCCCAGCGTCCGGTCCAGATCGAAGGGTGTCCCGTCGGCGCGGCGCAACTGCCAGCCGCCGCCGGCGACCCCGTCGTCGGCCATTCCCTCGCCCGCCCGCGCGAGCAGGCCGGGGAGGATTTCGGCGACGGACGCGTGTTCCGGCAGCGCCATGTCGATGCGCCGGTGCGGAGTGGTGATGGTGACCCTGACCAGGCCGGCAGTCTGCATGGGAAAAGGGTCGGCCAGCGGCCCGCGCGCCGGGCCGCCGCGGCAGGAACCTGCCGCCGGGAAAGTACTCCGAATCGGGTCTTCTTGCGCGACAATGGGGTCATGAGCATCGAGACAGGAGTCGGCGGACCGAGGCTGCTCGCCCAGGGCCCCATCGCCACCGTCTACGCGGGCCGGGATCCCGCCACGGGCAACGACTTCGCGATCAAGATGTTCCCCGGCGCCTTCGACCGCGAGACCTCCGCGTGGCTGGAACGCGAACGGAAGGCGCTGGCCGCCGTGCGCTCGACGCGCTCGGTGCTGCAGATCGACGACGTCCTGACCGACGCGGGCGGCCGATCCGGGATCCGCCGCGAACTGTGCCCTGGTTCACTCGCCGGTCTGCTGGATTCCGGTGCCAGGCTGGGTGTTCCCGACGTGCTCGCGCTCGGCGCCGCGATCGCGTCGGCACTCGCCGCGGCGCACGGCGCGGACGTCGTGCACGGCGGGGTGAGCCCGCACAACGTGCTGTACCGCGCCTCCGGCGAATTCGTGCTCGCCGATTTCGGGGTGGCCCTGCGTCGGCGATTCCCGCGCGACCCGATGTACGCGGTCGAGTACACCGCGCCGGAAACCCTGCGCGACGACACGCTTTCCCCCGCGTCCGACCTTTATGGACTCGGCGCGGTGCTCTACGCCGCGTTGACCGGCACACCGCCCTTTCCCCGGCACACCGGGCAACAGCCCGGTGAACGGATCCTCCAGGTGCTACGGGAACCGGTCGCGCCGATCCAGGACCCGGGCGTCCCGAGTGAGCTTTCCGCCACGATCTTTCGGTTGCTGGCCAAGGAACCGGCCGACCGGCCGCAGGACGTCGCGTCGCTGGCGCGGTTGTTCACGAAGCTGCGGCAGCCCGGCGGCGAAGTCGTCACCGGGGAACCTGTCGACGTATCGGCCGAAGAAGAAGACGCCGACGTCGAATTCGACGACTTCGCCGTGATCCGGCAGCCCGCCGCCCCGTCGCCGGTCCAGGTGGTGCGAACGCCGCCCTCGGGCGGCCGGACCCTGATCCGCGAGTTCAGCGGTCCGCTCAAGACCGAGCGACGGCTTCCCTGGAAGCCCGTCGCGCTGGCGGGCGCCGGAGTGCTCGCCGCCGGGCTGGCCGTGGTGCCGCTGGTCCTCGTCCCGGCGGAGATCGGCGGGCAGGCCGTCCCGGTCGCGGCCGCGATCCCGCCGCCCGCACCGGCTTCCGCTCCGGCGCCGGACGTCAAACTGGCTCTCGCCCCGCCGCGGGACCAGAGCGATCACGTGCAGCTGACCTGGACCGCGGAAGGCGAACTGGACTTCGTCGTGATCATGGCGGGCGAGCGGCTCGAGACGAAACAGCTCGTCGCCCACCGCCAGCGCAGTCTCGACGTCCCGGTCGACCCGGCGCGCCGGTACTGCTTCCAGCTCAGGGCGACCGACGGCCGCCACATCTACACCACCGAGCCGGTCTCGATCCGCGGCGCCCGCTGCAACCCGTGAGCGTTTCGTCTCGTGAGTGGTAAGGACGGTTCTAACCGTCCTTACCACTCACGAGGCCTTGGATCCCCCGGCCCGTCCCTTGACCGGCACCAGGGTTCGCGGCTCGAGTGCCGCCAGCACCCGAGCCGCGAACGGTCTGGTGGCCAGGCCCCGGCGTACCTCGCCGACTTCCTGCCACGCTCGCCGGACCGCGCCGTCGCCCACCGGGACGCCGGACCACAGCGTCACGTCCAGCACCTTGGCCAGCCTGGCGACCGGCTCGCGAATCCCCTCCCCGGCAAGCGATCCGGCCGATTCGGCGAGATCGCGCGGGGTCATCCCGATCCGGAACGGCACCCCGTGCGCGCGCAGCCGGTCACGGATCTCGTCCCAGGCGCCGAGCACCCCTTCCTCGCCGGTCCGTCGGCGGCGCCGTCGTGCGCGGATCACCTTCGCCGCCGGAACCCCCACGAGCCACAGGAGTCCGAAAAGGACGATCGCGCCGACGAGGGCGGGCCACCACCAGCTGACCCCCGCTTCCGCGTTCTGGTCTTCGGCGGAGTCCGGCTGCGTGCCCGGCGGGAGCTGAGGCGGCCGCAGTTGCTGTTCGGCGGGCAGCTGGGCCCTCGCCTTGGCGACCGCCTTGCCGGGGCCCGCCTGGCTCCGGCTCGATCCCACGGCCGCGGCGGTGGGGTCGAGCGCGACCCAGCCCGCCCCGGCGACCGCGACTTCGGGCCACGCCAGGACATCGCGGTTCCGGACGACGTGCGTGTCGCCGTCTTTCTCGGCCGAACCGCGGAATCCGACGACGAGCCGCGCCGGGATCCCGCTCATCCGCGCCAAGACCACGTACGCGGCGGCGAACTGCTCGCTCGTCCCTCGCTTGCTCTCCAGCAGGAAGTGCCGAAGCTGCGGCCAGCCGTGCCCGGTCGGCAGTTCCTCCGTGCCCGTCGCGACCTGGTAGTTCGTGCTGAGGAACCGTTCCAGCTGCAACGCGGACTGGAACGTCGGGCGCAGGCCGCGCACGGCGTCCTTCGCCACCTGCTCGACGTCGGGCGGCACCGCGCCGAGTCCGCCGAGCCCGCCCGGTGCGTGCGCGTCGACTTCGCCGGAGCCGAGATCGACCTCGGGTGACGACCAGCTGAGCCGGTAGTCCCGCACCGAGGTACTGGACGGCGATTCCAGCATCAGCGTGCCCGCGGACTGGTCCACCAGCGGGGTCAGACCGTCCACCCCGGTCAGATCCTGATGGCTCGGCAGCCAGGGTCCCGAAAGCCCGCGCACCTTGAGTTCGGCGCTGCCGCCCGCACCGCCGGGAGCGCCGTCCAGACCGGCGCCGAGCCGGTGGAGCCGGGAATCGGACAGCCAGTTCGCGCCGTCGAAACCGTTGAGAACGATCAGGCGCCACTGGTCGACCGGGGTGTCGCCGCGGTACCGGAACACCTCCTCGCCGGGCCGGATGAGCCGCTGGGCGATCTCGTCCAGCGGGTTGGCGACCCTGCTTCGCGGCGGCGGCGCGGCCTGGGTGTCCTTGAGCGTCAGCGGATCGCGGCCGACCGGATCGAGCACGGCGAACGCGACCGATCCGGCGACCAGGGCGACCACAGTGGACAGTGCGGGCCAGACCGCCGATCCCGTCACCCGCCAGGAACGCGGCACGCCGGGTGCCCGGCTCACGGACCGGACGCGGCGCCCCGACCACAGCAGGAGCCCGGCGGGCAGCGCGAACCCCAGCGCCGCCGCCACCGCGACGAGTCCCGTCAACGCCTCATACGCCTGCGCCAACCCGGCGACGGCCAGGCTGGGCACGAGCGCCACGAGCGGCTTCTTCAGTCGCAGCACCAGTTCAAGCCCGAGCACGACGGCGAGCAGCACCGACAGCGGCACGAAGAGCAGCTGTTCGGGGACCGGCAGCGCGGGCCAGGTGGACTGCAGCGTGAGCTGCCAGCCTTCGGTGAAGCCGCGCGCCAGCCCGCGCACCGAAGCGCCGGTCGGCAGGGCGGCGAGCGTGGTCGACGTCAGCACCGTCTCGATCAGCCCGAGCAGACCGAGCACCGCGACGAGCACGGGCCGATAGGGAGTCAGCTTGGGGAACTTCGCGGTCAGTTCGGCGCAGCCATACGCGACCAGGACGACCACGAGTACCGGCACCAGCAGTTCCGCCCAACCGAACACGGGCGCGAACAGCATCCCGGCGACGCCTGTCGCGCCGAGCAGCCCGGCGACCGCGAGCCGATCGAACCGGGCGCTCATGCCTTCCCCACCAAGGAGTTCCATTGGGCCGCGGCACCGGCGGCATCGACCGCGATGATCAGTCCACCGGAGCCGGCCGACGGCCTGAGGTCACCGAGCCGGACCACGGTGTCGGGCCGCCAGCGGGCCGTGTGGCCGAGATCGGCGTCCGGGCCGGTGACCACCACGAGCACCCCGCCGGGGCGTTCGGCGGCGGCCAGGACCGAGGGCAGCAACGGCGCGTCGTCCGCCGCGTCCTGCGTGACGAGCGCGAGTTCGTCCAGCAGCGTCCTCGCCGCGCGCACCCCGCTGTCGGTCGGCGTGTCCGCGCCGGCGGAGGTGATCAGGCGGCAGTGCTGCCCCGCCGACGCCGACGCGTAGAACAGGGAAGCCGCCACCTCGACGGCCTCTTCGAAAACGGCGGGCGTCATCGACGCGGGCCGCGTGTCGAGCACGGTGGTGAACCGGGGCTGGGCGGGGTCGGCGTACTCGCGCACCATGAGCCGTCCGGTCCTGGCCGTCGCCTTCCAGTGCAGATGCCGGACCTCGTCCCCGATCACGTACTCCCGCACCGCGCGCAGATCCGCCGAACCACGCAGTGGCGGGTCGGTGATCGGGCCTTCGTGGTGGTGCCTCGGGTGCCCGGCCTGCGCCGCGCGCACCGAGTGCCGTCGCGGATGCACCCACAACCACGCGGAATCCCCGACGGTCCGGTCTCCGCGAGCGAGGTCGAACAGGTCGGGCCGATGCACGACGAGCGGGCCGACGCGCAGTTTCCCGCGTGTCGCCGTCGGGAGCTCGTAGTGGTACGTCGCTTCGGCGCCGGGTGCGAGCGGGCGGACCCGCAGTCGGTGCGTTTCGTTCCCGATCCCGTCCCCCGCGGCGAAACCGCCGTGCCGCCGCGAACCGGTGTTGCGCACGACGAGCGAGGCCAGCGCGGGTTTCCCCCGCTCGATCCGGTCCGGCTGGACGGTCCGGCCGATCTCGACCTGTGGCCGGAACCTGGTGGTGGCCAGCGCGATCAGCACCGCGCCCGCCGCGATCCCGGCGAAGGCACGGAAAAACGTGTACCCGGCCAGTTCACCGAGGGTGTAGGACCCGGCGGCGAAGGCCAGCACGATGACGCCGCGGCGGGTGAGCCGCACGCCTACCTCCCCATCGCGGCCATGGGAGCGGCCGTCGCGCCCAGGAGTTCGTCGACGATGTCGGCGGTCCGCCGCTGGTTGAGTTCCGCGTCGGGGGTCAGCACGAGCCGGTGGTCGAGTACCGGATGCGCGACGTCCTTGACGTCGTCGGGGGTGACGAAGTCGCGGCCGAAGGTGGCGGCGAGCCCTTGCGCCGCCCGGATCAGCGCGATGCTGCCCCGCGGGCTCGCGCCGTAGCGGACGTCCGGATGCGACCGGCTCGACGCGGCCAGCCGGACCGCGTAGTTGACGATTTCCGGTGCCAGATGGGACTTCCGGACCTCGTCGATGACCGACTGGACGTCGGCGATGCTCAGCACCGGCTTGAGTTCGTCCGGCGTGACCCCGGCACAGTCGCCCATCACGACGCGCATCTCGGATTCCAGATCCGGGTAGCCGACCGAAATCCGCATGAGGAACCGGTCCAGCTGAGCCTCGGGCAGCCGGTAGGTGCCCTCCAGTTCGATGGGGTTCTGCGTGGCCACCACGAGGAACGGCCTCGGCACCGCCTGGCCGACCGAATCGACGGTGACCCGGCGTTCGGCCATCACCTCCAGCAGCGCGGCCTGGGTCTTCGGTGTACCCCGGTTGATCTCGTCCGCCAGCACCACGTTGGCGAAGATGCCGCCGGGGTGGAACTGGAAGCGTTCGGCGTTCTGGTGGTAGACCATCACGCCGGTGATGTCGCCGGGCAGCAGGTCGGGGGTGAACTGGATCCGGCTCCACCGGCCGCCGATGCTGGCGGCGACACAGCGCGCGATCGTCGTCTTCCCGACGCCGGGCACGTCCTCCATCAGCAGGTGCCCTTCGGCGAACAGCGCCGCCACGGTGAGCCGGACGACCTCCGGTTTGCCGCGCACCACCGATTGCACGTTCTCGGCGATCTGCTCGTAGGCGACCCTGGGTGTGAGCGTCACAGAAGTTCCTTTTCCTTTCGTCGGCGCAGGCCGACCAGTGCCATCGGGCCGAGCCAGACCAGCGCGCCGCCGTTCATCGACGGCGAACCGGTCCAGCTGTCCGAACCTGTGCCCCCGGACGTCTTGATGGTGGCGGTCACCGTAATGGCGCCGAAATAGACCACGTTGTTGATGGGCAGACTGGTGGCACCGGAGCAGGCCTTCGAGGCCGAGACGGCGTCACCGTACTTCGCCTGGCAGGTCGCGGACGCACCCTTCCCGTTGGCCGTAATGTCGACGATCAGGCCGGTCCCCACCCGGACACCGGTGATGGTGATGGTCGGCGGATCCGACGGCACCGGCACGGTGACCTTCCGGCTGCCGGTGGCGCCGGTGAGCGTGGAGCCCGAACCGAACTTCGTCACCGCGCGGACCGTGACGGTCGCGGTGCCCGTGACCCCGGTGAATTCCGCGGACGTGCCCGAAACCGTGCGCTGGCCCTTGCCCGTCACGCTGACCAGGTAGTGCACCAGCGTGCCGCCGCGGAGGTCGGGCTGGGTCCAGCTCACCGAAACCTTGCCTGCCGCGGTGGCGTTCGCGGTGACGACCGGCGCCCCGGCCGGCCGGTTCGCGGGTCCTGGGATGACCGCCTTGGCGCTGGCGCCGGGGCCGATCCCCGCCGAGTTCTCCGCGACCACGGTGAGCACATACGGGGTTCCGTTGCGCAGCCCGGAAATCGTCGTCCCTCGTGACGATCCGCCGACACGCGTGGACCCTCCTGTCCAGGTCACCCGGTAGCCGGTGATCCGCGCGCCGTTGTCCGCGGCCGGGCTCCACGAGACCTTGATCGAGCCGTCCCCGGACGACGCGCTCACCTTCCTCGGCGCGCCGGGCGGGGTCGCCTTCGCCACGGGCGGGGGCGCCTGCTGGGTGTTCGGCGGAGCCTGCTGCTGTTGTTGCGATGGCGGGGGCTGGTCGCCGGAGGGTTCCGGACCGGCCGACGGCGCGCCCGCGGTCTGGCTGCTGGCCGCCTTGTCGACGTCGACGTCGACCACCGTGCCGTCGTCGCCGTTGACGACCAGGACGTGCGAGCCGTCGGAGCTGTCGACGTAGATCCGGTTGTCCTCGCCCTTGGCCAGCCTCGGCGCCGTTCCCTGGCCCGGCACCTTCGTGGTCGACCGGAGCTTGCCGGTGGCGTCGTAGGTCAGCACCTCACCCCGGGTCTCGTCGACCATGGCGACGACGTTCGACGAGGAGAGCGGCCCGTTGAACCGGCTGCCCTTGGACAGCTCGACCGAAATCGGCTTCGCGGACGGGCGGTCCTGGTCGAGGCCGCTGATGTCGATGAGGTGGAGCTGATTGCGCTCCGGATCGGCGATGGCCAGCCGGTCGCCGACGGCGCTGTTGGCGACCTGCGCCGACGGCGAGAGCTTGATGCCGAGCGGAAGACCGTCGCCGAGCCCGTCCGGGCCGACGCGGTGGAGGCTGTCGCCGGTGGTGTCGAGCACGACCGGCTGGTCGCCGACGAGCGTCAGCCCGCCGCCGTGTCCGGGCGGGAGCTGCGCGGGGCAGGTCATGACGGCGGCGCCCTTGGGCAGTTCGCAGACCGAGCCGTTGTCGACGCGGTGCGTCCACACCGTTCCCTCGGTCGTCGCGACCGGCCGGGACAGTGGCCCCCCTGCGGGCACTGTCGCGGCCGGGTCCCCGAGACGCACGATCTGGCCGGCGTTGCGGTAGACCAGGTACGGACCGCCCGCGACCTCCATCACGAACGGGGTTTCCGGCGCGGGCGGCGGCACGGACTCCTCCACGCTCAAGGTCGCCTTGTCGAACTCCGTGATGCGGTTCCGCTCGACCACGTAGCCGGAACCGTCCCCCTGCGCGACCTGGCTGCCGTTCGCGCCGGGCACGTCCGCGCGCGCGTCGACGCGGTTCGTCGAACCGTCGACGTGGAACGCGGACTGGGCGGCGTCGTTGTAGACCCAGTGACCGACCTGGACGAACTCCAGCCGCTCGGGGGTCGCCGCCTGTCCGGTCACGGCGAGGCCGACCAGCGCCAGGCAGCCCGCGACCACCAGCGCCACGGCCATTCTCGTCCTGGCCACCGCGCTGAACCGCTTCTCGGTGTTCACGCGATCAAGCTAGAGAGCGACCATGAAATTTCGATGAAACAGCCTGTCTCGCCGCTCGCGGGCGCCGTGTCATCGAAACCTCATGTTGGCCGGGGCAGCCTGAGGCGACACGGTTGAGGAGGCAGGACGATGACCGATCTCGGCGCGGCCAGGACGGGCGGGCGGTACCACGCGCCGCCCCCGCCGCTTCCCCGAGCCGCACCGGCCGCACCGCGGGCCGAGGCCATTCCCGATCCGCTCGCCTACGCCGCGCCGGCCGCGCGGGCCGCCGCCCGTGAGGCCGCGCTGGCCGCGCTCACCGCCGCTCGCCAGGCGGAGCGGCGACCGCGAGGATTCGCGGTGGTACCCGTACCCGCCACGGTGCCCGGTGCGCCACGGCCGAATCCACCGGCGCCCGTCGCGGTGCGGCGGTCCGGACGGTTCGGCGGGATCGGGGTGGCGCAGATCGTGTGCTGGCAACTCGTCCTCGTCGCGCTCGTCCTGGTGGCGGGGAGGCCATGGCCGCTGGCGGCCGCGGTGGTCACCGCCGCCGTCGTGGTCCTCGCGCTGACCACCGTGCGGATCCGCGGCCGCTGGCTCTACGCCTGGCTCGGTTCGGCGTCCGGCTATCTGACGCGGGACCGTGACCGGGATCTCCGGAACGCGGGAGAGGCGGGCCGGGCGCTGCTGCGCCTGCTGTCGCCGGAAGCGGCGGGGACGGCGGGCGAGATCGGCGACGAGACGGTGTTCATGGTCAGCCGTGCCGACGGGATCACCGCTGTGCTGCAACCGAAATCGGCCGTACGCGAACAGCCGATGCCGTCGCCGCTGACCTTGCTGCCGCCGGCCCGCGAACAGGCGTCGGACGTCGCCGCGCAGGTCATCCACCACGTCGGCGCGGACCGTTCACGGCCACCACGGGGCTGGGTCGCGTTGCAGGCGCTGCGCACCGTCGACGCCCACCGCGACGCGGATGTGCGGCAGGCACTCGGGAACACGGTCCGGCGGGTGCGGCGGCAGCTCCATCGCGGCGGACTGCCGGTGCGGGCGCTCGCCGAAAACGAGGTCCTCGGCGTACTCGCCTCGCTGGCGCACGTCACGGCCGGCCGGGCGCGCATCCGCGAGGACTGGCGGTTCTGGCACAGCGGCCCGATCTGCCAGGCGACGTTCCGCCTCGACGGCTGGGACGCGCTTTCCCCGGTACTCGCGGCGGATCTCTCGCGCCGTCTGCTCGCCGCCGCTCCCGGGTCCGCGGTGACACTGGCCGTGACCGCCCGCCGGAGCGCCGCCGAGACCGAACCGCGCGTCAGTGCCTCGATCCGGATCGCCGCCGCGGGAACCCAGGCGGTGGAACACGCGGTGCGGGACCTGGAACTCGCCGCCCGCCGGGGCGGGCTCACCCTGGACCGGCTCGACGGCAGGCACGCCAAGGGAGTGGCCGCCACGCTGCCGCTCGGGGTCAGTTGAGCACGACGATCGCGGCGGTGAGCGCGGTCGCGTACAGCGTCCAGGCGAGGTACGGCAGCAGCAACGCGGCCGAAATCCGGGAAGACCGGCGGAAGTACAGAGCGGTGACGACGATCGCGACGTCGAGCAGGACGATGTCGGCGAGGGCGAGGCCGTAGGCGCCGGCCGCGAAGAACAGCGGCGTCCACGCGGCGTTCAGGACCAGTTGTACCGCGTACCAGGTCAGCCCCCGGCGGTCGCCACCCGCTTTCCAGTACAGCCAGCCCGACACCGCGATGGCGAGGTACAGAACCGTCCACACCGGACCGAACAACCACGCGGGCGGCGCGAACGACGGCCGTTCGAGTCCACTGTAGACAGAGCGGGCGTCGGCCGCGGCGAGTCCGCCGACGAGTGCGACCACCGCGACCGCGGCCAGGAACGGGAGGAACGCCAGCGGTGCGCGGAGTCGTCCTGGGATCGCAGTCATCTTTCGAGCGTACGGCCGCGAACACGCTCTCGCGCGCTCAAAACCCGATCGCGTCCGCGCGGGCACGACCCTGAGCTCGTCCGCGCGATGAACGACGACACTTTCCTTGCCCACGTGGCCGACACGCTGGCCGCGCTTCCTCGGTGCACGCCGTCACCCTCGGCGGGTCCCGCGCGCAGGACACGCACGGCCCCGGCAGCGACTGGGATTTCGCCGTCTACTACCGCGGCGGCTTCGATCCGGCCGACCTCCGGGCCGTCGGCTGGGACGGCGAGGTCTCCGAACTCGGCGCGTGGGGCGGCGGCGTGTTCGACGGCGGTGCCTGGCTCACGATCGACGGCAGGCACGTCGACGTCCACTACCGCGACCTCGGCTCCGTCGAACACCATCTCGCCGAAGCGCGGGAAGGCCGGTTCCACTGGGAGCCGTTGATGTTCCACCTCGCGGGCGTCCCGAGTTACCTGCCCGTCGCCGAACTCGCGGTCAACCGCGTGCTGCGCGGCGACCTGCCGCGGCCGGACTACCCGGAAGCGCTGCGGGAAACGGCCCCGGCGATGTGGCGAGGCCGCGCCGAACTGACCCTGCGTTACACCCGTGGCGCCTTCGTCCCGCGCGGGCAGGCCACGGAGGTCGCGGGCGCGCTGGCCACCGCCGCGATGGCAGCGCGCGGGATTGCGCGAGATCGACACGGTCGTCGCGGGTTTGCGCGCGGACCCGGACGCCCTCGCCAAGGCGCTGGACGACGCGGAGACACTGCTCCGGACGGCCACCTGAACCCTGTGGCGCGCGTCACGGAATGACCGGCGATCGTCAGCGCTACAGAGAGATAAGACCCGTTCCGTAGCAAGGGAGTGACATGTCCGCCACCGCCACGCCGGAAGAAACCGCTCTGGCCGTCCCCGCTCTCGACGACTTCGACTTCCCGCTCACCGATGGTGCCGCCTGCCGCATCGACGACCCGGACTGCGAAGCCTGCCAGTAGGGCTGCGGCCGCGTGTCCGTGAAGGCCTCCTTGCCTACCTTCAGGGTAGGGAAGGAGGCCTTCACGGCGTTTCGGGCACTAGCCCGGCCTCAGTTCGCTCGCCCGTCGACGGCCGCCACGATGAGCTCGGCGCACCGCTTGACCGGCAGGCCCCTTTCCCGGGCCATCGCTTCGAGGGCCGCCTGTGCGGCCTGCCCGTGCAGGCCTTCCGCGGCCAGCACTTTCAACGCCAGCTCGACGACGTCGGCGGCCGGCTGGGAATCGGGTCGGACCAGCATCGAAGAACCTCCGGCTCGCTCGGCGAACGGCACCGGGTACCCGCCCGGCGCCGTGTTCACACCCTCACCGCGAAGAGTTGCGATCCCTCCTGTCGTCGACGGCGGACCGCCGGACCTGCTCGGTGTGCATGCCGATCTCGCCGAGCCGTTCGGCGAATCCGGTGTGCTCGCGGGGCAGATGGGCGCGAAGGTCGGCCAGCGGCGCCAGAAGACCGGTGACGTCGTCCTCGCCGAGCACCGCGCTCAGCCTCTCGGCGCTTTCCTTGGCCTTGGCGTTCAATCCGTCCAGCGCGCCCGCCTGACCGGCCAGCTGCCGCAGGATCGCCGAGTTGCGCCGCGCCCACTCGGCCACCGCGCGATCACCCGCCCGCCGGTCTCGTTCCGCGTCGACCCGCGCCTCCCCCGTGCTCTCCCCGCCGTCGGACGGCCGCAACCGCAGGAACCGCCGCTCCGCCGCCTGACGGCTCGCGACCCCCAGCGCGGGGGCGAGCGCCGTCCAGCTGGTGCCGCCCGCGCGAGCGGCAGCGATCAGCTCCGGCTCCCAAGCCGCCAGTTGCTCACGGACCGTCTTCAACGCGACCAGCGCCGCCAGGAGCCTCTCCGGTTCCGAAACGCCGGAGCGGGCCTCGGCCACCACGTCGCGCACGGTGCGCACGGTCTGGGCGGGGTCTTCGTCCATGCCTGTCATCCAATCGACGACTCGACGGTTGTCATCGTTCCGATGACATGTTAGAACAGTAGTGCGTGTTGACACCAATGACAACGACCCAGGAGGTGGAACCCGATGTTGATGCGCACCGACCCGTTCCGCGAACTGGACAGGCTGACCCAGCACATGTTCGGCACCGCGAATCCGGGCACCTGGTCCAAGCCGGCCACCATGCCGATGGACGCGTACCGCGAAGGCGACGAGTTCGTCGTCTGCTTCGATCTTCCCGGTGTCACCGCCGAGGCGATCGAGCTGGACGTCGAACGCAACGTCCTGACCGTCAAGGCCGAGCGGCGCCCGTTCGCCGGGAAAGACGTCCAGATGCAGGTTTCCGAACGTCCGCTCGGTGTCTTCTCCCGCCAACTGTTCCTCGGCGAAGCGCTCGACACCGACAACATCGCGGCCGGCTACGAAGCGGGCGTGCTGACCCTGCGCATCCCGATCGCCGAGAAGGCCAAGCCGCGGCGCATCGAAATCACCGGTTCCACGTCGGACCGCAAGGAGATCCAGGCCTGAGTGTCCCGTCCGGTGCGGGCCCCGGGTCCCGCACCGGACGAGGCCGGGGAAAGAAAGGGAAGTCCTCGTTGCTCACCATGCCTGTCCGCCACCCGCACACCCGCGACGCCGTGTGGGGGTATCTCGCCGAAGTCACCGAGGTCCTCGGCGTCGGCCTCGAATCCTGCACCGTCGACCACGACAGCCCGGTTTCGGCGTACGTCGCGCTCGACGAGCGGCTCCCCACCCATCCTGAGCGCGACGTCGCGCTGCTGTGGGACGAGATCCACGGCTGGGCCGTGGCGATCGAGACCCACTCCGGCGAGGATCTCATCGTCCTCCGTTACCTGGGCGGGAAGACCGCCACCCCGCGTCCCGCCCAGGTCGCGCGCTTCCTCAGGGCCGTCCGCGAGGACGACCACAGCGTCGGGCAGCTCACCCCGCCGGATTTCGGCGTCCTGTCCGCCGCGCACGAGTGACCGCGGCTCGCGTCGGGTACCTCCGAAGGGCTTCGACCCGGAAGGAGTGAGCCGTGACCAGTATCGGCCTGCTGTACCCGACGCGGGACTGCGGTGAGGACGATTTCCTCGCCCTAGCGGGAAAACTGAGTCCCGGCCTCACCGTGGACTTCGCCTATGTCCCGTGGGGCGACAACGTCGGCCGGGTCGATGACCTCGACGCGGCCGGAAAACACGAAGCCGTGCGCGAACTCGGCGCGCCGGGCAGGCTCGTGTCCGCCGCGCGGTTCGGCACGGCGCCGGACGTCGTCAGCTGGGCCTGCTCCAGTTGCAGCTTCACGCGCGGCCTCGACGGCGCGCTCGAACAGTCGCGTGTGCTCGGCGAACGGCTCGGTGTCCCGGCGCGCAGCACTTCGCTGGCGTACCTCACCGCGCTCGCCCACTTGGGCACGAGGCGCGTGGCGCTCGCCTCGGTCTATCACCGCGACACGACCGCGACTTTCGCCGGTTTCCTCGCGGAGGCGGGTGTCTCCACCGTTCATTCGGTCTCCGCCGACGCGCCTTCGGACCGGGCGCTCGCGGCCTGGGACGGCCGCCGCATCACCGAACTCGCCGCGGCGGCCGACCACGACGAGGCCGAAGCGCTGCTGATCCCCGAAACAGCCCTGCACACGACGCCGTTGCTCGAAGACCTCGAAACCGGCCTCGGCAAACCCGTGCTGACGGCCACCGCGGTGACCCTCTGGGATTCCCTGCGGGCGCTGGGCACCCCGCCGATCCGGCAGGGCCTCGGCGAGTTGTTCAGCCGTTGAGCCTGCCGCGCAGATCCTGCAGGACCTTCGTGAGCAGGCGGGAAACGTGCATCTGGGAGATCCCGACGCGTTCGGCGATCTGGGATTGGGTCATCCCGTCGAAGAACCGCATCGTCACGATCGCCCGCTCCCGCTCCGGCAGCCGTTGGAGCAGCGGGACCACGGTGTGCCGGTCCTCGATGTGCTCGAAGCGGGAATCCAGTTCTCCCACCACGTCGGACAGCGGAAGCGAACCCTCGCCGTCGTTGACCGGCCGGTCCAGGGACGACGTCTGGTAGCTGTTCGCGGCGAGCAGCCCTTCGCGGACGGTGTCGGCGTCCACGTCGAGATGCTCGGCGAGTTCGGTGGGAGTCGGCGCGCGGCCGAGGGTCTGGGTGAGTTCCGTGGTCGCCCGCGAAAGCCGGGTGCGCAGTTCCTGCATTCCGCGCGGGACGTGGACCGCCCAGCCGGTGTCACGGAAGAAACGCCGCACCTCGCCCATCACCGTCGGCACCGCGTACGCCAGGAAATCCCCGCCCTGCCCCGGATCGAACCGGTCCACGGCCTTCATCAGGCCGATCCGCGCCACCTGGATCAGGTCTTCCCGCGGCTGCCCTCGTCCGCTGAACCGGACGGCGATGTGCTCGGCGACCGGCAGCAGTTCGAGGATCAGGCGTTCCCGCAGACGCTCCCGTTCCGGGTGACCGGCGGGTAATGCGGCCATCTCGTCGAACCAGGGACGGCAATGGGAGTAATCGTCCCTGCGCCGTGAACGGCGGTCACGAGGAGCCGGGACCGCCTCTTCCCGCAGGACGACGTGATCGATGTCTTCCATGAGCGACGTAGCGTTCACCAAAGTCACCTTCGTCCTTTGTGGACCGACATGAATCCGCTCCCCTCGTCACCGTTTTGATACCCGACGGGCGGGGACGGTAAACATCTGCCCTGGACGGGCGATCTTTCGATTGACCGCTGGGCCGAACGGGTATCCGCAGGTCAAGACGAAGGAGGAGCCGTGCCTGAACAGAGCTGGAGCGACAAACGCGAACGTCAGTACGAGCACATCAAGTCCTCTCAGAAGAAACGCGGCGCGAGTAGCGGCCGCGCCGAGGAGATCGCCGCACGCACGGTGAACAAGAACCGCGCCCAATCCGGTGAATCCAAGACCGCGAGCAAGAGTTCGACCAGGGACAAGTCGCCGCAGAAACGCGGCGGCCAACGGTCCGGTAACCGGAAGGGTCCCGGCGGGCCGACCAAGGACCAGCTCTACAACGAAGCGAAGAAGCGCAACATCAAAGGCCGGTCCACCATGACCAAGAAGGAACTGCAGAACGCCCTCGGCCGCTGATCGGAGGCAGGATGGACCACTCGCGCGCACCGGTGCTGGAAGCCATCGAGGCCTACCGCCGCGCGGGCGGGCTCGCCTTCACCCCACCGGGTCACAAACAAGGCCGCGGCGCGGATCCGCGCGTACTGGAGCTGCTCGGCCGGGACGCGTTCGCGTCGGACCTGCTCACCCTCAACGGTTTGGACGACCGCAGGATGTCGCGTGGGATCCTCAGCCAGGCACAGGACCTGATGGCCGACGCGGTGGACGCGGAGCACACCTTCTTCTCCACCTGCGGAAGTTCACTCTCGGTCAAGAGCGCCATGCTCGCCGTCGCCGGGCCGGGTGAACGTCTCCTGGTGTCCCGCAACGCCCACAAATCGGTCGTCGCCGGCCTGGTGATCAGCGGTGTGCACCCGGTCTGGGTCCGCCCCCGGTACGACGAGGAGCACCATCTCGCGCATCCTCCCGGCCCGGAAGAGGTCGAGGCCGCGCTGGCGGACGCGCCCGGCGTCAAAGGCATGCTGCTGATCACCCCGACCGACTACGGCACCTGCGCCGACATCCGCGGTGTCGCCCGCGTCTGCCATGCCGCGGACAAGCCGCTGATCGTCGATGAGGCGTGGGGTGCCCACTACCCGTTCCACGACGACCTGCCGACCTGGGCGATGGACGGCGAAGCCGACCTCTGCGTCACGAGCACGCACAAGATGGGCGGCGGGCTCGAACAGGCGTCGGTGTTCCACCTGCGAGGCGACCGGGTCTCCCCCGACGTGCTCAAGGCCAGGGAGGATCTTCTCGGCACCACGAGCACTTCCGCCCTGTTGTACGCCTCCCTCGACGGCTGGCGCAGGCAGATGGTCGAGCACGGCGAAGAACTGCTGGGCAACGCGCTGTCGCTGGCCTCCCGCCTACGAGCGGAGATCGAAGACATCCCGGGCCTGCACGCGCCGGCCGCGGAATTCCGCCCGCTCGCGTTCGAACACGACCCCCTCAAGATCGTGGTCGACGTCGCCGGCCTCGGCATCACCGGCTACCAGGCGGCCGACCATCTCGCCGAACGCCATCTGCACACCGGGCTGTCCGACCACCGGCGGATCGCGGTGCAGATCACCCACGCCGACGACGAGGAAACCGTGTCCGCCCTGATGAGCGGCCTGCGCGGGCTGGCAGGACACGATTTCGAGCGGCGGCCGGCGGTCGACCTGCCTTCGGCCGCCGAACTGACCCTGGAAATGCGGATGTCGCCCCGCGACGCGTTCTTCGCCGACGCCGAGCACGTGCCGCTCGACAAGGCCGAGGGGCGCGTCAGCGCGGAGATGGTCAGCCCCTACCCGCCGGGTGTCCCGGCGATCGCTCCCGGTGAAGTGTTCACCGACGCGATCATCGATTATCTCCACACCGGCGTCCGCGCCGGCATGTTCGTCTACGACGCCGCGGATCCCGAGCTGGGCACGGTCCGCGTCGTCGCTTAGCCGCCGACCACTTTCAGCGTGGGCATCAGTCCGGTGAGTTCGATGGCCCGCCGCAGTACCTTGGACGGCGCGAAACTCAGGTCGATCCCGGCCTCCGCGCAGTGACGATTCAGCTGCACCAGCACGGAAAGACCCGAGGAATCGCAGAAGCCGACTCCGGTCATGTCGATCACCGCGGCGCCGGGGCCGTCGGCCAGCAGTTCGAAGAGCCCGGCCCGGAGCCGAGGACTGGTCGAAATATCGATGTCACCCGCCACTTCGACGGTGATCGCTTCTTCCGAACGGGCCATCTCGACCACGACGAGAGGAGCGGCCTGCCCGGCTTCGGTATCGATCGCCATCCATCGAAGGTAGAAGGGTGTGGCCAGGACCGCAACCGTCGCGACAGGTCAGTCCGCTCAGGACGACTTGGCCACCTCGCGCGCGATCTCGTCCTTGTCCATCTTCGAGGCACCCGTCACACCCGCGTTGCGCGCCTGGGTCAGCAGTTCTCGTTTGGTGGCCTCACCGGGACGGTCGCCGAGATGCGACGCCCGGCTGTCCACGAAGGCCTTCCCCAGTTCGCGGCGCCGTGCTTCGCCCAGTTCACGCCGCATTTTCGGCAGTACGGTGGATTCCTCTTCCTCCACGTGATGCGTGACCGCCTCGACGAGGTCGGAGAGCACCTTGTCGAACTCCGCCGATTCGGGTTCGGTGCCGTTCAGCTTCACGAGCAGTTGCTCGGCCTCGGCGTGCTCCTTTTGACCGTGCGCGACGTCTCCGGCCACGGCCGCCTCCTCGGTGCGCGATCAACCCGACGCCCCCGGATACCCACTCCCCGCGGATTCATGCGCCGAATCGGGGCTATCCTCGCCGTATGGCCTGCCGTATCACCGAGCTCATCCTCGACTGCGCCGACCCGGCCCGGATGGCGGCCTTCTGGTGCGAAGTGCTCGGCTACGTCGAAATCGGCAAGGACGGCGACGACGTCGAGATCGGGCCGCCCGGCGTCGGCTTCGGCGGACCTCAGCCCACGTTGATCCTGAGCCGCAGCGAAGATCCGAAGCCGGGCAAGCTCCCGCTGCACCTCGACGTGAACCCCACCGACCGCGATCAGGACGCGGAACTGGAGCGGTTGCTCGCCGCCGGGGCGCGGCCCGCCGACGTCGGCCAGACGGGGGAAGAGTCGTGGCATGTGCTCGCCGACCCCGAGGGAAACGTGTTCTGTCTTCTCCGCGCACGGGTCGATCCCTGAGGCACTGTCCACATCGGACTCGATTGGCGGATGACGCCGCGGGGTACCCGGTGGAGAACACCGAACATGACTGGATGGTCAGCGATGGCGGACGAACGACTGTGGCAGCGCGACAAGGCCGGATTCGGCTCAGGCGAGACCATGTCGGCGGGCCCGCTGGCCGAGCAGTTCGTCGAACTCACGCGCCTGCTGCTGGCCGCCTCGACACCCGCCCAGGTCCTGCGGCAGATCGTCGCCGCCGCGTACCGGGTCGTCCCGGGCGCGGACCTGGTGTCGGTCACCCTGCGGGCCCCGGACGGGGGCTTCCACACCCCCTTCTCGACCGGCGAAGTGGCGCTGGAGCTCGACCAGGTGCAGTACCGGGCGGGCACGGGGCCGTGCGTCGACGCCGCCGACAGCGAAAGTCCCGGGTACATCCGCACTGAGGAACTGAAGGCGGAGAAGAGGTGGCCGGACTTCTCCCGGGCCGCCGTGCGGCACGGTTTCACCGCGATCCTGTCCACCGTGCTGGTGCCCGACGCGGCTCCACCGAGGCTGCCCGGTGCGCTGAACATCTACAGCCGCCGCCCCGGGGCGCTCGATTCGCGGGCACAGGACACCGCGTTGCTGCTGGCGACCCACGGCTCGCTCGCGCTGGCGACCACCAACGCGGTGAGCCGGGCGGAGCTGGAAGCGAGCCATCTCCGGCGGGCGGTCGAATCGCGCGACGTCATCGGGCAGGCGAAGGGGATCCTCATGCAACGACGCGGCCTGACCGCCGACGAGGCCTTCGACCTGCTGCGCCGCACCTCCCAGGACCTCAACGTCAAACTCGCCGAACTCGCCCGCACCCTGGCGACCCGGCACACGGAGCTCGACATCCCGTGAAGCGCGTGAAGGCCCCCTTCCCCTTGGCTGAGCCGAGGGAAGGGGGCCTTCACGCGCAACGGCCTCAGGCGAGGTCGAACCGGTCCAGTTCCATGACCTTGGTCCAGGCCTTGGCGAAGTCCGCGGCGAACCGCTCCCGCGCGGCCTGCCCCGCGTAGACCTCGGAGAGCGCCCTCAGCTGGGAGTTCGAACCGAAGACGAGGTCGACCGCGGTGGCCGTCCACTTCACCGCGTCCGTGGTGACGTCGCGGATCTCGTACACGTTCTCCTCGGACTCCGACACCTTCCACTTCGTACCCGGCGAGAGGAGGTTGGTGAAGAAGTCGTTGGTGAGCACGCCCGGCCGGTCGGTGAAGACACCGTGGCGGGTGTCACCGGCGGTGATCCCGAGCGAACGCAGGCCTCCGACGAGGACGGTCATCTCCGGCGCGGTCAGGTCGAGCATGTACGCGCGCTCGACGAGCAGGACCTCCGGCTGCAGCTTCTCCTCGGGACGCAGGTAGTTGCGGAACCCGTCGGCGCGCGGTTCGAGCAGCGCGAACGACTCGGCGTCGGTGTCCTCCTGCGTGGCGTCGGTGCGGCCGGGGTGGAAAGCGACGCTCACCTCGGTGCCGGCGTCACGCGCGGCCTTCTCGACGGCGGCGGAGCCCGCCAGCACGATCAGGTCGGCCAGCGAGATCTTGGCGCCACCGGCGTCGTTGAACTCGCGCTGGATGCCTTCCAGCGTCTCCAGGACGGTCCTGAGTTGCTCCGGCTGGTTGACTTCCCAGTCACGCTGGGGTTCCAGGCGGATCCGCGCGCCGTTGGCACCACCGCGTTTGTCGGTGGAGCGGAAGCTCGCCGCGGACGCCCACGCGGTGCCGACGAGCTGGCCGACCGTGAGTCCCGACTCGAGCACCTTCGTCTTGAGGGCGGCGATGTCGGCGTCCCCCACGAGCTCGTGGTCGACGTCCGGCACCGGGTCCTGCCACAGCTGCGGCTCGGGGACCCACGGCCCCAGGAAGCGGCTGACCGGGCCCATGTCGCGGTGCAGCAGCTTGTACCAGGCCTTGGCGAAAGCGAGGGCGAACTCGTCCGGGTTTTCCAGGAAGCGGCGCGAGATCTTCTCGTACGCCGGGTCGACGCGCAGCGCCAGATCCGTCGTGAGCATGGTCGGCTTGTGCTTCTTGGCCGGGTCGTGCGCGTCCGGGATGATCGCCTCGGCATCCTTGGCGACGTACTGCTTCGCGCCGCCGGGGCTCGTGGTGAGCTCCCACTCGTAGCCGAAGAGGATCTCGAAGAACCGGTTGCTCCACTGCGTCGGCTTGTCGGTCCACGTCACTTCGAGACCACTGGTGATCGTGTCGGCGCCCTTGCCGCTGCCGTGGGTGCTCAGCCAGCCGAGGCCCTGCGTCTCGATCGGGGCGGCTTCGGGCTCCGGGCCGACGTGGTCGTCGGCGATGCCCGCGCCGTGGGTCTTGCCGAAGGTGTGCCCGCCGGCGATGAGCGCGACGGTCTCCTCGTCGTTCATCGCCATCCTGGCGAAGGTCTCCCGGATGAAATGCGCCGCCGCGGCCGGGTCGGCGTTGCCGCGCGGCCCCTCCGGGTTGACGTAGATGAGGCCCATCTCGGTCGCGCCGACGTCGGGCACCATCTCGGTGTCATTGGCGTAGCGCTCGTCACCCAGCCAGGTGTCCTCCGGGCCCCAGAAGATCTCCTCGGGCTCCCAGGTGTCCACCCGGCCGAAGCCGAAGCCGAACGTCTTGAACCCCATCGATTCCAGTGCGACGTTCCCCGCGAGCACGAGCAGGTCGGCCCACGAGATCTGCTGGCCGTACTTCTCCTTGACCGGCCACAGCAGCCGCCGCGCCTTGTCGAGGTTGGCGTTGTCTGGCCAGCTGTTGAGCGGGGCGAACCGCTGCGCGCCGTCACCGGCGCCGCCGCGGCCGTCGTGGATGCGGTAGGTGCCCGCGGCGTGCCAGCTCATCCGGATCATCAGGCCGCCGTAGTGGCCGAAGTCGGCGGGCCACCAGTCCTGCGAGGTGGTGAGCACCTCGACGATGTCCCGTTTGAGGGCCTCGACGTCGAGTTTGGCGAATTCCTCGGCGTAGCTGAAGTCCTCGCCGAGCGGGTTGGCCTTGGGCGAGTGGGCGTGCAGCACCGACAGATCGAGCTGGTTGGGCCACCAGTCCTTGTTGGTACGCGGGCGGCCACCCGTTTTCGGTGTCGGCGAGTCGATCGCCGGGTTCTCGCTCTCGCTACCGTGCGCGGTTACGGAGTCGTGGGCCACGGGGCAGCCCTTCTCCGGGGTGTCACTCATTTCTTTCCTTCCGGGCAGGCGAATTCATCGCTGGACGGGGTCGGCCGCGCAGCCGGGGCACAGGCCCCAGTAGACGACCTCCGCCTCGTCGATCACGAACCCGTGATCGTCCGAGGCGGTGAGACAGGGGGCATGGCCGACGGCGCAGTCGACGTCCGCGATCGCACCGCAGGAACGGCAGACGACATGGTGATGGTTGTCCCCCACCCGGGTCTCGTAACGGGCGAGCGCGCCGGCGGGCTGGATACGCCGGATCAGACCGGTTTCGGTGAGCGCCCGCAACACGTCGTAGACCGCCTGGTGGGAGACCGTGGGAAGGTCGGCCCGCACCAGCGCTATCACCGTTTCGGTGTCGACGTGCGGATGATCGCGCAGCGCCGCGAGCACGGCCAGCCGGGGCCGAGTCACGCGCAGCGAAACCGCTCGCAGCTGTGCCTCGAAGTCGGACATCACCATGGACGATAAGAGCGTCTCTGGAACCGGTCAAATCAAGACCCCCGAGGAGTGAGGGCCGGTTTCGGGCCGGGCGACTCCGGGTAGCCGGTGAACCGGGCCATGACTTGCGTGAGGTGAGTCCATGACAACGACCGGAAGAGGCACCACCGACGTCGAAAGTCTCGAAAACGCCGTCGACGTCCTGCGCGCGCTGGACTACCGGCAGGGCGGCGCCTTTTCCCACGACGCGGTGCACGTCGTGAAATCGGTCAGCCTGCCGCTCAATTGGGGGACGGTCCCCGGCACGCTCCGGTCGCGGCTGCTGACGGTGCTCGCCGATCTGCACAATCTGCTCGGCTGGACGGAATTCGACATCGGCCGCCGGATTCCGGCGCGGCTCCGATTCGACCGCGCGCTCGGTCTCGCCGCCGCGGCGGGCAACGACAATCTCATGGCCAACATCTGTTACCGCCTCGGCGGGCTGGCGCTGCGCCATGACGACGTCGAGGGCGGGTTGGACCATCTCCGCCAGGGCCATGCCGCCGCCCATCGCTCCGGTTCCCTGCGAGCACAGGCGATCCTGACGATCAACGAGGCGTGGGCTCTGGCCAAGGCAGGCGACGAGCGCGCCGCCCTCGCGAGCTTGACACGGGCGGAGTGTCAGTTCGAGAGCGCGGACACCTGGGCGGCGGCACGCCCCTGGGAAGCCTTCTTCGGCACCACGGACATGGCCGCGATGCGCGGGACCGTCCTGACCGAATTGGCCAGGACGGCCACCTCCCGGCACAGCGAAGAGGCGATCGCGCGGCTACGCGACGCCGTCGGCGGCTACGGCGAGGAAATGTCCCGCAGCCTCGCGCTCACCTTGATCATGCTCGCGCAGAACCACGCGCTCCAGGGCGATTTCGACGAAGCCGTCCGCACCGGCACCGAGGCGCTGGACCTCGCGCGCGGCCTCGGTTCCACCCGCACCAAGGATCGGCTCGCGCCGCTGGCGGCCCTCCTGCGCCGACACACCGATCCAGCGTCCCGCGACCTGCGCGCCCGGATCGACGGCTATCGCGCCGAACCGAGTCCTTGACCGGCGAACCGCCGTCCGAGCAGGACCGCGGTCGCCGCGAAGCCGAGACACAGACCGGCCCAGACACCCCAGCCGCCCCAAGCGAACACGTAGGCGCACAAGAACATCGCCGGCACACCCACCGCCCAGTACCCCACGAGAGTGCAGCGGAGGCCGGAAACGGTGTCACCGAGCCCACGCAGCAACCCGACGAGGATGTTCTGCGTTCCCTTGCTGTACTGCTGCGCGATGGCGAACACCAGCAGGGCCGACGCCGTGCCGACCACCACCGTATCGGCCTCGTCGTGCAGGAACGGCCACAACAGCACCTCCGGCACCACCAGGTACGCCAGGCTCACCACCGCCATGAGTGACCAGGAAAGGGTGAGCGCCTGGCGGGCGATCACCGGCGCCCGCCCGCGATCGCCGTGGGCGACCGCGCGACTGACCAAAATGGACGATCCCTGCGACAGGCCGATGTTGGCCTGGTAGACGATGTACGCGAGCTGGTTCGCGACGTTCGACGCGGCGAGCATCGCCGGGCCGAAGGCGCCCATCAGCATGGTCGCGATCGAGGTGATCGCGGCTTCCGACCCGTAGGTGAAACAGATCGGGGTCCCGTGCCGGACGATGCGCCGGGCCACCACCGGATCCGCGCGCCAGAGCGCGAGCGAAACCATGGGACGCAGCAGGGGATCCCGCCTGACGGCCGAGGCGAACACGGCGAGCGTGAAGAACTGGACCAGCGTCGTCGCCAGGCCGATCCCGGCGACGCCCAGCTCGGGCAGGCCCGCCCAGCCGTAGACGAACGCCGCGTTGAGGAAGGCGTTGACCGCGATCGACACCAAGGTCACGGCGAGGAGGGAACCCGGGCGCCGCAGCCCGACGGCGAACTGGCGCATCACGTTCAGCCACACCATGGGGAACAGCCCGCCCGCCAGCGCGAACATCATCGCCCTGGCGAGCGACACGATCTCCGGTTTCTGCCCGAGCAACGGCAAGGCGGCCGCCAGTCCACAAAGGACGGACGCGCCCACCGCCGCGGTCAGGGTTGCGACGAGCAGCGCGGACCGCAGGAGCGACCGGATCTCGTCCCGCGCCCGCTCGTCGAGTTCACCGGTGCCGGTGCGGAGTTCCCCCGCCCCGGCCGCCGTGGCCACGAGATTCCCGACGCCGGTGACCATGCCGACGCACATGGTGCGGATCTGGTTGTAGAGCAGGATCGCCAGCCCGCCCGCCGCCACCGCGGTCACGCCGAGCAGCCCGAGCATGGCCAGGTCGACACTGGTGAGCGCCACCTGCGCCAGCTGGATTCCCGCGATGGGCGCGGCCAGCGCGACGAGCGCGCGGTATCCGCGGGCCGCCACCGCCGTGCTCATACGCCCACCGCCACCGGACGAGCCGTCCGGTCGCGGGTGGCCGCTCGCACGGACGCGGCGTAGGTGGCGAACCAGCGCTCCATCCGGCGATGGGCCAGTTCGTCGAGCACTCCCCTGGCACGCAGCCATTCGTCGTCGTAGACCGAGTCGAGGTACTTCTCCCCCGCGTCGTTGCACAGCACCACGACGACGCTCCCGGCCGGATACGCGTAGAGCCGCCGGAGCGCGACGTGGATCGCGCCGCCGGTGGTCCCGCCGACCAGGACGCCCGTGCGCCGGGCGACGACGCGAGCCCCGGCGAAGGCGTCGCTGTCGGACACTCGATGGGCTTCGTCGATCACCGACCGGTCGACGTTGTCCCCGACCGGGAAACCGGCCGGACTGCCCGCCCCGGTCTGGTGGTAGATCCCCGGCGCGCCACCGAAGATGATCGAGCCGACGGGTTCGACCGCGACCGCGCGGGTGCCCGCCCCCGCCGCGCGCAGGAAGCGCGCCGTCCCGCACAGGGAGCCGCCGGTACCGATCGCCGCGACGAGCACGTCGACGTCGCCGAGCTGCCCGAGCAGTTCCCGCGCCAGACCGGCGTACCCGTTGCCGTTTCCGGGATGGTTGTGCTGATCCGGATGGTAGGCGCCGGTTTCCGCGGCGATCCGGGCCGCGACCCGCCGCCGCTGGACCGAACTGACCCCGCCGTCCGGCGGGCCGTCGACGAACACCAGTTCCGCGCCGAGCGCGCGCAGCATCCGGAGCTTCTCCCGGGCGGCGTGGTGGTCGACCACCGCGGTGAACCGGTAGCCGCGTTCCAGCGCCACCAGCGCGAGCCCGTTGCCGGTGTTGCCGGAGGTGGGTTCGACGATATGCCCGCCCGGCCGCAGCCGTCCTTCGAGTTCCGCCTCGTCGATCATCTGCCTGGCCATGCGCACCTTGCACGAGCCGGTCGGGTTGAGGTGGTCGAGTTTGAGCAGGAGACGCGTCCCGGTGCCGGTGCGCGCGAGCTCCAGCAGCGGCGTGTTCCCGATCAGCTCGGACGCGCGCCGGACGATCGTCATCGGATCTCCTGGATCGGGTAGTCGGTGTCGACATGCCAGCGGTCGCCGTCGACCACCACCTTCGGGGGCAGGGGAAGCTGATGGAAGCCGCTCTCGTTCTTGTCCATCTGGTAGCCGGCCGTGTTGGGGTACACGAGCAGATCGCCGGTCCTCGGCCGCGCGGGCAGCTCGACCGCGCGCCAGGTCAGCACGTCGTACTCCATGCAGCTCGAACCGGCGACGACGGTGCGTACCGGCGTGCCGTCGACTGCTCCCCGGCTCACGAGGAGCGGGTCGGGCAGGAATTCGCTGCCCTTCCACTGTTCGGACAGGCTCATGGACAGACCCGCGACCGTGGTGATCAGGTGGTCTTCGGCGGGTTTGCAGCCCAGCACCGGGAACACCGAGAACCCGGCGCCGTCGACGAGGGCCCGGCCCGGTTCGAGCAGCAGCTCGATCCCGGCCGCGCGCAGGCGCTCCGCGAGCGGTTTCCCGGCGATCTCGTGCCGCAGGATCGCGGTCACCATGGCCGCCCCGGCAGGCGCCTGGTGGTACGGGTAGGTCCGGGCCGGGTTGCGGCCGGCGTGGAACCAGCCGTCGTGCCTGCCGGACTCGAACCGCGCCCAGTCACCGGCGTCCACATAGGACACGGCGATCCCGCCGCCGATACTGATCTTCGACGCGGGCCGGCCGAGCGCGCGGGCGTCGTGGCACAGATCGATCAGGTACGCGGCCAGTTCCGCCCGCGGCTCGGGCGCGTAGCCGTCGAGATGGAACGAGAAACCGCGCAGGACGACCGATTCGGCGCACTGCCGCACAGCCGCTTTCAAGGCGTCGGGCGCGAAGCCGAACCTGCTCTCCGGCGCGGACGGCGGCCTCACCCGCAGCAGCACCTGGGCCGTCTCCCCGAGTTCGATGGCCATGCGCGCGACGCGTTCCAGTTCGTCGGCCGCGTCCACCGCGATGAGGCAGCGATGCCGCAGGGCGAGCCAGAGCAGGCCGTCCGGTTTGGCGGCGCCGGTGACCCCGATCGCCTCCCCGCGCAGGCCGTTGCCGAGGGCGTGCACCAGTTCGGGCACGCTCGCGACGTCGACGCCCGTGCCGGGCCGGGTGCATTCCCGCAGCCACGCCGCCGCCTTGTTGGCCTTCTTCCCGTAGTAGACGGTGCCTTCGACGCGCTCGGCCGCGAGCGCCGCGACCATTCCCCCGAGGTTCTCGGCGAAAGTGGCCGGATGGACCACGTGGAACGGCCCGCCGCCGACAGCGCGGGCCATCTCCCACAGGGTGTCCGAGTCACGCAAACGCGGCGCCCACGGGCGTTCGAGCGCGGGCAGGGGCGGGGAAAGGGTGTCGATCAGGTCCACAGGGCCACCTCGCGGCCGCGGCCCGCCGCGATGGCACGGGCGGCCAGCGCGTGCGCCACCGGGATGTCGGTGATGATCATGCCGCTGCTGAAGGCGAACACCCGGTCGTCGTCGCCGCGACGGCCGGGCGCGCGACCGGCGAGGATCTCCGGCAGTTCGGCGTCGATCCGGAACACGCCGTCCGGGCCCGCCATCCGCTGCCCGGTCACCTCGACCTGCGCGCCGCTGGTGGCCACGGTGTAGTCGGCCTCGGCGAGCGTGCCCTCCTGGACTCCCTTGCTGGCGACCGAGATCAGCAGCCCGCCCGGCGGCAGCCAGCCGAGCCGGATCTTCGGGTGGGCCGCGCGGCCCGAGGCCGCGACCACGATGTCGGACTCACGCGCCGCGGCCTCCACGTCGTCGACGAGTTCGACCTCGCGGTCCGGGAACCGCTCCTTCACCGCGGCGACGCTGTCGCGCAGGCCGTCGGGATGCGTGCCGAACAACCGGAGCCGCTCCAGTTCCGGCAGCGCGGTGAGCAGGTACGGCAGCGTCCGGATCCCCTGTGCGCCGGTGCCGACCATGAGCGCGGATCGCGCGCCGGGCCGGGCGCAGGAACGCGCGATCAGCGCGGTGCTGGCGGGCGTGCGGGTGGCACCGACGCGGTGGCAGTCCATGAGCGCGAACGGCAGACCGGTGGTGTCGTCGTAGAGGGTGATCGTCGTGTAGTACTTCTCGGCCGACGTGCTTCCTTGGCGGTAGCTCGTCTTGAACGCGGCCTGCTCGAGGGAGCCGTCGTAGCCGAGCATCGAGTACGCGACGGCGTCCCGCGCGGGATCCGGCATCGGCACCATCAGCTTCGCCGGGTTCCGCGAGGCTCCGGACGCGTACGCCAGGTAGCCGTCTTCGACCATGGTGATCGCCTCGTCCGGGGTGAGTTCGAGGTTGCGCAGATCCGAGCGCGTGAGAATGTGCAGCGAGGGACCAGAGCTCATGAACGATCGACCTTTCTCGTGGGAAGGTGGCGCGCCGCAGCTTAATGAAAACGATTGTCTTTTTCAGTGACTGTGGTTCTTGTCACGCTAGGCTGGCGACCGTGAGTGGACCTTGGAGCGCTTCGAAAAGCCGCTCGCGCGCGGAAGAAGTCCGGCACCTCAACGCGATCAGCCATCTCGCGACGGACGACGGCACACCGGAGACGAGTGGCCCGCTCACCGGTATCCCGTTGGTGGTCAAGGACAACATCCACGTCGCGGGGATGCCGAACACCGCGGGCACCCCGGCGCTGGCGGACCACGTTCCGCGCGAGCACGCGGAGGTGGTCCGGCGCCTGGTCGACGCGGGCGCCGTCGTCATCGGCAAGGCGGCCATGCACGAACTCGCGTTCGGCATCACCTGCGACACGACCCCGCTGGGCCCGGTGCGCAACGCCCGCGACCCGTCCCGGTTCGCCGGGGGAAGCAGCGGCGGGACCGCGGTCGCCGTCGCGGCGGGCATCGTTCCGGCGGGACTGGCCACCGACACCGGGGGTTCGGTGCGTGTTCCCGCCGCGCTCAACGGGGTTTGCGGTTTCCGGCCGACCTCGGGCCGCTATCCGTCCGGCGGTATGACCCCGTTGAGCACCACCCGGGACACGGCCGGGCCGATCGCCCGCACGGTCGCCGATCTCGCCCTTCTCGACGCGGTGCTCGCGGGAGAAGCGCCGGAACCCTTGATCGAGAGTTCAGCGATCCGGCTGGGTGTGCCGCACGGCTTCCTGACCGGTGACCTCGCCGAGGACGTCGAAGAACTATGGGACGCCGCGCTCGCCCGGTTGCGTTCGGCAGGAGTCGTCCTCGTGCCGATCGACGACACATCCCTCGCCGAACTCGTCGCCGACCAGGGAATGCCGCTGGTGATCCATGAAGCGGGCGTCGCACTCCGGTCCTACCTCGCCGAATACGTGCCCGCGGTCTCCTTCGAACGGCTCGTCGCCGAAGTCGCCGCGGCCGACGTCCGGGCGATCTTCGCCGAGGCGATCGTGCCGGGTGTCGAGCCGGCCGTCTACGAGGCGGCGCTCGCCACCCGCTCGGCCTTGCGTGACGCCTACGCGAAGATCTTCACCGACAGCGGGATCGACGCGCTGGCCTTCCCCACCACCCCCGCGACAGCCCGGGATTTCTCGGCCGTCGAGAAGTTCGCCCACCGCGGGCGCGCGGTCCCGACCTTCCCGACCTTCATCCGCAACTGCCAGCCCGGCAGCATCGCGGGCTTCCCGGGACTGACCGTCCCGATGGGGCGCGACCGCGACGGCCTGCCCGCCGGGCTGGCCCTCGACGGCGTCGTCGGCGATGACCGGAACCTGCTGGCGGCCGGAGCTTTCGTCGAACGGATCCTCGATGGCCCGTGACCGTCCACAAGAGACACTGGCTCCGACCACCGCGTTCGCCGCCCTGCCTCGTGAGTGGTAAGGACGTCGCAGGTCCGTGAAGGCCTCCTTCCCTACCCTGAAGGTAGGGAAGGAGGCCTTCACGGACTACGCGATCGCCCACCCGCAGCCCCCCAGCAACACCAGCAGCCTCAGCAGTCACAGCGGCGCCGCAGGAAGGGGTGCAGGGGCGAGCAAGGGTGGCGGTGGCGTGGTGGGGCATGCCTCGTGAGTGGTAAGGACGGTTAGAACCGTCCTTACCACTCACGAGACCCAGGGCCGAAGTCGACTCACCGGGCCCGGATGCTGGCCCGGAGTGCGTCGATGAGCGCGACCGCGGCGGGCGGGTCGGGTGGGTCGCCGTAGGTGACGGCGTAGATCTGGCGGGGATCCTCGGCCAGTTCGGTGGCGTGGACGCCCGGCATCCGGTGGGCGCGGAGGGCGAGCCGCGGCAGCGTGGTCACGCCCATCCGGGCCGCGACCAGCGCCTGCATGACGACGATGTCGTCGCTCACCATCGAGATCCGCGGAGCGAACCCGGCCCGCCCGCAGATCGTGACGAGTTCGTCCTGGCATCGGGCGCAGCCGCCGATCCAGGTCGAGTCGCGGTGATCGGCGATGGTCTGCCCCGGTTCGCTGGTGAGCAGGTAGATCGGATCCTCCAGCAGGTGCACCAGCCGGAGTCCCCGCTCCTCGCGCGGAGTGTCGGCGTACCGGAAGATCAGGGCGACGTCGATCCGCCCTTCCCGCAGCATGCGCAGCGCTTCACCCGGATGTTCGTCGACCAGTCCCAATTCGAGTCCGGGATGGTCGCGGGCCAGCGCGGCGGCCGCATCGGGGACGACGGTGCTCAGGATCGACTGGAACCCCGCCAGCCGGACCCGCCCGGCGCGCAAGCCCACCTGCGCGGCCAGCTCGGCCTCGGCGCCTTCGACCCGGCCGACGATCTCGGCCGCGCGCGCGGCGAGCAGTTCGCCCTCGGGGGTGAGCCGGATGCCGCGGCCGATCCGCTGGACCAGCTTCGCCCCCGTCGCGGCCTCCAACCTCGCGAGATGGTGGCTCACCGCCGGCTGCGTGTAATGCAGTTCCTTCGCCGCCGCGGTCATCGAACCGTGCCTGGCGACCGCCGCCAGCACCGTGAGCTGCACCAGGTTCAGCATGGATAAAGAATACCTATACGAAGGGAAGAACTTCATCATTGGACGCCGGGCGGACAACGGAACACGATGAGAAGCGACAAGAAGGAGAACAAATGACCGTCGCACCCGAAACCGCCGCCAGACCCGGCCTCGCCGAGCTGATAAAACGTCTTCGCCAATGCACCGGAAGAACGTCGGAACCCCTGGCCACCGCGCAGGCCGTGGCGGCCGTTCTCACCGAACTCCGGCCGACTTCGCGGCTGCTCACCGCGGCGGAACGAGCCGGGTCCCCCGAGGGGTACACCCGCACCACCCTGCACACCGAGTCCGCCTTCTCGATCGTCGCGCTGGTCTGGCGGCCCGGCC
The DNA here is from genome assembly GCF_056435645.1 of Amycolatopsis sp. NPDC043889. Lineage (NCBI taxonomy): Bacteria > Bacillati > Actinomycetota > Actinomycetes > Pseudonocardiales > Pseudonocardiaceae > Amycolatopsis > Amycolatopsis sp. NPDC043889. The sequence continues at coordinate 344,556 of NZ_JBWKEC010000005.1, forward strand.
AGCTCACCGAGATCCACGATCACCTGGTGTGGTGCACATTCCTTGTCCTCCAAGGAACCGAGACCGAGAACATCTTCGACATCGACGGCGACCGGCTCGTCCGGACGGCGCAGCGGCGGCGGCCCGCCGGGTCGGTCAGCGGCGTCGCGCCACCCGACGACATCCACCAGGTGCACAACGAAGGCGACACCGTCGCCATCACCTTGCACGTCTACGGCGCCGACCTCGCCAAGGGGACCAGTGTGCGCCGCAATTACCGGATGCGCGCCGATTCGCAGTAAAAGGCGTAAGCGTTTGGGTCCATTTCGCCTATTGCCTCCGGCACCGGCACCCGGTCAATTCCCGGCGCGGACTTTTGTCAGGAGTTCCCCTCGATCGTGCGCCGCATACCGACGGTCCCGGGAGCGGTCTCGACGAAACCATGGCGCCGGTAAAGCCGCCACCCGGGTGGGTCACCGAGAAGATTGACGTACGCGCCCGGAGCCGCGGCGTCGATCTCGGCGAGGAGGGCGTCGAGGACGGCGTCCCCGATACCGCGCCGCTGATGGGCGGGGAGGACGGCCATGTCGACGATGTGGAAGTACCACCCGCCGTCGCTGATCACCCGGCCCATCCCGACGGTCTCATCGGTGGCCCGGTGGATCACCTTGACCGAGGCCCAAGCGCCGTCGACCCCACGCTCGGCCTGCTCCCTCGCCGGTTCGGTGAGGCCCGCCTCGCGGCGCAGCCGCAGGTAGTCGTCGACCGACGGCGAGCCTGCTTCCAGGTGGTAGGAGTCGTCCATGACCGTTTGCCCCTTTCCCGGGAACCAGCGCGCCGACGGCGTTGCACCCGGCGCGTGCGATCGTAAACTGTGCCACTGACGGCGACAGGAAGAAGTACCGGTGATGACAGGTCGACGGCGCTGGTCCAGCGACGACATCCTCGACGCGGCAGGAAAACTCCTGGAGGGCGGCGACGCGGAGGCGTTCAGCGTGCGCAAGCTCGCCGCGATGCTCGGCACCGATTCCTCGAGTCTGTACCGGCATTTCCGGAACAAGACCGAACTCCTGCGCGCCGTCGCCGACCGCGCCCTCCTCACGGCCATGGAGGGCTACGAACCCGTAGGCGACTGGAAACAGTGCGTCACCGACATCGCGTTCCGGCTCCGCGAGGTCTTCGCCCGGCAGCCCCAGATCGCCACCGTCTGGGGGCGCTACGCCTCGGGCGGCGGCGGATCGCGTGCCGTCATGGAAGCGCTGCTCCAGGCTTTGCGCTCATCAGGTCTGCCCGATGAGCGGGTCCCCGCCCACTATCACCGGATCGCGGTTCTCGTGACCGCGCTGAACGCCGCGGACGGCGGTATCGGCACCCTCGCCGCGGAAGAGCGCGAGCACGGCATGGAATCGTTCCGGGTCGCCGTCCTCGGGGCCGACCCGGAACGCTTCCCCGCGGTGGCCCGTTTCGCCCGTGAAATCCTCCCGCTCGGCGCCGACCGCCGGGACGCCTACGCGGACATCCTCGCCGCGCACCTCGATCAGATCGAGGTCGAAGCGAGCGCCTCGCGCAGGAACTCGGAGATCTCCGCCTGAGCGGCCGCGGCCTGCGGCTCCACCCCGGGCAACGTGAGGAATCCGTGCCTCGCTCCCGGATATTCGGAAAGCCGCACCTCGGTCCCGGCTTCGCGCAGCCGTTCCGCGTAGCGACGACCGTGATCCGCGAGGGCGTCGCGGGTGGGCACCACCACGAGCGCGGGCGCGAGTCCGCTCAGGTCGTCTGCATGGATGGGCGACCACGCGCGGGCGTCGACCCCCGGCGGGACCGAAAGCCGTTGGACGAGCTGGAGTTGGGGCAGTGCCCGGGTCGGGCTGTAGGCGTACTCGGCGATCGAGGGATGGTCGTACATCGACTCGGTCACGTCGACCGCCGGATTGACCAGTACCTGCGCCTTGAGCCGCGGACCGCCCTCCCTGGACCGGATGGCGGTCAGCGCGCTGATCAACCCACCGAAGCTCTCGCCGACCACGGCCACCCGTTCCGGGTCGACACCCCATTCGGCGGCGTGACGCACCACGTGCACCAGCGTGTCCCAGCCGTCGTCGGCCGCGAACGGGAGTGGAACGCCCGGCGAGACGAGGCGATGCTCGACCGAAACCACCACCGCGGGCAGCCGCGCGGCGAAATGACTGTTGGGCCAGTCGCATTGCACCGCGGTACCGACGAAGCAGCCTCCGTGGACGTGGACCACGAGCGGCAGGGCGACGTCGCCGCCGACGGCCGGGCGGTATACCCGGACCGGCAGATCGCGGCCGGGCAACGCGATCTCCCGCCAGTCGATCAGGGCGCCGTCGTCCGGCTCCCCGAGGAACGCCCGGGCCGCCTTGGACGCCCGTGCCCGGTTTTCCGCTTCACGGTAGGCCATCAGCTCCTCGGTCGTGATCGTCGAGAAGTCCGGCTCCCGCGGTCGTAGCTCGGCGGCGATCTCGTCGGTCATCTCTTCCGCTCCCCTCCGGCTTCACACCGGGCTCGTCTTGGCCAGGACCCCTTCGCCATTATGCACGCAGTGCGTGCAACGGCAAGCGCATCACCGATCAGGCGTGCTACGAAGTGACGGGGCGGAGTCGTCCTAACGACGGACGAAGCCGGAAGCGTGCGGTGACAGGCTCGACACCATGAGTCACCAGACGTCGGCAGTCGCTGCCGCGCGGCATTCCCGCGGCGGGCGGATCTCCTCTCTGGACCTGCTCCGAGGGGTGGCGATACTCGGCACGTTCGGCACGAACGTGTTCCTGTTCGCCCATCCCGGCGGGCCCGCGGGTTTCTTCCAAGACTTCGTCGGCACAGCGACGACCTTCGCCGAGCGGGCCGAGATCGGCTTACGTGTGCTGACCAACGGCAAGTTCCTCGCGCTGCTGACGATCCTGTTCGGCGTGGGCCTGGAATTGCAGTACCAGTCCGCCCGGCGGCGCGGTGCCCCCTGGCCGGGCAGGTATCCGCTCCGGGCGGGAATTCTGTTCCTGGAAGGGGTCGCGCACTTCCTGCTCGTGTTCGAAGGCGACGTGCTCATGGCCTACGGGCTCACCTCGCTGCTCGTCGCGTACCTCGTCGGCCGGAACGATCGGGTCGTGCGGAACGTCGTCGTCGTGGTGGGCGGCACGTACGTGGCGCTTTTGCTCGCCGCGACCGCGTTGCTCGTCGCCACACCGGAGGTCTCCGGAGAGCCTGCCCCGGTCGCCCCCTCCGCGACCGCGAACTGGCCCGAACAGGTCGCCGTCCGGCTGAACGATTTCTTCTTGCTGCGGGCGGAGATCGTGCTGATCGTGCCCTCCGCCGTCGTCTTGTTCCTGCTGGGTTCCCGCCTCCGCAGGGCAGGCGTTTTCGACGACACGGACAAGGGAGCACGGCTCCGCTCGCGCCTGCTCGTACTCGGCTTCGCCGTCGGCCTGCCGCTGAACGTGCTGACCGGGTTCGGCGGCCCGGACTGGCTGCTCGTCGACCGGTACCTGTTGCCCCCGCTCGTCGCCGTGGGCCTGCTCGCCCTGGTCACGCACCTCACCCTCCGGATGCGCGAGCGGCCCGGAGCGGTCCGAAGTGGACTGATCGCGGTCGGCCGCACCGCGCTCTCCTGTTACGTACTGCAGAACCTGCTGGCCGGCGCCCTGTGTTACGGCTGGGGTCTCGGCCTCGCCGAGCGTTTCGCGGATGTCCGTCCATGGTGGATCGTCGGCCTCTGGGTCTTCGTCGGGCTGACGAACATCGGCTTCGCCGTCCTGTGGCTCCGGCGCTTCGACCGCGGCCCCTTGGAACTGCTCATGCATCGCCTCTACGCGCGATGACGGCTCAGCGTGCGACGGCCGTGTAGTCCTTCAGTACCGAAGCGGAGGTGCGTGTTCAGCAGCACCTCCACCGCGGCCACGACTCCGGGCCTGGTCCGCTCCGGCGCGATCAGGCTCCCGCACTCCGTCCAGCCTCTCCGCGGTGAAGTGACCTCGAGGCCGAGTGGCCGGTCGGGTATCGCCGCGACGGCCCTGCGGAGCACCGTCCTGGCTTGATCCAGCGCCACGCGGACATCGACGTCGTCGAGGAGCCCGGTCCCCGAGAACCAGGCCGAGACCGGCCGCCTGGCCTGGCGGCCGATCGCCACGACCGCGCTCAGCAGCGTCGGCGGAATGGCCGCGTCAGCGGATGTCATCGACCAGCCCGCGGACTCGGCAGAGGGCGCACGAAACCCGCGATCCGTGGTGTGACGACAGCGGTGCCGTCGTCGATCATGCCGCGCATCCCCGCCAGCACTCGTTCGTCCGGCGAGCCGTGCACTTGGAAGTCCACCACCGTGCAGTGCGCCGACACGGCGTTGATGTGGTTCTCGGAGATCCGCCAGTGTTCGAGGACCGCGTCCGAATCGGCGTACATCTGGTAGCTGTAGGCCAGCATGCGATCGGCGTCCACGAACGTCTGCACCATGACCTGCGGCGCGTTGCGCTCGACGAAGTCGATGGCTTCCCGGACGGCGGCGGTGAACTCCTCCAGGTGGCCGTCGGTGATCCGCATGGTGTTCCGGAACAGGAGCATTTCGTCTGCTTCGAGGGTCATGGCCTTATGGTCGGACCTCGACCGAACTCGAGGTCAACGCGGGGACCCGTGCGGTCCGTCACAGGGCGCTCGGGTCGTAGGCCAGCAGCTCCCAGCAGTGGCCGTCCGGGTCGTCGACGGCCCGGTTGTACAGCCAGCCCATGTCCTGGGCCTCGCGTGGCTCGGTGGCACCCGCGGCCAGCGCCGCGTCGGCCAGGCGGTCCACTTCTTCGCGCGATCCGGCGGCCAGTGCGTTGATCACCTCGATCGGTCCGTCCGATGTGGACCGCTTGGTGAACGTCGCGAACGTCTCACGGGTCATCAGCTGCACCAGGATCGTGTCGGCGAACGCCACCTGGACGGAGGTGTCACCACTGAAATCGGGATTGACCGTTCCCCCCATCGCCAGGTAGACCTTCGTGCTCGCCTCCAGGTCGGTGACCGGCAGGTTGACGTAGATTTGCGCGATGGCCATGACATGCCCTCCAGGACGTTTCGGGTGCCGGGTGGTCCCGGCGTCACCACGAATCTAGGGGCGGACCGCGACGTCGGTCTTGTACAGAAGCGACAGCATCTCGTCGCCGTCGGCCCGCCGCAGCCGGGAGGCCGTGCAGCCGGTGAACCGGGTCAGTGAGCGCGCCAGATGCGGCTGGTCGTGATACCCGGCCCGCTGCACGACCTCGACCGCGGCCATCCCCTGCCCCAGCAGCATCACGGCCTGCCTCGCTCGTTCGATCTGCCGGATCGCCCCCTGGGTCAGCCCGGTGGCCGCGGCCACCCGCCGCTGCACCGACCTCGGTGTGACCAGCGTGGCCGCGTCGCCGCGAAGCACATCGGTGACCAGCGGATCACGCATCAGCACCCCGGCGCGGACCAGCCGATCCACGAAGACGTCGGCGTTGTCGTAAGTCGGTGTTTCCCACTCCTCCCCCTGCAGGACGAACGAGCGAGCCGTGGTGTGCGGACTCGTCACGGCGGTGTCGACCAGGTCCGGCACCGGCATCGGCGCCAAAAACGCACCGTGCCGGAAGATGATCCCGACCGTTTCACCTTCGCCGGGGCCCAGGTCCAGGACCGTGGGGCTCGTCTCCGGGCCACGCACCGCCACATGCGTCTCGCCCCGGTCACGCCACACCACGAGCTCCCAGTTCGAGTTCGCGATGGACCGCATCCGCGCGGGCATCGTCACGGCCTCCGTACCGGCCCGGTAAACCCGCTCCACATACGGAGAATCGGACGGGCGCTGCTCGACGCCACTGGCCGGATCAAGACTCACGGTCAAGACGCTAGCGGTTCGCAGGCACCTACCACCACGAGTGCGAAGAGCGCGATTCGGAAACGGACCGGACGGGAATCTCGCCTCAGTCGGTTTCGACAACGGCCGCGGGTTCACTGAGGGGCTGCCGCGCCCACACGGCCCTGAATCCCGAGGTGACAGCTTCGTGGCGATCGTCGGCAGCGCGACGTTCACGATTGTGGTGGCCAACGCGTTCATCAGCATGGCGAGCACCAGCGCCGCAAGCACTCACCTGCGCTGGTCCTCCGCCCTGAGTAGTCGAGGATCTCGCGAGGATCCTCAGCGCGATCCAGTGCCTTGTTCGCCTTCGCGCGGAACAGCAGAGCCAAGCGGCGTCAACTCTCTCTCCGACGCCGTCGAGGCTGCAGGGCCCAACGGGCGATCGACACAGGTGACGTCATCACGTCCCCAAGGGCATATTTCAGAGTCACCGCGCATCTCGTTGAAGCGCAGGGCCCAACGTCGCCGCCAGAACGGCCCAAGGTCCCATACCGCGTCAAGCGCCATCACCGGGAAGGCTCTGCTATCCGAGATAGTAGAAGTGCGTCAGAGGCCTTCGTCCGCAGCGGATGGGGACCTTCGGATTCCCCGTTCGCGACAACCAGCCCTGACGCCGACCGGTGCAGAAGGTGATGCTCGAAGACCGCCGACGAAATGAGAACATCATGAAGCGCCAACACCTCGGGCTGTACGCGATCGCCGTGGCGATCTTGATCGTCGGGCTCGCCTACGCCGGAGTTCCGCTCACCACGATTCTGATCGGCCTGGCGGTACTGGCCTGCCCCCTGATGATGCTGTTCATGATGGGCGGGCACGGCGGATCCGGCGACCAGGACCGCGATCACCACCACACCTCCGGCCGGTCGTAATGGCCGACGCGGCGTACGGGCTGTGGCCTCTGGTCATCCTGAACATCGCGCTGTTCGTCGTGTTCGCGATGAGCTTCTTCCGGCCGCATACGAAGCGCGACTGGCGGGCGATGGGTGCGTTCACCGCGTTCCTGGTGGCGTTGTTCACCGAGATGTACGGCATCCCGCTGACCATCTACCTGCTGGGCAGTTGGCTCGGCTCGCGCTTCCCGCTGCCGGCCACGCGCGGGTCCGGCACCCGCAGTACGACGGCTTCCTGCTGGTGATGATCGGGTTCCTGCTGCAATGGCCGACCATTCCCACCCTGATCATGTTCTACACGCGGCTGGCTCGCAACGAGGAACGTGAAGTCGCGCAACGGTTCGGCGAGCAGTGGACCACGTACGCCGCGCGTGTCCCGGCATTCCTCCCCCGGCCGCGAGCGACGTCAGATGAACGATCCCGGAGGTGGCGATGAGCACGAACGCGGTGCGCGCGGGACTCGCCGGAGCCGTGGCCCTCGCCCTGTTCTACGCGGTGGTCGTCGGTGTCGCGGGAGGACTTGAGCACCTGGGGCGGCAGGCGGTCGAAGACCGGCCATGGCTGGTGCTGATCCTGGGCGGATTCGGCACCCAGGTCGGGCTCTTCGCCGAACTGCGCCGGCGCAGGCGACTACACGCGGATGTGCGTGCCGCGACCGGTGGCGGCGCGTTCTCGTTCTGGCTGCCGGACGTCCACGCCGGAACCATGACACCGATCGCCGTCGCCTCGCTCGCCACACTCGCCGGGCCGTTCATCGTGCTCGACGCCCGCACCGGCGACCGGCGGCTCACCCTGGCCGGGCTCCGCACCGGCGCCCTGTTGTCGGCGCGTCTCAGCGTGATCGGCTTCACCGTCCTGCTGGTGACCGCGGCGTCCCTCGCCGTCACCGTCACCGTGTTCGATACCGAGCAGTGGATCGTCTACGCGGGCGGCAACCTGTTGCTGGCCGCGATCTACGCCCTCATCGGCGTGTGCATCGGCCCGATCTTCGGCCGCGTGTCCGGTGTGCTCATCGCGTTCCTCGTGCCGTTCCTCGATGTCGGAATCGCGCAGAGCCCGATGTTGCGCGGCGAACCACCGGACTGGGCCCGGTTCCTGCCCGGCTACGGCGCCGATCGCGTGCTGCTCGACGGCGGACTGACCGCGAGCTTCGACGAGACGGGACCGTTGCTGCTCGGGCTCGGGCTGGCGGCGACCGGGTTGTTCCGAAAGGCGGTCGCATGAGCCCGTTCACCCGCCGCGCCTTTCTCGGCACGACCGCATTGGCCGTGACCGGGCTGACCGCCTGCTCGACGGAGAACCCGCTGATCCTGCCCACCGACCCGCTGGTGGGCCGGACCGAAACGGCGCGCGGCGGCACCGGCCACACCCGATCGGCCACACTCACCGCGACCACAAGCCAGGTCGACCTCGGCGGCCCCGTGGTCGACACGTGGACCTATGACGGCGTCGCGCCCGGCCGCGAAATCCGCGTGACCGCGGGCGACCTGCTCGAGGCGCGGCTGGTCAACCGGCTGCCCGTGGACACCTCGATCCACTGGCACGGCCTGGCGCTGCGCAACGACATGGACGGAGTTCCCGGCCTCACCCAAGCCCAGATCAAGCCGGGAGAGGAGTTCACCTACCGCTTCGCGGTGCCGACGCCGGGCACCTACTGGTTCCATCCGCACACCGGCACACAGCTCGACCGTGGCCTGTACGCGCCGCTGATCGTCGAGGACCCGGGAGAACCCGGCGGCTACGACGCGGAGTGGACGGTCGTGCTCGACGACTGGATCGACGGGACCGGCACCACTCCAGACCAGGTCCTCGCGACTCTTCAGCGGGGCGGCGGTCACTCGATGCACGGCATGGGCGGCCGAACACTGGAGGGAGACGTCACCTACCCGCACTACCTGCTCAACGGCCGCGTCGACGGCGCACCGGCGACGTTCACCGCCAAGCCCGCGCACCGCGTGCGGATCCGGTTCATCAACGCCGGCTCCGACACCGCGTTCCGGGTCGCGCTCGGCGGCCACCGCATGACCGTCACCCACACCGACGGCTTCCCGGTCACACCGGTCGACACCGACGCACTGCTCATCGGCATTGGCGAGCGCTACGACGTGCTGATCACCTTGTCCGACGGCGTGTTCCCGTTGGTGGCACAGGCGGAGGGCAAGGGGGGTGCTGCTTTCGCGCTGGTGCGCACCGGCCGCGGCACCGCTCCCACGCGGTCGATTCGCCCGGACGAGCTGCGCGGGAATCCTGTCGGCTATGCGGAACTGAAGGCCAGTGAACCGTTGCCCGCTCGGCAGCCCGACGTCACGCACCGGCTCGCGCTCACCGGCGGAATGATGAGCTACCAATGGGGAATCAACGGCCGCGCCGGTGACCACACCAACCGATCGCGAGTCCGAAATGGACAACGCGTGCGCGTGGAGTTCGTCAACACCACGATGATGTGGCACCCCATGCACATCCACGGCCACACCTTCCAGCAGGCAGGCGGCCCGCGCAAGGACACCGTGATCGTACCGGCCGGCCAGACCGTCGCCTGCGAGTTCGACGCCGACAATCCCGGCCAGTGGATGATCCACTGCCATAACACCTACCACGCCGAGGCCGGGATGACGACCGTCCTCGGCTACGAGTCTTCGTCATGACGGCAGCGCTTAGCCGGGCACGCCCGTCACGCATGCTGGTCGTCGTCGTGGCCTGGGCCTCGTGCTACGTGCTGATCAGGTGGGGCATGCGCGACGCCCCGGTGCTGTGGTTCGCCGCGCTGCGCGCTCTGTTGGCCGGGCTGTTCCTCCTCGGCGCATGCCTGCTGTACCGGCGCCCGGCTCTGCCACCAGGCGGGAGGCCCTTGGCACTGATCGGCGTGATGGCGCTCATGAATGTCGCGCTCGCGTTCGGGGCCATGTTCGCCGGCGCCCTCGGACTGGCGACCGGGGCAGCCGCGGTGCTGAGCAACTCCACTCCGTTGCTGGTCGCGCTGCCCGCCTGGTGGCTGTATGCCGAACAGCCGCGGGCCCTCGAGGTCACAGGGACTGCTCTCGGGTTCGGTGGGCTGCTACTGGTCGCCGCGCCGACCGGACTCGGTGAGGGAGCAGGCCTGGCGTTACAGTCGCCGTCGGGATCACTGCGGGGGCGTTGCCGGCACGCCGCCTCACCGAAGTCGTTCTGTCCGGCGTCGCCGCGGCAGTCGACGGACCACCTTCAGCCATCACCTGGAACGCGCGGTTCATCGCCGCGATGGTGATCCTGGCCCTCGGTGCGACAGCGATTCCGTACGTGCTGTGGTTCGGCGAGCTGCGTCGCGCATCCCTCACCTCGGTCACCGCCTGCACCCTGCTCGTCCCCGTGGTCGGCGTCGTTTTCGGCATCACCGTGCTGGGTGAACGTGTCACCCTGATCGAGAGCCTCGGCGACGCGATCGTCCTCGCGGCGCTGCTGTTGGTAACCCTGTCCGGTCGAACGGGAACGTCCCGGATACTCGCGAAGGACGACTCGCACAACCGACCGGTCACCACCATCGACACCGGCCCAGAAAGGCACGACCATGAGTGACCACACCCGCACTGCCGTGCTCGACGTCAGCGGACTGCACTGGGCGAGTGAGCAGAACGTCGTCAACGCCAAGCTCGGGAGACAGCCCGGCGTGCACCACGTCGAGGTGAACCCGGTCGCGCAGACCGCGACGGTGCGCTTCGATCCCGCCGTGACGTCGGTGGCGGCCCTGCGTCAGTGGGTGGTCGACTGCGGCTACCACTGCGCTGGCCAGTCGGTGCCGCGCCACCTCTGCGACCCCACGACGGAGCCGGAGCACGCCGGCCACGAGCACCACGCCGAGGCAGCGACTCCGCGATCCCCGCATGAGGCGATGGGCCACGGCGGGCACGCCGGGATGTCGATGGCCGCGATGGTCGCCGACATGCGCAATCGATTCCTGATCGCACTGCTGTTCTCCATCCCGATCGTGTTGTGGTCGCCGATCGGCACCGAGGTCTTCGGACTCCACCTCCCGACGCCATTCGGCGTCCGCCAAGACCTGTGGGCGTTGCTCCTGAGCCTTCCGGTGATCTTCTACTCCTGCTGGATCTTCTTCGACGGCGCGGTGCGCGCGTTGCGGCACCGCACCCTCGACATGATGGTGCTCGTCGCGGTGGCCGTCGGCGCGGGCTGGCTGTACTCCCTGGTCATCACACTGACCGGCGGAGGAGAGGTCTTCTACGAAGCCGCGACCGTGCTCGCCGCGTTCGTCCTCTTGGGACACTGGTTCGAGATGCGCGCCCGCGGTGGGGCGAACGACGCGATTCGCACCCTGCTCGACCTCGCCCCGCCCAAGGCGGTCGTGCTCCGTGACGGCGAGGCCGTCGAAGTACCCACCGCCGAGGTGGAGGCCGGAGACCTGCTGTTGGCGCGGCCAGGCGCGAAGATCGCGGTGGACGGCGTAGTGGAGGACGGCGAGTCCGAAGTGGACGAGTCGATGGTCACAGGCGAAAGCCTGCCCGTGCACAAGGCGCCCGGCTCCACGGTCATCGGTGCCACCATCAACGCCAACGGCACCCTGCGCGTCCGCGCCACCAAGGTCGGCTCGGACACCGCACTCGCGCAGATCGTCAAGCTCGTGCAGGAGGCGCAGAACTCCAAGGCGCCGGGCCAGCGACTGGCCGACCGGGCTGCGTTCTGGCTGGTGTTCGTGGCACTGATCGGTGGTGGCGCCACTCTCGCGGTCTGGTTGCTGGCGGGCAGCGCGTTCGCCACGGCCATTCTGTTCGCCATCACCGTCGTCGTGATCACCTGCCCGGACGCACTCGGTCTCGCCACTCCGACCGCGATCATGGTCGGAACCGGCCTCGGCGCGAAACGCGGTGTGCTGTTCAAGAACGCCATGGCACTGGAGACCTCCGCGCGCATCGAGGTCGTCGTGATGGACAAGACCGGCACGCTCACCAAGGGCGAGCCCGAGGTGACCGACGTGCTCGTGGACGGTCTGGGCGAGGCGGAACTGCTCCGGCTGGTCGCCGCGGTGGAACGCGAGTCCGAGCACCCGCTCGCCGAGGCGATCGTCCGCCACGCGGGCGAACTGGACGGGCTACGCGCGGATCGGTTCGAAAACGTGCCCGGCCACGGTGCGATCGCCCAGGTCGGCGGGCACCGCGTGGTGGTCGGCAACCGGCGGCTGCTGGAACGGGAGAACATCGACCTCGCGGCACTCGGCCCGCGCCGGGACGAACTGGCCTCGACCGGACGCACCGCGGTCCTGGCCGCGGTGGACGGCGTCGCGGCCGGGGTGATCGGCATCGCGGACGCACCGAGGGAAACCTCCGTGACCGCCGTCCGGGCGCTGCACGACCTCGGCGTCGAAGTGGTCATGCTGACGGGCGACAATCAGGCGACGGCAGAGCGCATCGCCGCCCGGCTCGGTATCGACACTGTGATCGCCGAGGTGCTGCCTGGCGACAAGGCCGCGAAGGTCGCCGGGTTGCAGCGCAGCGGACGCAAGGTCGCGATGGTCGGCGACGGCGTCAACGACGCCCCCGCGCTGGCACAGGCAGACCTCGGCATCGCCATCGGCGCGGGCACCGACGTCGCGATCGAGACCGCCGATGTCGTCCTCATGCGGTCCGACCCGCTCGACGTTCCGATCGCCTTGCGCATCGGCCGCGGAACCTTGCGCAAAATGCGCCAGAACCTCGGCTGGGCCATCGGCTACAACACCATCGCGCTACCGATCGCCGCCGGTGTTTTCGAACCGGCCTTCGGGCTCATGCTCCGCCCGGAGATCGCCGCACTGTCGATGTCCGGATCCAGCCTGATCGTCGCGGTGAACGCACTCGCCCTCAAGCGACTGCGCCTACCCGTCACGACAGTGGAGAACACCTGTTCCTCTGCGCCGCGGCAGGTATCGACGCGGTAGCGTCGGGTAACCCCGCACGAGACCGCACCTCCGCCGACAAGGTCAACTAGGACCGATAGTAGCTGGGTCGCGTGCCGGACGAGGGTTCCGTCAGGGGAAACGCCGGTGAAACCAGCACTCGGCTCGAGGTCGAGCCCCCAGCGGGTACCGACCGAAATGTGCGCCCATGGTGGCGGCACACCGCCACGATCATCGCGGCCAGTGTCCTCGGCGGGACGGCCGCGCTGTATCAGTAACGTCCGAGCGCTCTCATAGCGTTCCGCACTGCCCGCGTCACCCCCCTTGGCGACGTGTGTCGGCGGGTGCGGGGTCCCGCATGACTCCGCATCCGCTTTTCCTATCGCCGACGCGATATGCTCAATCCGATTAATCGCCATTCCCGCATCCCGGGACACAGCTAATTACTCGATCACACTGCGCTCAAAGGGAGCTCACCTTCAACTACCAAGGGTAGTAGTCGGACGCGAAATCGAGTGAATTCCTCGCTACTAGTAGAACTAGTACGATTGAAGGTGGCAGACGTAAGTTCTTTGCTGATACGGTCCGATAACTGTGAGGGGCTATCCGACTACGCCGCGTCGCAGAGTGAAGCCGATGCTGTGGCTCGTCACTCTGCTCTTCTGGCTTCTTTCGCTGCAGCTGGGCCAATGTTTCCCGCAAGCGCACGCCCACGCGGCCGAGCATGTCGCCACCAGCGCAGCGACGCATGCCCCACTGGCCGACGACTGCGAACCCGAGCACCACGCACACCGGCAACACACGACCACGGACGCCATTCATCGCGGTACGCGAGGAACGACGGATACGACGTGGTCGGCGATTCCGCTCGAGAATACGTTTACCGGACTATTCCGCTCACCGGTTCATTCCCCTGGTCATGGGAGCCCGGGACGGGATCCGCGCCCAACCGGACGCGCCTTGCTCATCGAGATCTGCGTCACGCGAACGTGATCGGGCTGAACGACCCGGCCGACCCCGTTCCGTTCGACCGTCGCGCCCCGCGACGATTCACTGAAAGAGATCTCGATGAGGACACCCCTGTCCGCCAACGGCTCGACCGTGTCCGGGACCACCCTCCCCGGCCAAAGGACCATCACGCACGGCCGCAATCCGGCCAGTGCGGTCGGCAACACCCCGGTGCTGTGGATCGATGAACCGGGCGCGGCGCCGGGCCGCGGCTTCTGGGCGAAGCTCGAAGGATTCAATCCCGGCGGCATGAAAGACCGCCCGGCCTTGCACATGATCGCCCGCGCACGCGAACGGGGCGACCTGGCTCCGGGCGCGAGGATCGTGGAATCGACCAGCGGCACGCTGGGACTCGGCCTCGCACTCGCCGGAATCGTCTACGGCCACCCGGTCACCGTGGTCACCGATCCTGGCCTCGAACCGATCGTGCACCGGATGCTGGCCGCACACGGCGCCCGTGTCGAGCTCGTCACCGCCCCACATCCGACCGGCGGCTGGCAACAGGCCCGACGGGACCGCGTACGGCAGCTCCTGGCCGAAGAACCCGACGCCTACTGCCCCGACCAGTACAACAACCCGGACAACGTGGACGCCTACGAGCCGCTCGCCCTGGAACTGGTGGACCAGCTCGACCGCGTCGACGTCCTGGTGTGCTCGGTGGGCACCGGAGGCCATTCGGCGGGCGTCTCGCGTGTCCTGCGCGAGCACTACCCGCAGATGAAAGTCGTCGGCGTCGACACCATCGGTTCCACGATCTTCGGGCAACCGGCGCGCCCCCGGTTGATGCGCGGACTCGGTTCGAGTATCTACCCGTCCAATGTGGACTACTGCGGTTTCGACGAAGTCCATTGGGTGGCGCCGGCCGAAGCGGTGTGGACCTGCCGTCGGCTCGCCGCGTCCCACCACGCGACAGGCGGGTGGAGCGTCGGAGCGGTCGCACTCGTCGCTGGTTGGCTCGCAAGGACCGAAGCTGCCGGCACACGGATCGTCACGATCTTCCCCGACGGCCCCCACCGCTACTTCGACACCGTCTACAACGACGACTACTGCGCGGCGAACGGCTTGCTCGGACAGACCCCCGCGGACGAGCCCGACGTCGTCGTCAATCCCGTCGACCAGGTCGTCGAGCGGTGGACGCGCTGCGCACACGTCATCGACCCGTCCGAGGTGCGGGCGTGAAGGATCTGGTCGTCAAGTTCAGGTCGTTCGACCGGCCTTCCCAGCTGTTGATGCTGAACCAGTTCACCATCAACCTGGGCTTCTACATGCTGATGCCCTACCTCGCGGGGCACCTGTCGGCGGATCTGGCGCTGGCGGGCTGGGCCGTAGGGCTCATTCTGGGCGTGCGGAACTTCTCCCAGCAGGGCATGTTCCTGATCGGTGGCACGCTGGCCGACAGGCTCGGCTACAAGCCGCTGATCGTGGCGGGATGCGCGCTGCGGACGGGCGGGTTCGCCCTGCTCGGCCTGGTCGATTCGGTTCCGGCGCTGATCGTCGCCTCGGCGGCCACCGGGTTCGCAGGTGCGTTGTTCAATCCCGCGGTGCGGGCCTACCTCGCCGAAGACGCCGGTGAGGAGCGGCGCGTCGAGGTGTTCGCGTTGTTCAATGTGTTCTATCAGGCGGGCATCCTGCTGGGCCCGGTCGTCGGGCTGGTCCTGACGAGTTTCGCCTTCCCAGTGACCTGCCTCGTCGCGGCCGCGGTGTTCGCGGTCCTGACCGTGCTGCAGATTCGGTCCCTGCCGCCTCGTTCGCGTGCCAAGGGTGACCCGGCCGCGCGGACTTCGATCCGGCAGGACTGGGCGACCGCGTTCGGTAACCGGTCGTTCGTGCTGTTCTCGCTCGCGATGATCGGCTCGTACGTCCTGTCGTTCCAGGTCTATCTCGCACTCCCGCTCGAAGCTCGTCAGGTCGGCGGCCCCGGAGTGGCGGGGACCACATTGGTGGCGCTGCTGTTCGCGGTGTCAGGAGGTTTGGCGATCGCCGGACAGCTGCGGATCACCGCGTGGTGCAGGCGGCGGTGGGGATCCGGCAAGTGTCTCGCCGTCGGTCTCCTGCTCATGGGAGCGGCGTTTCTCCCGCCCATGCTCACCGCGGGCGCGACGGCCGGTCCGGCGGCGTTGAGCTGGGCATCGCTGATTCTCTCCGCCGCCCTGCTGGCACTCGGGACCATCGTGGTCTTCCCGTTCGAAATGGACACGATCGTCGCCCTCTCCGGCGGCAAGCTGGTCGCGACGCACTATGGGCTGTACAACACCGTGGTCGGCGTGGGCATCCTCCTCGGCAACCTGCTCACCGGCACCGCGTTGGACATCGCGAGAGATGCCGGTGTACCAGCGGCACCATGGGCTGTCCTCGCCGTGATCGGAGCCGGTTGCGCCTGGTGCCTGCGCGCACTCGACAAGGCCGAACGCCTCACCCCGGTGGCGGTGTGAAAGCCGTGACCCCGCCGCATCCGCCGAAGCGGATAGGTGACCTTGGGTCATGACGGCGAGCGCGCTCAGGAGAACCCAGCGGGTCTTCCTGCTGGGCGTGCTCGCCTTTTGCCTCGTGGCGATGCACCACCTCACGACGTCGACAATGGGTTCCAACCCCGACGCCAAGGCTCTCGCCCAGAAGATCATCGACGCCCAAGAGGCCGAGATCCGCGAGATGCAGGGGCCGCTCCCGCAGGGCTGATTCATCGCCGCCGGGTCTCGACGGGATCCCTCGCCAGTAGATACTATTACGTCTAGTACTACTTGCCGTAGATCTCTTCCGACTCGGACGACAGGTGATCGATGTCGCGTCATGCGCTCCGGATCGTCACACCGACCCGAAGCCACCTCGTGCAACTCCTGCACTCATGGACACAGGAGCCTCGCGTCCTGCACATCGGCGTGGCAGACGAGGATATGAAGGCAGCTCTCGCGGATGTGGGATTTCCGCTGACCGTCACGGCCACTGTGGACGATCTCGACATCACCTTGCCCGCCGGAACCTACTTCGACTCGATCCTGCTGAGCTCGGAAGCCTTGACCGGCCGGGAAAGCCTGCGCTCTCAGATTCGCTTGCTGCGCAAGGCCGCCGAACACGTCACGCCGGACGGCGTCGTTCTCGTGGAAGTGCGCCCAGCGACGCCACCAGCGCGAATCGAGCCACGACACGGCGCGCACATCCACATCGCCGATGAGCTCGACCTGATCGCCGAGATGGCCGGACTGCGTCGCGTGCACCATTCTCAGCTCGTCGAAGACTCCCATGAAGAGACCCTGGTGAGCCTGTACCGACGTAAGCCGTAGTGGCCATCACATTCTGACTTCTCGATACTCTATGCCACCCGCCTAGTACTAAGTGAAATAGTGGACAAGGGTGGCTCGTTACCTTACGGTGACCCGCGGGCCTTCGGGGCGGTCCGTGACCACGCTCGAAAACACGACAGGAGATCCCGCACCCGTGACACCGCACCGACGCCGGACGGCTTCACTGCGCGTCTTGACTACCGCCGTTGTTCTCCCGCTTGGATTGAGCGTGATCCCCGCGAGTGCGCAGCCGGCGCCGCCACCCGCCGAGGCACAGGATCCGATGTCTCGCTACCAGCGCCTCGGCGCTGACGCCGCTAAGGCCGAAGAGGATTTCTCCGCCGCTCAAGATGACCTGGCCGCACGGAAAGCCACGAGTGCCAGGGCCGACGCCGATCTCGCGGCCGCCAACAAGGAATTGGCGGACGCGGAGGGCTCTATCACGAAGTTCCGGGGCGAGGTCGACAAACTCGTCGCCGCGAATTTCCAGGGAGCGTCTTCGGTCAATCAGCTCGCGGCGTTGCTCGACAGCAACAGCCGGACGGAGTTCCTGCAGAAGTCCGCGGCCATCTCTCTCTTGTCCGGGCAGAAGGCGGACGCGCTCGCCGGGCTGAGGACCGTACTCGATCAGGCTGCCAAAGGTCGAGCACAGGCGGCAGAAGCCCAGAAACGCGCGAGCGAGGCGACAGCGGCCGCGCAGTGGGCGGTGGACCAGGTCACCAACCGGAAGAACGACCTCGACCGGCAGATCAAGCAAGTTCGTCAGGCGCTGGGAGCACTTCCGGCGCAGGACAAGGCCAAACTGGGCAAGGTCCAGGACAGTGGTTCTTATCTGGGTCCGCCCGGAGCGGCGAACGACGCGCTGCAAGCCGCACTGTCCAAAAGGGGCTCGCAATACCAATGGGGTGCCACCGGCCCCGCCGAGTTCGACTGCTCCGGCTTGACTTCCTGGGCCTACCGCCAGGCGGGCGTCTCCATTCCCCGCACCAGCCGTCAGCAGTACACGGCCGGAAAACCGGTCTCGCTCGACCAGTTGCAGCCTGGCGACCTGCTGTTCTATGACGACGGGACCGGCGATCCCGGTGCGATCCACCACGTCGGCATGTTCGTGGGCAGCGGGAAAATGGTCGACGCGCCGACCGAAGGACAGCTTGTCGACGTCCGGTCCATGAAGGGTGACGGGCACCTGATGGGCGCGAGGCGCATAGTCGGTTGACCGCGACAGAAGGGTATCCTCCCTGCCAGGAGGTGTCATGCGTCGGTTGGGCGAGCTCGAAGCCACGGTGATGGATGTGCTGTGGCGCGGTTCCGAACCCATGCTGGTCCGCGAGGTTCTCGTGGAGATCGCCAAGGAGCGCGAACTGGCGTACACCACGGTCATGACCGTGCTGGACAACCTGTACCGCAAGGAATGGGTCGTTCGCGAGATGGAAGGTCGCGCGTACCGCTACCGAGCGATCACTTCTCGTGAGGAAGCCACCGCTCAGGCTCTTCGTGACGTGCTCGACTCGGCGAGCGACCCGGAATCAGTGCTGCTGCATTTCGCACAGTCGGTCTCCGAGGAAGAGTCGGACATCCTGCGCCGCGCCTTACGCCGAAAGCAGCGAAAGCGGTGATCCCCGCCGCCGCGCTTCTCCTCGGCGTCCTGATCGTCGGCTGGTGGTCCCCACCGGTCCTGGCGAGGTTCGGGACGCCGCAGGGCAGCCCGGCGGCGGCGATCACCTGGTGGCTCATGACCGCGATCGGTCTGCTGGCAGGCACGGTCGGCGGTGTGCTCCTTCTCGCTCTGCCCGGTCATGGCCCCGCGGATCAGATCACGCGCTTGATCGACGTCTGTCTGTCCACGATCAGTCACGACGGGATACCGTCCCTCGACCTGGTGGTCGGCGGTACGGCCGGAGTCCTGCTGACGTTCGCGCTCTTCCAGCTGCTCTTGTCCTCGATCAGGCGTCGACGGCGCCGCAACCAGCTGCATGAGCGCCATCTCGACGCATTGCGGCTGTCCGGATCCCGGTCATCGGATCGCGTCCGGACCTTGTGGCTACCTCACGAGCATCCGATCGCCTACAGCCTGGGCGGACGCCGGGCCATGATCGTCGCGAGCGACGGATTGCGAACCCGGCTCACCCCCGCCGAGCTGCGAGCGGTGCTCGCCCACGAGAACGCTCACGTCCGTGGCCGTCACCACCTGCTCACCGGCTGCGCCGACGTGCTGGGCAGGACGCTGCGCTTCGTCCCGCTCATGCGCGAACTGCCGAAAGCGATCAGCCTGTTCGTCGAATTGGCCGCCGACCGGACGGCAGCCGCGGAATGTGGAGCCGGGCCAGTGCGGTCGGCGTTGCTCACCATCGGGGCCACTGGCGGGCCGAGGAAAGCGCTCGCGATGTCGGGCGGTGACACCTCGATCCGGCTCAGCCGGCTCGAGGACCGTCAACGGCTGCCCTTGCGGTCCGGTATGACCAGCGTCATCGGCGGTGTCGCCTGCTTGACCGCCCCCGCAGTCGTCGCCGTCGCCCTCATGGGGGCGTTCAGCCTGGCCCTCTGCTAACAGCGATCGGCAACAGGTCCGATAGCCCGGTACGCAGCAACAATCGGCGGATCGTCGCTGAGGGCAGGAATTGAAGGGCGACGCGGTCGGCGACACAACGATTGTTGAAACCGACCAGGGGTCGACAGGCCGGTGGAATCACAGAAGTCCACCGCGTTCAGATCGACGACCACGCTGCTCGGCACCGGGTCAAGTGCCTGGCCGGGGTCACCGGACACGGTGATGAGCACGTGCCCGGGATCTGAACTGGTGGTCGCCACCGACAGCGGCTCCACCTTTCGCCGCTGTCTCCGTCTGACACCGTCATCCTTCCTTTGACCGCCTTCGAACGTATCGCAAGACGAGGTGAAACGCCGCGTGGAGGGCAGACCTCGAACGGTCTCGCCCTCCACGCGGTGGTACAGCCGGTCATCGCACGACCGCCGGGTCACCTCCGGCGACTTCGCTCGGCGCGCTCCGGGGGAAGCGCAGGGTGGCCATGGCCAGGAAGCCACCGGCGACCGCGATGCCCGCGGCCCCGAGGAACGCCGCCGAGTAGCCGCCGGTCAGCGCGACCGGGTCACCGATCCGTCCCGCGCCGAACGACACGCCGACCGCGGTCATCGCGGCGAGACCGAGCGCCGAGCCGATCTGGTACGAGGTGTTCACGATCCCCGACGCCAGTCCGCCTTCCTCCGGCTTCGCGCTGGAGATCGCGGTGCCCAGCGACGGGATGAACGCCAGCGCCTGACCGAGAGCCGCGACCAGCGAAGCGGGCAGGACGTCGACCACGAAATTGCCCGTCGGGCTGACGAACGACAGCCACACCAGCCCCGCGGCGAGCGCCCACAGACCACCGATGATCATCTTCTTCGGCCCGAAGCGGCCGATCAGCTTCGGCGCGACCGCGACCATCAGCACGACGATCAGCACGGTCATCGGCAGCAGCGCGGCACCGCTGGCGAAGGCCCCGTAACCCAGGACCTGCTGCAGGTACAGGTTCAGGAAGTACCACATCGGGATCCACGCCGCGCCGAGCAGGAACTGCGCGAGGTTCGCGCCGCCGAGATTCGGCGTCCGGAAGATCCCCAGCCGCACCAACGGAACCTCCCGCCCGCGCTGGACGAGCACGAACACCGCGAGCAGCGCGACGCCACCCGCCAGCGCACCCCACGTGCCCGCCGAGTCCCAGCCCGCCTCCGGCGCCCGGACGACGCCGAACACGGTCAGCCCGAGGCCCGCGGTCGCCGCGATCGCACCGGCGAGGTCGACCGAACCACGCCGTGCGGGCGCGGACGGCATCAGCCTGCCCGTCGCCACGATCGCGACCAGCGAAATCGGGACGTAGAGCCAGAAAATCCACGGCCACGACAGCCACTCGGTGATCACACCGCCGAGGAACACCCCCGCGGTACCACCGGCGGGCGCGGCCGCGCCGTAGAGCGCGAGCGCCTTGGTCAGCTCACGAGGACGCGCGCCGAACAGCATCATCAGGAGCGTCAGCGCGGACGGGGCGATCAACGCCGCACCCGCGCCCTGCAGCACCCTGCCGAGGAGTTCCACCCACGCGGTGCCCGCGACCGCCGCGACCACCGAACCACCGAGGGTGACGACCCAGCCCGCGGTGAACATCTTCCGCGCACCGAACAGGTCCGAGAGACGTCCACCGAGCAGCAGCAACCCGGCGAGCGCGATGACGTAGGCGTTGAACACCCACGACAGGTCCCCCGGCGAGAACCCGAGGTCCTGCTGCATAGCGGGTAGAGCGACGCCGATGATCGAGGTGTCCATGATGACCATGAACTGGGCCAACGCGATGAGTCCCAGCGCCCACCACCGCCGTGGGTCCGGGGATGTCTCCGCCATGACGACCGTCCTTTCGAGATTAATTACCCCTAGGGGGTATTGCGGACATGAACGTAGACCGGTTCATGACGCCGCGCAAGTACCCTTAGGGGGTATCAGTGTCGCAATCGTCACAGATGTCGCCTGAATGGCAAAACCCGTTGCGTGACAAAGAGTCGTCACGTAGAACATCGAAGACTTCATCAGAAGATCGCCAGGGCGAGCCGCACTCTTGGTCAACATCGAACCATCGACACTGGACAGGTACCCCATACGGGTATAAAGTTCCGGTGGCCGGCCGACAGCATGAGGAGGAGCCGTGCAGCGTCTTCAGTCGCTAGACCCGAGCGACGCGCCAGCCAAGTCCGCCGAGCTGCTCGGCGACATCGTCGAACGGCGTGGCTCGGTAGGTCCGATGGTGTCCGCGATGGCACACTCCCCCGCGCTCCTTCAGGGGTACCTCGACTTCTCGCGGGCCATGAAGCGGGTCAAGCTTCCCCGGGCACTCGGCGAAAAGATCTCGCTCGCCCTACAGGAGTGGATCGGTTGCGCGCTGTGCTTGCAGGCGCACACACGGGCCGCGCGGGCCGCCGGACTCAGCGACAACGACATCGCACTGGCCCGGCAGGGCACCTCCACTGACCGGCGCGAAGCCGCGCTGATCGCGTATGCCGTGCGGGTCCTCGCCGAACCGTCTTCGCTCGATGATGAAGACATCGCCGAGTTGCGGGAACACGGCTGGAGCGATCGACTCATCGCCGACACGGTGGGACTGGTGTCGCTCAACCTGCTGACCGGTTCGTTCAATCTCGTCGCAGGACTCGAACCCACACCTGCCGAGCAGTCCACAAAGGAGAAACACGACCATGTCGGTTGAGCACGACCACTCACACCACGAACACCAGCACCACGGCGACCACGGGGGCCATGCGGGCAACGGGGGCCACGAACACCACCGGCCGGGGAAGGTCTCCTGGGGCATGGCGGCGTCGGCCACCCTGCACTGCCTCACCGGCTGCGCCATCGGTGAGGTGCTCGGCATGGTGATCGGCACCGCGCTGGGCTGGGGCAACGTCGCCACCATCGTGCTCGCCGTCGCACTGGCGTTCGTCTTCGGCTACGCGCTGACCATGCGCGGCGTGCTGCGCGCAGGTGTCGGCTTCAAGCAGGCCCTCAAGGTCGCCCTCGCCGCGGACACCGTCTCGATCCTCGTCATGGAGATCATCGACAACGGGGTGATGCTCGTCGTCCCCGGCGCGATGGAGGCCGGGCTCGCCAGCTGGCTGTTCTGGGGCGCGCTCGCCTTCGCGCTGCTCGTCGCCTTCCTGCTCACGACACCGGTGAACAAGTGGCTCATCGGCCGCGGTTCCGGACACGCGGTGGTGCACGCCTACCACCACTAAGGTGTCCACAATGGAGATCGCGTATCACGGCGGCGACGGCCGGCCGCTCTACGCGGTCTCCCTCGGTTCTGGGCCACCCCTCGTGCTTCTGCACGGGGGTGGCCCTGATCATCACAGCCTCATCCCGCTGGCCGAGCGGCTGGCGGACCGGCACACGATCATCCTCCCTGACGTGCGCGGCTACGGCCGATCGGTCTGCACCGACCCGGCCCGGCACACCTGGACCCAGTACTCCGACGATGTCGCCGCGCTACTCGATCACCTCGGTTTCCAGCGCGCCGTCGTCGGTGGAACCGGCCTCGGGGCCACCATCGCCCAGCGCACCTGCCTCGAACATCCCGGCCGCGTCCGCGCCGCCATCCTGATCAGCGTCGAAGACATCGAAGACGACGAAGCGAAGCAAGCCGAGATCGCGTTCATGGACGCCTTCGCCGAACGTGTCCGGACCGACGGCATCGAAGCGGCCTGGGCACCGGTCCTGCCCGAGCTCGCTCCCGTCATCGGCGCGCTCGTACGTGACGCCATCCCGCGCTCCGACCCCGCGAGCATCGCCGCCGCGGCCGCCATCGGCCACGACCGCTCGTTCCGCTCCGTCGACGAACTCGCCGCGATCACGGCACCCACCTTGGTCTTCCCCGGCATGGACGAACGGCATCCGACCGAGCTGGCAGAGAACGCCGCCCGCGTCCTGCCCAACGGCCGTCTCGCGCCCGTTTCCCTGTCCGACACACTGAGCACCGCCGAAGCCCTCGCCGACGCGTTCGCTCCCACGATTCGCCGTTTCCTTGCCGAGCACCACCTCTACTAGGTGACATGGTGGTTCATCGGTTCATACCCGCCATCTCGGGTACCCGAAGGCTGCTACATGTTTCGCGAGGAAAGGAATCGTCATGACGCAGGCAGCCGAGATGCTCCGCACCTACCCGGCGGATCTGGGCAAGGTGAATCGTGAGGCGCTGACCAGGTGCATAGAAGCGTGCTTCGAGTGCGCCCAAACCTGTACGGCGTGCGCGGACGCATGTCTCAGCGAAAAGAGCGTCGCCGAGTTGGTCAAGTGCGTGCGCACCAATCTCGATTGCGCGGACATCTGCGCGACCACAGGACGGGTCTTGTCCCGGCACACGGGCTACGACGCGAACCTGACACGGGCAATCCTCGAGGGGTGTGCCGCCGCATGCAAGGCGTGCGGTGACGAGTGCCAGGGACACGC
The DNA here is from genome assembly GCF_056435645.1 of Amycolatopsis sp. NPDC043889. NCBI lineage: Bacteria > Bacillati > Actinomycetota > Actinomycetes > Pseudonocardiales > Pseudonocardiaceae > Amycolatopsis > Amycolatopsis sp. NPDC043889. The sequence goes on from NZ_JBWKEC010000005.1 coordinate 368,428, forward strand.
GAGCATGCACGAACACTGCCGCGTATGCGCCGAAGCGTGCCGTCGCTGCGAACAGGCCTGCCGTGAACTGATCAGCACCCTGAGCTGATCACGCTCACGGCCGAGGACCGACAGAAAGGCGCTCGCGCGGCACCGGAAGTGCCGCACGAGCGCCCCGTGTCGAACGAGGGTCAGCTCGCCGTGCTGCGGAATCCCTTGAGCCGCAGGCTGTTCGTGACCACGAAGACCGAGCTGAACGCCATCGCGGCGCCGGCGATCATCGGGTTGAGCAGGCCCGCCGCGGCCAGTGGCAGCGCCGCGACGTTGTAGGCGAAGGCCCAGAACAGGTTTCCCTTGATGGTGCGCAGCGTCCGCCGGGAAAGCCGGATCGCGTCCACCGCCGCCCGCAGGTCACCACGGACGAGGGTGAGATCCGACGCCTCGATCGCGACATCCGTACCGGTGCCCATGGCCAGCCCGAGGTCGGCCTGCGCCAGCGCGGCCGCGTCGTTGACGCCGTCACCCGCCATCGCGACCACCTTGCCCTCGGCCTGGAGCCGCTTGACCACGTCGACCTTGTCCTTGGGCAAGACCTCCGCGATCACCTCGGTGATCCCCACCTCCGCCGCCACCGCGCGGGCCACAGCCTCGTTGTCCCCGGTCAGCAGGACCGGGGTCAGCCCGAGCGCCCGCAGCTGCGTGATCGCCTCGGCCGAGGTCGGCTTCACGGTGTCCGCCACCACCAGGACCGCGCGGGCCGCGCCGTCCCAGCCGACGACGATCGCGGTCTTGCCCGCCTTCTCTTCGGTGGCCTTCGCCTCGGCGAGACCCTCCGGCAGGTGATGCGCCCAGTCCTCCAGCAGCGAGCTGCGTCCGGCCAGCACCGCCTTGCCGTCGACGATCCCTTGCACACCAAGGCCTTCGACGTTCGTGAAGTCCTCGACGGCCGGGAGCTCGCCGACCCGGTCCCGCGCACCGGCCACGATGGCCTGCGCGATCGGGTGTTCGGAAGCGTTCTCCAGCGCACCCGCGAGCCTCAACGCCTCGTCGGCGTCGACGCCGTCTGCGACGTGGACCTCGACGAGCGCCATCCGTCCGGTGGTGACCGTGCCGGTCTTGTCCAGCACGACCGTGTCGACCGCGCGGGTGGACTCCAGCACTTCCGGACCCTTGATCAGGATCCCGAGCTGCGCGCCGCGGCCGGTGCCGACCAGCAACGCGGTCGGGGTGGCCAGGCCCAGCGCGCACGGGCAGGCGATGATCAGCACGGCGACCGCGGCGGTGAACGCGGCCGACGCCGTGCCACCCGCCCCGAGCCAGAAGGCCAGGGTGCCGACGGCGAGCGCGATCACGATCGGCACGAAGACCGCCGACACGCGATCCGCCAGCCGCTGGACCTGTGCCTTTCCGGTCTGCGCGTCCTCCACCAGTTTGGCCATCTGTGCCAGCTGCGTGTCGGCGCCGACCCGCGTCGCACGGACGACGAGCCGCCCGCCCGCGTTGACCGTCGCGCCGACCACCGCGTCACCCGGCGCGACTTCCACTGGCACGCTTTCCCCGGTCAGCATGCTCGCGTCCACCGCGGAACCACCCTCGGTGATCACGCCGTCGGTGGCGATCTTCTCCCCCGGCCGCACGACGAACAGATCTCCGACAGCCAACTGATCGACCGGGATTCGCTCTTCCTTGCCGTTCCGGAGAACGGCGACATCCTTCGCCCCGAGCTCCAGCAGGGCTCGCAGTGCCGCTCCGGCCCGTCGCTTGGACCGCGCCTCGAAGTACCGTCCGGCGAGGATGAACGTCGTCACCCCGGCGGCGACCTCGAGATAGATGTTGCCGTCCCCGGCCATCCGCTCCACGGTCAGCTCGAAAGCGTGCGTCATCCCCGGCGTTCCCGCGCTGCCGAACAGCAGCGCGTACAACGACCACAGGAACGCCGCCAGCGTGCCCATCGAGATCAGCGTGTCCATGGTCGCCGCACCGTGGCGCAGGTTCGCCCACGCCGCCTTGTGGAACGGCCACGCCGCCCACACCAGCACCGGTGCGGCGAGCGTCAGCGAAATCCACTGCCAGTAGGTGAACTGGAACGCCGGCACCATCGCCAGCAGGATCACTGGCACCGACAGCACCGCGGAACCGATCAGCCGCTGCCGCAACGGGGCGATCGGATCGGCTTCCTCACGAGGCTCATCCGAGCCGGTCGTCTTCTCCGGGGCGGGCACGGCGGCCGAGTATCCGGCCGCCTCAACCTGCTCGATCAACTTCTGCGGCTCGACGTCGACCGGGAAGGTGACTTTGGCTTTCTCGGTGGCGTAGTTGACGGTCGCGGTGACGCCGTCGAGCTTGTTCAGCTTTTTCTCGATGCGCATTGCGCAGGACGCGCAGGTCATCCCGGTGATCGCGAGTTCGACTTCGGTTGTCCGCGTCTGGGCCACGTCGGATGTCATCGTGTTCACTCCTTTTCGACGCTCGCGTCAGCCGTGTCCGCCGTGGCCGTCATCGGCCGGGGGTGGGGTTGGGTTCTGGGTTGCCGAGGGAGCCGGGGCCGGGGCGGGTGTGCCCGTGGTGGCGACGGTGAACTCGGCGGTGCGGACCTTGCCCTGGTGCTGGAAGTCGAGGAACAGCCGGTAAGTGCCATTCGACGGGACTTCGGCGAAGAAGGTCACCGTGGGACCGGGCTTCGTTCGGCCGTCACCGGGTTCGCCGTCCGGGTGGACGTGCAGGTAGGCCAGGTCGCCGCCGCGCAGCGCCACCAGGTGCCCGTAAGCGCCCAGGTACGGCTGCAGATCGGTCACCTCGCGGCCGTCCTTGGTCACCGTCAAGGTCACCTTCGACGACTTGCCCGGCGCCAGCTCGCCGTCCAGACGGACCTGGTAACCGTCGACGTCCGCGACGCGCGACGGCTGATACTCAGCGGGTTTGAAATCTCCCGCCACGGCGACGTCCACACCCAGTGTCGAGGCCGAGCCGCCCGTCGGCTTGAAATCCGCGAAGACGCGGTAGCTGCCCGCCTGGGGCAAGGCCAGCGGGACACTCCACACGCCGTCGGGCGCGAGTTCGGGATGCACGTGCTGGAAACCGGCCGTGTCGCGGCGGACCACGATGAGGTGCATCCGCTTTTCGTGCTCGACGCCGTAAGCGGTGACCGGTTTGCCGTCCGGGCCGAGAATCTTGAAGGAGAAGGGCTGGGTCGTGCCCGCGGTGAGCGTCGTGGTGGTGGGCGTGAGGGTGTAGCCGCCCCTGGACGACGCGAGCCCGCCGGGCTCGTCGGTCGGCGCCGCCTCCGCGACGGTGCCGCTGTGAGCGTCCCCATGCCCGGCGTCCTCGCCGCCGGGAAGGCCGGCAGCGCCGGCGAAAGGACCGACAGCGGTGCCTGCGGCCCAGGCGCCACCGGCGACCAGGGCAAGCGCCACACCGTAGGCGGAGAGCTTCGCAACTGTGTTCATCTCGAATCCCTTGTGCGGGCCGTGCCCGCGATCGGGAGCGAACCGCGAATCAGGCGGTCAGCTCGTATCCGGCTTCTTCGACGGCCGCACGCACATCCGCGACCTCGGGTTCCTGGGAGCTGGTCACGGTCACCGCGCCGGTGGGCAGATCCACCCGGACGCCGGTGACGCCGTCGATCTTGCCGATCTCTTCGGTGACGGAACGGACACAGTGGTCGCAGGTCATGCCGGTGACGGTGTAGATGCTTGTGGTTTCACTCATCGTGGTTCTCCTCCGATTCGGTGCGCGGTCTCAGGAACGGACCAGGCGGGCGATCACGTCGCTCGCTTCCTTGATCTTTTCGTCGGCCTCGTCGCCGCCCTTGGCGATGGCGTCGGACACGCAGTGCCTGAGGTGTTCGTCCATCAACCCCAGCGACACCGACTGCAACGCCTTCGTGGCCGCCGACACCTGCGTCAGGATGTCGATGCAGTACTTGTCCTCCTCGACCATCCGTTGCAGGCCCCGGATCTGACCCTCGATCCGCCGCAACCGGGTCACGTATTCGTCTTTGCCTTGCGTGTATCCGTGCATCTCTCGTCCTCCTGGCCGCAACACTACATACCCTAGGGGGGTAGGGCAACCGGCATACCCCCGTGACGTATGCCACCCCCGTTTTTGACCACAACCACTCCACGAAGCCTCGAAACCCGCCTGCGCGTGCGACCCTCGACCGGGCATGATTGAGACGTACGCGGAATCCCGACTCGAGGAGTGAGCGTGGTCGATCACGGCGCCGACAAGGAGAGGCAGCTCAAACGCCTACGACGCGTTGAGGGGCAGATCCGGGGCCTGCAGAAGATGGTCGAAGAGGACAAGTACTGCATCGACGTCCTGACCCAGGTCTCCGCGGCGACCCGCGCCTTACAGTCGTTCTCCCTCGAACTCCTCGAGCGACACATGGCAGGCTGCGTCGTCGAAGCCGCCGCGAAAGGCGGCCCCGAGGCGGACAGGAAGATCCGGGAAGCCTCCGAAGCGATAGCACGCCTCGTGCGCTCCTGACGTCTGCATCACGAAAAGCGGGCGGGTGACTCTCACGTCACCCGCCCGCTTCTATTCCACCTCAACGACTGCCCCGGTCGCGGTGAACCCGGTCCGGACATGGGCGCCGTCGCAGAACGGCTTTTTCGCCGAATGCCCGCACCTGCACAGCAATTGGGTGCGGCCGGTCAGTTCGTATTCCTCGCCGTCGTGGTCGACGAGCCGGACGGCCCCTTTCACCTGATACGGCCCGTTGTTCACGACCTTGATGACGACAGCCGGCCCAGCTCCGTCCTCCTCGGCCATCACCTTCAGCCGACCACCTCGTAGCCGGCCTCTTTGACCGCGGATCGCACCAACTGCGCGTCGACCGGCCCCTCGCTCACGACGGTCACTTCGCCGGTCGCGATATCCGCGTCCACCTCGCTGACCCCGGCGACGCCGTTCACCGCGGTCGTCACCTTGTTCATGCAGCCCGAGCAGGTCATGCCCTTGACCGTGTACACGGTGGTGTCCATCAGCTCTCACCCTTCGGTTCGACAACTCGTTTCGCGGCGATCCCTTCGCCGTCACGCCGCCACACTAACATTACCCCCGTAGGGTATGTAAAGAAGCTGTTGCCCTTGTCCCACAACAAGGATCGGCCTCGCGAGCTGCGCGGCGGCGACGAGCAACGTCTCGACCCCACAGGTTCTCCGGTCATTTCCCACGAAAAGGGACGCATGCCGGACCGTGTCCGACGAAGAAATCTGCTGCGCACGGCGGAACCACGACCTCGGCCACTGAACTTCCCTCGGCGGTGCATGCCGCCCGTGGTGTCGCACTCGCCGTCGCAGCCGCGACCCTGGGCATGGCGGCTCAGGTTCTCGGCGATGACACGGTCCCGAATGCCGGGATAGCCTTACTCATCGGCGGCTTGACAGGTTCGGCCGGTCTCGCCGTGGCCGATCGCTGCCGAGGCGTCGTCGCGGCGGGCGGCGCGCCGACGGCGGCGCAGCTCATCCTGCACGCCGTTCTGCTGGCGCCCTCACGCATGGCCGGTGACGCGAAACACAACAGCTCGTCTGATACCTGTGCCGGCCGGGCAAGAACAACCGCGGCGACAGAGGCCGTTTCGGCTTTCTACGCCGACCTCCTCTTCAGCCTCGCTCGGCGAAGCATCATCGAAGCCGACCTGGCCACAGTGGACGACAGCGCCGCCGAAGAGCGTCAAGCCGAGCGGGAACGCCTCCAACGCCAACCGACAGAGGTAGCCCGGTGGCAGGACTCTGTTCTGCGGCAAGCCCAAGACGACCCCTTCACCTAGGCACTTCGCCAGAACTACAACAAGCTGGAGGAAGACAAGACCACCGCGCTGGCGGCGATCGCCCAACTCGACGCGGAAGACAGGAAGCAAACCGGCGAAGGCTACGTCGTCAGACCTGACCTTCCTCGAAGCGCTTCCGCATCTCCGGCTCAACTTGGCCAAGGCACCTCAGGCGCTGCTCCGCAGCCTCTTCGAGATCACCCAGCTGACCGTCAAGGTGCGTGGCGTGGGCGACAAGGTGACCATTACCGTCAAACTGCCGGTCGATCAGGTACCGGTAACGGCTGTAGCCGCAGAAAGGATCAGCGACGCGATGACTTCCACCGAAATGCAAGAAGTCCCGACCAGTTCGGTCGAGACTTCTTGGGTGGAAGCTGTACGTACCCCCGATGGGATTCGAACCCACGCTACCGGCGTGAGAGGCCGGCGTCCTAGGCCGCTAGACGACGGGGGCTAGGAACTTTCTCCTTCAGAAGGAGATTTTCAGTTGTTCACCTGCTGTGTTGCTGTGGAGAAACTTACCAGACCGGGTTTCCCGCCCTTCGCGGGGGGGTCACTCTGTGTTTCACTCCGGAGAGTTCTCCAGCTGGGGTACCAGGACTCGAACCTAGACTAACTGGACCAGAACCAGTCGTGCTGCCAATTACACCATACCCCAGTGAGGTACCGTTCCGATCTTGACCGGCTCGGTGCCGCACGAGAAGGAATACTAGAGCACGCCGTTCCGCACCGTGAAAGCGGGGGTCTCCGTAGCGCGCTGAGCGGGGACGCCGAGCTTCGCGAACTCGGAAACGAGCAGCTCAGGCAGCTCGTCGAGGCCGGAGATGGTGTGCACACCCGCCGGGGCGCGCTCGGCGATGCCGTCCCGGTCGAGCCAGACGGCACCCAGGCCGGCGTCGCGTGCGCCGATGGCGTCGGTGTCGAGCTTGTCGCCGACGTGGACCGCCTGGGCGGGGTCACAGCCGAGGCCGAGGCAGACCGAGTGGAACATCGCCGGGTCCGGTTTGGCTACTCCGAGTTCACCGGCGATGGCCACGTGGTCGAAGAACCGGGCGAGTCCGAGGTCGGCGATCTTCTTGCGCTGATGCGCGCCGGAGGCGTTCGTGACGGCCGCGACGAGGACACCCGCGGCTCTCAGCCATTCCAGGCACGGGAGGACATCTCCGAACAATTGCCACGAACGCGTGAGAATTTCACGACGCCGTCTTTCGAAGCCCTTGACCTGGTCTTCGTCGGCCAGAATGCCGATCTCGGCCAGGAAACATTCAGTACGCTTGTGATGCATGATCGCGTAATCGATTTCGCCCGCCACCACCAGCGCGACATGCTCTTCGGTGATGAGATCCCACAGCGGCCAAAGGTCGTTCTGACCGGTGAGCGCGCTCAGGCTGAGCCGGATCGCCGCCGTGCAGTCGATCAGCGTGTCATCGATGTCGAGACACACCAACCGCAACTCCGGCGGCTCCCACGGCGCTCCATCCGGAGCGTCCGGCGTGGTTCGTGACGGGGTCCGGGGCACGAGAGCGAAATCCACCAAGTGAGGCTAGGGCACTCAGCGCGATCGCGACTCTGCCGATGAGGTGATTAAGGCTGGTCTGTTCCGGCGCGGGCACTCTACTCCCAGTTGGTGAGAAGACGTGTTTTAGTTACCGGACAACGGCTAAGGCGGGCGGGCGGGTGAAATACGGACTCCTCGATTCGCGACGCGCACACCCTGTGACGACACCGGAATCCTTAACCGGATTCAAGTCACGGACCGTCCACAAGGGCATTTCCGCGATCGTCGTCCTTCCGAGACATTCCCGCCACACCTCGCGTCCTCTTTGGACAGTCGCCCCGGACACCCGGACCAGTGAGACCCGGGTCATAGCCCGAACGGCGCATCCGCCCGGATGGCGCTTGACGCGCCGGTCGAGCAGGTGCATGCTGAGCTTATTCAACAAGTGATGAATAAGGGATTCGAAGGGGTGGAACGGATGAGCGAACGCACGAACTGCGTGGTCGTCGGCGGTGGCCCCGCGGGCATGGTCGCCGGGTTGCTGCTGGCCAGGGCCGGGGTCGAGGTCACGGTGCTGGAGAAGCACGAGGACTTCCTGAGGGACTTCCGCGGCGACACCGTGCACCCGTCGACATTGACGTTGCTCGACGAGCTGGGCCTCGGGGAGAAATTCCTCAGCCTGCCGCACAGCGAGATCTCCTACGCCGGCTTCCCGGCCGAGGACGGCACGATGATGCGCCTCGCCGACCTGACCCGGCTGAAGGTGGCGCACCCGTACATCGCGATGGTCCCGCAGTGGGATTTCCTGGACCTTCTCGCCGACGCCGGCGCGAAGGAGCCCACGTTCACGCTGCGGCAGAGCACGGAGATGACCGGGCTGATCTTCGAACACGGCCGGGTGAGCGGGGTCCGCTACCGCGACGCCGACGGGAAGACCGGCGAATTACGCGCCGACCTGGTGATCGCCGCCGACGGGCGCTGGTCGCTGGCCCGCCGTGAGGCCGGGCTGATGACGAAGGACTACGCCATCCCGTTCGACGCGTGGTGGTTCCGGATCTCGCGGCGGGAAGGCGAACACGAGGGCATGCTGACCCCGAAGATGCGGGATCGCCGCTTCGCCGTGCCGCTGCCGCGCAAGGGCTACTTCCAGATCGCCTATCTCAGCCCCAAGGGCCAGGATCTCCGCGAAAACGGCATCGAGGCGTTCAGGGAGAACGTGGCCGCGATCCTTCCCGACCTGGCCGACCGGGTCGACGAGCTGAAGACGACCGACGACGTCAAGTTCCTCGACGTCAAGATGAACCTGCTGCGGAAGTGGCATGTCGACGGGCTGCTGTGCATCGGTGACGCGGCGCACGCGATGTCGCCGGTCGGCGGGGTCGGCATCAACCTCGCGGTGCAGGACGCGGTCGCGGCCGCCACCCTACTCGCCGAGCCGCTGCGCCGGGGCAGGCCGTCGGTGGCGGATCTGGCGAAGGTCCGCAAGCGCCGTCTCGCACCGACGATGCTGGTGCAGGGGCTGCAGCGGATGCTGCACAAGAACGTCATGAAGCCGGTCATGGAGGGCAGGCGCAACGGTCCGCCCGAGGTGATGGTGAAGCTGTTCGGCCGGTTCCCCGTGCTGTCCTACGTCCCGGCCCGGTTGCTGGGCCTGGGGCTGCGGCCCGAGCACGCCCCGGCCTTCGCGCGGCGGGCGATGGAGCCGGCCGGCGGCTGAGTGCCCCGAACGCCATGAAAGGTCCTTTCCTTGCAAATTTTGCAAGGAAGGGACCTTTCATGGCACTTGAGGTCAGACGTCCTGCACCGGGTTGGTCAGCGTGCCGATGCCTTCGATGGTGATCGAGACCGACTGGCCGTCCTCGATCGGGCCGACCCCCTCGGGCGTACCGGTCAGGATGACGTCGCCGGGCAGCAGGGTCATCACGCCGGACACGAACTCGACCAGCTCGGGGATCTTGTGCACCAGGTCCGAGGTCCGGCCGTCCTGCTTGAGAACACCGTCCACCTCGGACTTGAGCGCGAGGTCGGCCGCGTCGAGCGAGGTCTCGATCCACGGGCCCAGCGGGCAGAAGGTGTCGAACCCCTTCGCCCTGCCCCACTGGCCGTCGGACTTCTGCAGGTCACGTGCGCTGACGTCGTTCGCCACGGTGTAGCCGAGGATCGCGCTCGCCGCGCGGGCGGCGGGCACGTTCTTGACCGGCTGGCCGATGACGATCGCCAATTCGCCCTCGAAGTCGACGCGGCCGACACCGCGCGGACGGCGGATGGGCGCGTTCGGGCCGATCACCGTGGTCGACGGCTTGATGAACAGCATCGGGTCCTGCGGGACCTCGTTGCCGAACTCGGCCGCGTGCTTGGCGTAGTTCCGGCCGACCGCGATCACCTTCGACGGCAGGATCGGCGCGAGCAGCCGGACGTCGGCGAGCGGCCAGCGCTTGCCGGTGAAGTTGGGGTTGCCGAAGGGGTGCTCGGCGATTTCCAGTACCTGGGCGTCGTCGCCGTCCCCTTCGATCGAAGCGAACGCGACACCACCGGGATAAGCAATTCGGGCTAGACGCACTCCCCCACTGTACGACTCCTCACGCCGGGCCCTCCCTGAGGGACTTGTGCACGAGCGCGTCGCACAACGCCAGCCAGCTCGCTTCGACGATGTTGCCGTGCACGCCGACGGTGGTCCATTCCCGCTCGCCGTCGCTGGTCTCGACGAGCACGCGCGTGACGGCGTCGGTGCCCGGGTGCCCGGGCAGGATCCGCACCTTGTAGTCGGCCAGCTCCACACTGTCCAACCAGGACAGATGCGGGCTGAGCGCCTCGCGCAGGGCGGCGTCGAGGGCGTGCACGGGGCCGTTGCCCTCGGCGGTGGCGATCACGCGCTGCCCGGCGACGTGGACCTTCACCGTCGCCTCGGACACGACCTCGTCGTCGGACCGGTGGTCCAGCACGACCCGGTACGACTCGAGTTCGAACGGCGGTTCGTCGAGAACATCGCTCTGCGGGCCGTCGACCTCCCGCCGCAGCAGCAGTTCCAGTGAAGCGTCCGCGGCCTCGAAGGACCAGCCTTCGGACTCGAGGCGCTTCACCTTCCGGACGGCGCTCGTCAGCGCCTCGGGCTGGCCGGCAAGGTCGACCCCGAGCTCACGTCCCTTGAGCTCCAGGCTGGCCCTGCCGGCCATCTCGGTGACCAGTACCCGCATGTCATTGCCGACCGAAGCTGGATCGATGTGGTTGTACAGCAACGGATCCACCTTGATCGCGCTCGCGTGCAGTCCCGCCTTGTGGGCGAAGGCCGACGCCCCTACGTAAGCCTGGTGGGTGTAGGGGGCGAGGTTCGCGATTTCGGCAAGGGCATGGGAGACCCGGGTGAGCTCGGCGGCGCCTCCGGTCGGGAGGACCTCCATGCCGAGCTTGGTCACCAGATTTCCCGTCACGGCGAACAGATCGGCGTTACCCGCCCGTTCGCCGTAACCATTGGCGGTGCACTGGACGTGCGTCACGCCGGCCTGCACGGCGGCGACAGAGTTCGCCACCGCGCAGGAAGTGTCGTCCTGACAATGGATTCCGAGCCGGAATCCGGTCCTTTCCTTGACCTCGCGGACGGTTTCCGCGAGGCCGAGCGGCAACTGTCCGCCGTTGGTGTCGCACAGCACGGCGACGTCGGCGCCCGCGTTCACTCCCGCGTCGAGCACCTTCAGCGCGGTGTCCGGGGAGAACGCGTAGCCGTCGAAAAAGTGTTCCGCGTCAAGGAAGACGCGACGTCCTTCGCCGATGAGGAACGCGACGGTGTCCCGCACCATCTCGCACGCTTCGTCGACATCGACCCGCAGCGCGCGTTCGATGTGGCGTAAGTCCGATTTGGCCACCAGGGTGACCACCGGTGCCTGGGAATCGAGCAGCGCCCGCACCTGCTGGTCCTGCTCGGCCTTGGCGCCCGCCTTCCGCGTCGCGCCGAACGCGACGAGCGCGGCGTGGCGCAGTTTCAGTTCGCCCGAAGCGGCTCGGGCGAAGAATTCCGTGTCCTTGGGCAGCGCCCCCGGCCATCCGCCTTCGATGAACCCGACCCCGAGATCGTCGAGCAGCCTCGCCACCGCCAGCTTGTCCGTGACGGAGTAGGAGATCCCCTCGCGCTGCGCACCGTCGCGCAAGGTCGTGTCGTACAGGTGGAAGGCGTCGCCGAGTGGCGTATCGGCGGGCTCCTTGCGGGTCACGGGGACTCCTCATGGTGGTGGCAAAATGTGTTCAGGCAACAAAAAAACCTCCCGCATGGGTGCGAGAGGTTGCGCGCCGGGGGCTCTTGTGGAGCTGTTATCCGGCGCGCTCGGCGATAATGATGGTGCAGGAGGTCACGGACGCATCATGGCACACGCCCCGGCGGGTGTCCACAAGCCGGGCGGAACTTCCCGCGTGCTGGGATGGAGCCGGCACGCAGGTCACCCGCCCGGTCAGTGCGAAGGCGTGCCTCGCGCGACTGGATGCCGCCCGGGGTCGTGGGGGGGGGGGTTGGGTTGGGAACCCACCCCCCCCCCCCCCCCCCCCCCCCCGTCCCCGGTTTTCCTTCTGCTGCTCTTCTAGAGTCCGGGCTTGAAGGGGTTTTCCTTCTTCGTCTCTGGCGCCCCACTTTCCCCCC